>JAEWOQ010000001.1 GCA_023460875.1 Pseudomonadota bacterium
GGGGGGGGCGGGGGGGGGGGGGGGCGCCACGGGGGTGCGGACGAGGTGAGGGACGTGACGTTCGAGCTCCGCCACGAACGCCGCGCGCAGGGCTGCCTCCCGAATGGGGCTCCCGAGCAGCCGCTGATCCACGAGGAGCGCAATGGCGAGCACCAGGAGCGCCGCGGCGGCGCCCACGGAGAGGGTCAGCGTGGCGGTCGCGCTCGGGGTGAGGTGAGGCACCACCGCGGCGGCTACCAGGCTGGAGATGGCCGCGGCCGCGACGGAGCTCACATGAAGGATGAGCCGCTGGCGTCTGAGCTCCAGGGGGTGGGCCGCGGTGCCCAGGGAGAAGCGAGTCAGGGTCAGCTTGTCGTGCGGGAGACTGGACCAGTCGAGCTCGAGGTAGAGCTGGTCGCCCTCGGCGCGCGCCTGACGCACCGCGCTCCAGGGCACTGTGAGCTGGACGCCGCTCGCGAGGGCTCCCGGCGCGTACCCTTCACTGAACGCTCCTACACCCAAGAACCCGAGCAAGAGCCCATGAGGAGTGCAGTCGAGCTCCACGACGCCGATGGCGTTGCTCCTCGCGCTCGCGGATGCGATGGCCCGGATCCTCATTGGGGGTGGCGCATCCTAGCTAGACTGGTCCTGGTGGCGAATCGTGGGCCGACGTGCTCGGGGGAGGGACAGGACTGGCGAGGGCGCGTGGGGCGGAAAGTCGAGTAAGTTCGAGGCTTTGTTCGGGCCACGGGCCGTGAGTGTTTCTGGCGCGAAACACGCGTGAACGGTCCGCGAGGGGAGAACGGCCCGTAAATTCCGCTCTTTCCTCACAAAACGAGGGCCGCCCGCGACGTTCATCGAGGCGTCCACAGGTCGAAACGCGTGGGAAACAGCCCACCACGTATCCAATCGGCACACCTGGATGGACCGGATGGAGGCCCGATGGGCTGCCCGGCCAGCGCATAAGGAGTGCTTGGAACCATGAAGAAACTCGCTGCACTGACCCTCGCCGGCCTTAGCCTGCTGGCTCCGGCGCTCGCCCTGGCCGAGGAAGCTGCCGAGGCGGCCGAAGGCGTCTCACCGGAAATGTTCACGGTGAACAACGTGTGGATGATGATCTGCACCGCCTTGGTCTTCATCATGCACATGGGCTTCGCGACCCTGGAGTCCGGGCTCACCCGCGCCAAGAACACCGTCAACGTCCTCTTCAAGAACGTCTTCGTCATCTGCGTCGGTCTGCTGACGTACTACGCGATCGGCTTCAACCTGATGTACCCGGGCGACTTCAGCGTGGGGGAGTTCTTCGGCTTCGCGGGCTTCGGGATCCCGCTGCCGGAGGGGGGCGAGACCTCCGCCTACAACGAGGGCTACACCTACTGGACGGATTTCATCTTCCAGGGAATGTTCGCCGCCACCGCGGCGACCATCGTGTCGGGGGCGGTCGCCGAGCGCATCAGGCTCACGAGCTTCATGGTGTTCGCGACCCTGTTCGTGACGTTCGTGTACCCCATCGCGGGGTCGTGGAAGTGGGGCGAGGGCTGGCTGGACGCGATGGGCTTCTATGACTTCGCGGGCTCGACCTTGGTGCACTCGGTCGGCGGCTGGGGCGCGCTCATCGGCGCCGCCATGCTCGGACCGCGCCTCGGCAAATACTCCAAGGACGGCAAGATGACCCCAATCCCTGGGAGCAACATGCCCCTGGCCACCATCGGCGCCCTGGTCCTCTGGCTCGGTTGGTTCGGCTTCAACGGCGGCTCGGTGCTGAGCGCCGCCGCGGGGGACACCTCCCGCGTGCTCGTCACGACGTCCTTGGCCGCCGCCGCCGGCGGGGTCGGCGCGATGTTCGCCTACAGCTTCGTGAGCCGGAAGCCGGATCTCTCGATGGCCCTCAACGGCGTCTTGGCGGGCCTCGTCGGGATCACCGCGGGCGCCGACGTCATCTCGCCCAACGCCGCCATCGTGGTGGGCTTCATCGCCGGTGGGATCGTCGTGGGCTCGGTCATCCTGATGGACAAGATCAGGGTCGACGATCCCGTGGGCGCGATCTCCGTGCACCTGAGCTGCGGCATCTGGGGCACGCTCGCGGTGGGCATCTTCGCCGAAGAGGCCTCCTTGGGGGTGCAGGCGCTCGGCGTGGCGGCCTACGCCGTCTACACGGTCATCTGCGCCTCCGCGCTCTTCGGGATCATCAAGGCGACGATGGGCCTGCGCGTGACCCTGGAGGAGGAGATCGAGGGGCTCGACTATGGCGAGCACGAGATGCACGCCTACGACATGGGCGGCGCCAGCACCTCGAGCGTGCTCGGCGCGCCAGCGAGGTCTCCTGCGGCGGTCGCGAACCTCGAGCCCGCCGAGTGAGCGTCACCCCACATCACAGAGCACCCACCTGTCCCCGTCTGAGCCACGGGGGCAGGTGATGCGGAGCGCCCCAGGACCCTGAACACCTGGGGCGCTTTTTTTTTCGAGCGCGCGGGTTTCACCCAGGAGATCAGAAGAGGGAGCCCTGGGGATCCTTGCGGCTCCCCTCGCGGCGCTCCTGCGTGGCGCCGAGGTGCTCGTAGGCCTTCTTCGTCGCGATGCGCCCCCGAGGTGTCCGGCCCAGATAGCCTTGCTGGAGCAGGTACGGCTCGTACACGTCTTCGATGGTGTCCCGCGGCTCCGCGAGCGCCGCCGCCAGGGTCTCCACGCCGACGGGCCCGCCGTCGTAGTGCTCGATGAGCACGCCGAGCAGGCGGCGATCCATCGTGTCGAGGCCCGCGTCGTCGACGTCGAGGCGCGTGCAGGTCAGCTCGACGATCGCTCTATCGATCTTACCACTGCCGTGGACGTCGGCGAAGTCGCGCGCCCGGCGGATCAGGCGATTGGCGACCCGCGGCGTGCCCCTGGAGCGCAGCGCGAGGGCGTAGGCGCCGCCCTCGTCGCAGGGGGTGCCGAGCAGCTCGGCGCTGCGACGGATGATGCGGGCGAGATCCTCGGGCGGATAGAAATCGAGGCGCAGCGTGACGCCGAAGCGCTCTTGGAGGGGCTTCGTGAGGAGGCCGGTCCGGGTGGTCGCGCCCACCAGGGTGAAGGGCTTGAGGTCCAAGGGGATGCTCTCGGCGTAGGCACCTTCGCCCATCATCACGTCGATGCGGAAGTCCTCGATGGCGGGGTAAAGGGCCTCCTCCACGGGCGCGCTCAGGCGATGAATCTCGTCGATGAACAGAACGTCGTTCTTCTGCAGGCGGGTGAGGAGCCCCGTCAGCATGCCCTTGTGCTCGATCGCTGGACCGCTCGACAGGTGCAGGTTCACTCCCATCTCGTGCGCGAGGATGTAAGCCAGGGTCGTCTTGCCGAGGCCGGGAGGACCGCACAGCAAGATGTGGTCGAGGGGCTCGCCGCGCTTGAGGGCGGCCCGCACGAAGACGTGGAGGTTCTCCTTGTGCTTCGTCTGCCCGACGAAATCAGCGAGGGAGTCGGGACGAAAGATCCGATCGAAGCGTCCGTCTTCCTCACGGCCCTCTGCGTCGACGAAGCGCTCGGAGGGCGGCGGGGAGCTCTGCTTGGCCATGGCGCCGCAACCTTACAGCACTTTGGTGCGCTCGGGGCTGGAGACCCTATCCCTCCCGGGTCAGCGGCTCACGAGCCCCCCAGAAGCGGGGCGGGATCCCCGACGGCGAACCGCCGTCGTCGATGGGCAGGGAGATGGCGAAGCTCGCACCTTCGCCCAGGGTGCTCTCCACCCGCACCGTCCCCCCGTGCATCTGCACCAGGCGCCGGGTGATCGCGAGGCCCAAGCCGGTCCCGCTGCGCTGGGCGGTGGGGCCCCCGGTCTGCTGGTACTCATGGAAGATGCGCTCGAGGGCTTCGGCGGGGATCCCCGGGCCCGTGTCGGAGACGACGACGAGCACGTCCTCGGCGTCCTGGGAGACGGTGACCCGGACGGAGCCGTCCCTGGTGAACTTGACCGCGTTGCCGACGACGTTGCTCAGGATCTGACGCACGCGCCGGGCGTCCACGTGCGCCAGCGCCGGCGCTTGGGGGACCTCGAGCAGGATGGCCAGGTTCTTCTGCTCCGCGGTGACGCGGGCCTCCGCGACCACGTCCCGGGCGATGCCGGCGACGTCCGCCAGCTCGCGGCTGAGGCGCAGCTCGCCCGACTCGATAGCGCTGAGGGCGAGGATGTCGTCGATCAGCGAGCGCAGGTGCTCGCCGCTCGTGCGCACGATGGTCAGGTTCTCGCGGGCCTCCTCCGAGAGCGGGCCGTCCACCTCCGCCAGGAGCACGTCCGCGAAGCCGAGGATCGCGTTGAGGGGCGTGCGCAGCTCATGGCTGAGGGCGGCGAGGAAATCGCTGCGATCGCGGTCGAAGGCGGTCGCCCCCGACAGATCCTGCCGGTAGGCCCGCTCCGCCGCCTTGAAGCGCTCGAGCAAGACGTTGAAGGAGGCGGTGAGCTGCCCCACCTGGTCGATGGTGCGCACGGGGATTGGCTCCCCCTCGGGAGCGCGCTCGTCCTTGGCCATCTCCACGATCCGTGTGCGCACGAACATGACGTCCCCGTGCACGTCTCGCGCGAGCGCCCAAGCCACGAAGGCGGCGGCGGCGATCAGGAGGGCGGCGAAGGTGGCCACGGACGTAGCGAGGGAGCTCGAGGCGAAGGGGACCTCCGGGGTGCCGATGAGGGCGACGGCGAGCTGCTCGCCCCCCGCGAAGGGCGCCGCCGAGAAGTGGGTGAGGCCCAGCTCCGTCTGCAGGGTGCCGGTGGTCTCGTCGACGAAGCGCCGCGCCAGAGCCGCGTCGACGGCGGCCAGCGAGCTCTCGAGGACCGCGGCCGTCTCCACGTCCAAGACGAGGAACTCGGCCCCGGCGCGCCGCGCGCTCTGCTGGATGAAGGGGCCGTGGTGCTCGCTCGTGATCGCGTCCAGGCGTGCGGCGCAGGTGACGGCCAAGAGCTCGCTGCGGAGCTGGGCCGCGTCCTCCCGTTGGACGCGCAGCTCATGCACCCCCAGGGCGGCCACCGCGGCTGCGACCGCGACGCCGAGCAGCACGACGACCAGCGGCGCGACGATCTGGAAGGGGACGGCCTGGCGCGCCACGTCAGCTCGACACGTCGTCGGTGGACAGGCGCGCGAACAGCGCGTGGTCCAGCCAGCGAGAGGCGACGAACTCCGCCTGGCGCGCCACGCCCTCGAAGCGGAACCCCAGCCGCTGGATCACCCGGAGGCTCGGGTAGTTGTCCGTAGCAGCAGCGCAGCGGATGCGATGTACGTTCATGCGGGCGAAGGCGAAGCGCACGGCCTCCGCCGCCGCCTCGGCCATCAGGCCCCGGCCGGTCGCGTCCCGCCGCAGCCAGTAGCCCAGCTCACAGCTCCGGTGCAGGTGTACGCAGGCGTCGAGCCCCACGACCCCCAAGAGGGCGCGCGTTGTCTTGTCGCGCACCGCGAGGCGCACGGCCCGCCCGTTGTCCCAGTCCTTCTCGCAGGCGTCCGCGTAGCGGTCGCTCGCCTCGGGCGTGTTGTTGAAGGGGACCCACGGCAACCAGCGCTCCAGGTGCCAGCGTGACTCCTCGATGACGTCCCAGAGCTCGGGGCTGTCGGGGCGCTCGACGGGGACGAGCACCGTGCGGGTGGTCTCGAGGGGGCGGCGGCGCACGGACAGGCGTGAGGGGATCGTCAGCGAAGTCGTCGCGCGCGGGCCGGACGCCAGCGGAGAGGGGCTCATCGCGGATGGGCCCCCTGACACGATGCCCTCGCGACGAAGATCTCGAGGTGACCCGCCTCGTAGTCACGCCAGCCCACGATCCATTCACCGGGCGCGGAGCCCGCGGCCAGCGCTGGACGAGGCTGAAAGCCGCTGACGCGGCTGATGATGCTGCTCGGCCCGACGCCGTCCCGGTGAATGGGGGCCATGCGCAGGCGCGAGCCGGCGAAGTAGGCGACCATGCCGCGCGCGGTCGCCGATCCGCCGGCGGCGGCTGGCACGGCCACCACGGTGGGACGGATGGCTTCGGGGGCGAACTCCCGGTGCCAGAGGGGCTCCTTCTTGTCGTGGGGCACGAAGGCCGCGAGGGCGCCAGCGCCCTCTTCGTCCCAGACGAGCAGGCAGCCGTCGTCGCCGCACACCAGGTTCGGCTCCGAGTGGGGTCCGGGGCCATGGACCTGGACGAGCTCACCGGCGACGACGTCCTGTTTGGCGTTGGGCGTCACCCCCGAGGTGAGCTCGGTCGAGCTCAGCGGGACCCGCAGCAGCTGGATGTTGCCCTGGGCCGGGGTGGGGCTGTGGCGCAGCGCCACGAACAGTGTGTCACCGACGACCGTGGCCGAAGTGTAAGAGGCGCCGCCCCTCATGAAGGCGGTGAGCGCCACCATGTTCCCGACGGGGTTCAGGTCCGCGTCGAGCCGGCGCACCACGATGTCCGAGACCGTGGACTTGTTCTTGCGCTCGCTCCACAGGGCGACGAAGCCCCCGTCCGGCAGGGGAGCCAGGGTGGGATAGTACTTGTCCTTGCGAGGCTCCGAGAGCAGGCGCGCTGGGCTGGCGATACGCCCATCGGCCTCCAGCCGCCGCACGTAGACGCCGGGCTCCTTGCCGCCGGACTCCCAGTAGATCAGCGCCAGGCCTTCGCTGGCGGGGTGCAGCGCCGGGCTGATCGTGGAGCTCGACTCCGGGGTGATGTTGAGGGCAGGGGAGACCCGGCGCATGGCGCCGTCGAGCATGGCCACGTAGGCGTGCCGACGACGACCGTCCTGGTGCATGTCGGTCCAGGCGGCCAGGATGGTGCCCCCGCCAGCGAGGAGCGCCGGATAGGAGGCAGGATCCATCACGTCGAAGGGGCGCGGGCGCCCCATGCCCAACAGGCGACAGTCGCCTGGGGGCTCCTCGAAGGCGGCCTCTGTGTGCGCGAGCAGCGACTGCCCGACGATCTTGCCGCCCGGGAGGTCGAGAGCCTCCTTGAGCTTCGCGATGGCGGGCTCGGACGCCCCCGCGGCGAGCAGCCGTTGTGCCTCGTTGATGACGACGGCGTAAGGAGCGGTCTCCGCGGGCTCCCGCTCCAACTCGCCGGTGGCCGCGTGCGTCTCGGAGGTCAACCCAGGGGGATGCAGCACGTTGAGCCAGACGGCGTAGCCGCCGAGCGCCACCGCGGCCGCCCCCAAGAGCCAAGCGATCGCCGTGCCGGCGCCCTTCCGAGGAGGAGGGAGGGAGGTGGGCTGGACGCTCTGCGGCTCCTGGGAGGACCCCCCGAAGGTCGGGTTCAGGGGATGCAGGGGCCCCGTCCCAGGCTCCGTGCTGCGGGGATCCGCGGCTCCTGCGTACACCCCCGCGTCCAGCGGCAGGGGGCGACCGTCGACGAGCGCGTCGACGAGGTGACCTTCCAGCTCGCTGGGCAGAGGGGAGCGCGTCTGCTGCGCCTCGGGTCCGAGGGCTCGCAAGAGCGAATCCGTCAAAGCGTGAGCGGTCTGAAAGCGGCGCGTGGCGTCCCGATCGAGGGCGCGTTGAAACCACTCATCGAAGCTGGGAGGGAGATCCGGGCGCAGCTTCGAGGGGACGGGGATCGGCGCGCCGGCGATCTGCGCCAGGATCATGGCGACACCCTGCTCCACGTTCCACACGGTCTGCCCCGTGAGGCACTCGTAGACGATGCAGCCGAGGGCCCAGAGGTCCGCGCGGTGATCCACTTCGCCCTGGCCCTTCGCTTGCTCGGGGCTCATGTAAGCGGGGGTCCCGAACAGGGCGCCTTCGCGGGTCAAGCGGACGTTCTTCTCGTCGCTCGCCGTCTCGTAGAACTTGGCGAGCCCGAAGTCGACGAGCTTGGCCAGGAGCTCGCCGTCCTCGTCGCGGGTGAGGAAGATGTTCTCGGGCTTGAGGTCCCGGTGGACGATGCCCGCCTCGTGCGCCTTCCTCAGGCCCCGGGCCACCTGCGTCGCGATCTTGACCGTGCTCTCCACGGGCATCTGCCGCACGCGGGTCATGCGGTCGTAGAGGCTCTCCCCCTCGAGCAGCTCCATCACCAGGAACGGCCGATCGTCGTACATGCCGACGTCGTAGACCTCACAGATGAACGGGCTGCGGATGGCCGCGGCGGCGCGGGCCTCGCGAATGAACCGCTCTCGGACCACGTGGGAGGAGAGGAGCTCGTCCGCCAGGATCTTCACGGCGACCCGCTTGCCGATGTCGACGTTCTCCGCCTCGTAGATCGCGGCCATTCCGCCCCGACCAATTTCTTGGGTGATGCGGAACTTCCCCTCGAGGACGGTACCGATGGGGACCTTGGACCTGTTCTGCGAGGGCATGGACAGAGAAAACGCGCCGGGGAACGTCTTGGAAAGTTGCGGGAGGTTCTGGACTTACCGCTTCGGACGGGGAAGGGTCGGGCTCGACGCTGATTGGAGCCCAGACGTCGCCCTTTCGCCAGCCTCCAGAGGACCACTCCTCGAGGCTTCCCGCCCAGCCCGCCGGCTCCCGTGGGATCCCTCTGGGCTCAGAGGGCGACTCGTGAGCACACTTTCCTACACCCGGCCGTATCGCTTTCGAGGCAATCGCCCCAAATCGTTGGGTCCCGGGCCAGCGAAGCGAATCGGAAACATTTAGGAAACAGCGCGCCAGGTACTCGATGGTGCGCGCCGGAGGTGCCGGAGGCCTCGAGGTGGGTGCTTACGGCTCAGGAGCAGGTGGCACGCTACAGTCAATTCAACCGCCCCGAGACTTCGGGGACAGCAGAAAACGACCCCCTGGGACGGAATCGAAGGCCGGAGTGGGCCAAGCAACCTCCCCCCGCGGGGGCTAGAGTCAACCTGAGGAGAAAGCCATGAAGAAGGTCGAGGCCATCATCAAGCCGTTCAAGCTGGACGAGGTCAAGGACGCCTTGTCCGAGGTCGGGGTCCAGGGCATGACCGTGACCGAGGTCAAGGGCTTCGGACGGACGGGGGGCAAGAAGGAAGTGTACCGTGGGTCGGCCTACGTCGTGGACTTCGTGCCCAAGGTCAAGCTGGAGATCGTGGTGCCGGACGACCTCGCTCACCAGGTCATCGACGCCATCGAGAAGAGCGCCAAGACCGGGCGCATCGGTGACGGAAAGATCTTCGTCGGACCGATCGATGAGGCCGTGCGTATCCGCACCGGCGAGCGCGGCGACGAGGCGATCTGAAGGGGTGACGCGCGGGGGGCTCCCAGAGGTCGAGAGCTCCCCCGGCGCGCGACGGCTCCCGTTCGATGGCGTCCCGACGGGCGACTCCAGGGCAGCGATCCACGAGGACGCTGCCCTGTCGTGCGTCCGGGGGGCGCGGGCCGCCGCTCCCACATCCACCCCGATCGCTCCCGTCCGCCGCACAGGCTCGGGCTCTCGAGCGCCCCGCCCGCCCCGGTCCAGACAGAGGCAAACCGCTACCTCGCTCTAGGTATTGAGAGTCGACTAACCGTAGACTCCTCTCCGGCAGGTCGGCGTGCGCGTGCGGCGCTGGGCTCTGCGAAGTGTGCAGCGCGAAACGTGCACCCCGAGGCGCGGGCGTGCGGGAGATCGTTACGGAATGGACGCGAAGCAAGCAATCGAGCTGGGCAAGAAGAGCGGGGCCGTCATGGTCGATTTGAAGTTCATCGACCTGCCTGGGAAGTGGCACCACACCACGGCTCCGTTCCGCCGCTTGGAGGTGGAGAGCTTCGAGGAGGGCTTCGGGTTCGACGGTTCGTCCATCCGCGGCTTCCAGCCGATCAACGAGAGCGACATGCTGCTCATCCCGGATCCCGCCACCGCGCGCATGGATCCGTTCACGAAGCACCCGACGCTGTCCTTGCAGTGCACGGTGCGCGACACCATCACGCGGCAGAAGTACACGCGTGATCCCCGCCACGTCGCAGCAAAAGCGGAGGAGTACCTGCGCAGCACGGGCCTGGCGGACACCTGTTACTTCGGGCCCGAAGCGGAGTTCTTCGTGTTCGACGACGTGCGCTTCGACTGCGGCCCGAGCGGGTCTTTCTACTTCATCGACAGCGTCGAGGCGGACTGGAACTCGGGGCGGGACGAGCGCCCGAACCTCGGCCACAAGATCCGCCACAAGGAGGGCTACTTCCCCGTCCTCCCCCAAGACACCATGCACGATCTGCGCACGGAGATCTGCCTGGAGATGGAGCGCTGCGGGCTCGAGGTGGAGCTGAGCCACCACGAGGTCGCGACCGCCGGTCAGGGCGAGATCGACATGCGCTACGACTCGCTGCTGGCGATCGCCGACAAGCTGATGTGGTTCAAGTACATCGTGAAGAACGTCGCGGCTCGCTACGGCAAGAGCGCGACCTTCATGCCCAAGCCCATCGCCGGCGACAACGGCAACGGCATGCACTGCCACCAGTCCCTGTGGAAGGACGGCAAGCCCCTGTTCGCGGGTGACGGCTACGGCGGGCTCAGCGAGAAGGCCCTGTGGTACGTCGGCGGGCTCTTGCGCCACGCCCCCGCGCTGGCCGCCCTGACCAACCCCACCACCAACAGCTACAAGCGGCTGGTCCCTGGCTTCGAGGCGCCGGTGAACCTCGCTTATTCGAGCCGTAACCGCTCCGCCGCGATCCGCATCCCGACCTACTCCCAGGCGGCGAAGGGCAAGCGCCTCGAGGTCAGGTTCCCCGATCCCACCTGCAACCCCTACGTGGCGTTCCCGGCGATGCTCATGGCTGGTCTCGACGGCATCAAGAACCGGATCGACCCGGGGGATCCCCTCGACAAAGACCTGTACAGCCTCAGCCCCGAGGAGCTGAAGGACGTCCCGAAGCTGCCGGTCTCCCTGGAGGACGCGTTGACGGCCCTGGAGCGAGATCACGAGTTCCTGCTGCAAGGGGACGTGTTCACCCGGGACGTCATCGAGACCTGGATCGAGTACAAGCGCGAGCACGAGATCGCCCGAGCTCGCCAGTATCCCGCGCCCATCGAGTACGAGATGTATTACGACATCTGACCAATCTCGCGGCGCACCGGCTCCGCGGGGAATGGCGCGAGGCGTTCGGTTGCTTGCCGAGTCGACACTGGCCGCGCCCGCTCCGGTCGCATGTCCGGAGTGGGTGTGGGGCGCCGTCGCACCTTCCCTCGTTCAGGGAAGTGGTGCTGAAATCGCAGGATCCCCGCAGGCCAAGGTCGTGAGATCCGAAGAGTGAGAAGCGCAGGTGGCTAAGGACGACATTCTCGAGTCGACGGTGGAGATCACCGTGGCGCGCTGCGCGGACGGCCTCGTGCGCCCCGTGGGCGCGGATCGCGGCGCGCTGCTCGTGGTGCTCTCTGGAGGGCGGATCGGGCAACGAGTCGTGGTCGGCGAGGCGCCCGTCGTCATCGGGCGGGGCTCCGGGTGCTCCCTGATGCTGCAGGGGGACTCCGTCAGCCGGCAGCACGCCCGCATCGAGTGGACGGGCGCGGAGCACGTGATCACGGATATGCGCTCCACGAACGGATCCTTCGTGAACTATGAGCGGGTCACACGGGGTCAGCTGCGGGACGGGGATCAGATCCAGATCGGCAAGACGCTGATCAAGTACCTCGCTGGCGACACCGTCGAGGCCGCCTATCACGAGAACCTCGATCGCCTAGTGCGTCACGACGCGCTCACGGGCGCGCTGAACAAGGCTGCCTTCGAGGAAGAGCTGCACGTAGCCTGCGGCGGCGACGAGGACGTGAGCCTGGTGCTGTTCGACCTGGACCACTTCAAGGTGGTCAACGACGACCACGGGCACACGGCCGGCGACATGGTGTTGCGGGGGATCGGCGCGCTCGCCCGGGGGATGGTGGACGACCGCTCCAGGTTCGCCCGGGTGGGCGGAGAGGAGTTCGCTGTCGTGACGCCGGGCGCCTTGCTGGACGGCGCGCTGGAGCTGGCGGAGAGCTTGCGCCGCGCCGTGGCCCGGCAGAGCTTCGTGTTCGACGGGGTCGAGATCCCCGTGACGCTCAGCCTCGGGGTCTGCCAGCGGCGGCCCCGGGAGTCCGCCGCCGAGCTCTACGAGCGCACGGATCGCTCCCTCTACGCCGCGAAGCACGCGGGGCGAAACTGCGTGCGCGCAGACTGAGCTGGGAGCGGGCCTCGGCCCCGCTAGAAAGGAAAAGGCCCTCCGTCAGAGGAGGGCCCTACAGGCGCCTTCTTGGACGAGGCGCCGGTCAGGGCCTCGTCCAAGTGTCCGCTACGGGATTAGCTGGCGTGCCGCGCAGCCCGGGGGCGCGGGCTCGACTTGGGGGCGGCCTTGCCGTTGCTCTTCTTGGCGCGAGCGCTGCGCTCCTTGGCGTTCGCCTTGGGCGCGGAGGAGCTGGAGGCCTTCGAGCCGAGCAGATCGCTGGCGATCTTCTTGGCGCGGGTCGTCTTCTCCCACGAGAACTCGCTGCGGCCGAAGTGACCGTAGGCGGCGGTGGGGGCGTAGATCGGGCGGAGCAGCCCGAGCTCTTCGATGAGCGCGCGCGGGCGGAAGTCGAACTCCTTGGACACGTAGTCCGCCAACACCTGGTCGTCGACCTTGCCGGTGCCGAAGGTGTTCACGTAGACGCCCATGGGCTTGGCCACGCCGATGGCGTAGGCGACCTGCACCTCGCAGCGCCGCGCCACGCCGGCCGCGACGAGGTTCTTG
>JAEWOQ010000002.1 GCA_023460875.1 Pseudomonadota bacterium
CGGTTCGACATGCTCCTCCACCATCTGGGCGCCTGGATGGTGCTCGGCGTGGTGGCGGCGGCGTTCTTGCAAGTCCTGCTCCCGGCGGACGCCCTGTCGGGGAGCAGGTCCCTGTGGTGGGACCTGCTGGTGGTCTCCCTGGTCGCGGTCCCCGGGTACATCTGCGCCCCCGCGGCCGTCCCCCTCGCGGCGGTCTCGATCGGCAAAGGGCTCTCCCCGGGCGTCGCTCTGGTGGTGTTGCTCCTCGGGCCGATCACGAACCTCGTGACCCTGTTCTTCCTCCGTCGCGCCTTCGGGCTCCGGGCCACCGTCGCGGCGACCCTCGCCCTGGTCCTCGTGTCCTGGGCCCTGGCGCCGCTCGTGAACGCCTGGATCCCCGTCCGAGGCATCGCGACGGAGGTCTCGGGCCTCCACGGCGCTCCCTCGACCGCGGCCATCGTCCTGAGCGTGCTCTGCGGTGCGGTGCTCTTACGCAGCATCTGGCTGGCCGGCATCCGCGCCTGGTTGGCGGTCTTGCACACTGACGGCGCGCTGAGCCATCGAGCACACGGCCACGAGCATGGCCACGGGTATGGCCACGAGCATGGCCGCGAGCACGGCCACCGGGACCCTCGAGCGCACGCTGGGCCCCTCCCCGGGCGCGGTGACGACCCCGTTCACTGAACCTGGCTCGCGGCGAACGCCAACTCGTGGTGGAGACCCGACGCGCGCAGAGCCGCCCCACGCAGGCCGGCACGCAGACCGGGCGCGGTTCGGCGAAGAGCCACGACGCCCGCAGGGACTCGGGGTGGCGCGCTCCCCGAAACCCGCGACACTGAGCTCCCGAATGAACGAGCTCCGCTCCTGGGCGATTGGCGGCGCCCTCTCGCTCACGCTCCCGACCGCGTGTTCCAAGGCGCCCACGCACGACGGATCCGCAGGCGCCAGGAGCAGCGGCGTCAGCGCCGCCGACTCCGCCGGAGGCAGCCCACCTGTCGCAGCTGAAGCGGGCGAGGCCCGAAGAGGAGATGACGTCGTGACCGAACCGAGAGAATACGTCTTCGTCGCCAGCGGCACCTGGGGCGCCGCGGAGCCTGGACACGTCACCAGCTACGCCCTCGATCGAGAGGCGGGCAGCCTGACCCAGATCGACCGCAAACGCATCGGCGGCCTCGCCTCCTTCGCCGCGCGGCACCCCACGCTGCCAATCCTGTACATCGCCGACGAGGAGCTCGGCGGCGTGCACACGGTCCACGTCGAACCGACCACGGGCAGGTTGACCCCTGGAGCGCACCAGGCCTCCTCCGGCAAGCCCGTCTACCTGTCCGTCGACGCGGACGGCGCAGCGCTCCTCGCCGCCAACTACGGCGAAGGCACCACCGTCGTGTTCCCGCTGGATCGCGCCGGCGCCGTCGGCGCCCCCGCGCAAAGCTACGCCACCGGGTCGAAGAGCCACGCCGCGCCGGTTCGGCCCGGGACCTCCCACGTCTACGTGCCCAGCCTCGATCGGAACGCCATCGCCCAGTTCGAGCTGGAGAACGGCGCCCTCGTGCCCCTCAGCCCCGCGGACGTGCCGCAGCGGGGCGGCCCCCGCCACGTCGCCTTTCACCCCGAGGGACACCGCGCCTACGTGGTGTCGGAGCTGAGCGACGACGTCGGGATCTATTCCATCTCCGCTGCGGGCACCCTGTCCGCCCGCGGAGCGGTGCGACGCCTACCCGCGGAGCACGCCTCGGCCCCTGCCACGCACACGGGAGCCGACGTGCACGTGACCCCCTCGGGCCGGCACGCCTACGTGACGAACCGCGGCCAGAGCAACACCCTCGCCCGCTACTCCGTCACCACCGACGGCGACCTCACGCTCCTCGGGCACGAGAGCACCCGCGGGGAGACCCCGCGCAACTTCACCATCGAGCCCGAGGGCGAGCTCCTGCTCGTCGGCAACCAGGACACCCAGAACGTCGCGCTCTTCCGCATCGACGGGGCCAGCGGCGCCCTCGCCCACCTGCAGACGGTCGAGGTCGGCGTGTCACCCTTCTTCGTTGCCCTGTGGCGCTTCGAGCCATGAGCCTCGTGGCGTTAGGAGCTCACCGGGCTCCACGTCGTCGCCGCTCGTTCGCCCCAGGAAACGAAACACCACGAACACCAACGCGATCCCTGTCCCGTAACAGAGGAGCAGAGGCGCACCGAAGGCGATCGGGAGATAACCCAGGAAGAGCGCCGCCATCATCCCCAGCAGCGCGTACGACAGCTGGGTAGACACGTGCGCGATGTGGTCCGAGCCCGCTCCGATGCTCGACATCATCGTCGTATCACTGATGGGAGAGCAGTGGTCTCCGAAGATCGCGCCGTCGAGCACGGCCGCCGCCGTGAGCACGATCAACACCTCCGAGCCCGTGGCGTGGGCCAGCGGGAGGCTCACCGGGATCAGCATCGCCATCGTGCCGAAGGCGCTGCCCGTCGAGAAGGCCACCAGCGCAGCGACGAGGAAGGTCCCAGCTGGCACGAGCGCGGGCTCGAGGCCACCGCTCACCAGCCCGATCAGCGTCGGTCCCGTGCCGAGATCCTTGCAGACGGCGGCGAGCGCCCACGCGGAGAGCAAGATGAGCACCGCGTAGCCGGCCGAGCGCACCCCCGAAAAGAACGCGCCGACAGACGCCCGCGGGGACAGCGCTCGCTCCAGGACGGGCAGGGTCATCGCGAGCAGCGCTCCGAGCAGAGCCGCCCGAAACAACACCGCCGCGTGGCTCGGGGTCCCCATGAGGGTCTGCGACCAGAACCCGGCGGAGAACACCTCGCTGGGTCGCTCCACCAAGATGGCCGCCCCGCCGCCGTCGATGAGGAACCCGCCCAGCGCTCCGCCGAGGATCGTGAGGATCGGGAGGACCGCGTGCCGCCCACGGCGCTGACTCACCGGGACGGGGCTCTCATCGCCCACCTCCGTCGCTGCCCCGGGCGAGGTGCCGGCGGCCGTCGACCCGCTCGGCGCCTCGGCCCTGCGCCGCGCCTCTCGCTCCGCCCTGAGCATCGGCCCGAAATCCCGACCCAAGACCGCGCAGGTGAAGGCCGCGACCAACGCGAAGACGCAGTAGAACCGGAAGGGGAGCGCGGCGAGGAGCAGCGCATAACCTCGTAGCTCGAGCCCGAGCTCCTGGCCCACCTCCTGGAAGAGCCCCGCCTCGTAGCCGACCCAGGTGGAGACGAGCGCGAGGCCAGCGACGGGAGCGGCGGTGGTGTCCACCAGATACGCCAGCTTCTCTCGCGCGATCCGGTAGCGATCGGAGAGCGGACGCATGGTGGGCCCGACCAGCATGCAGTTGGCGTAGTCGTCGAAGAATACGACGCACCCGAGCAGCACCGTCGCCACCCGCGTGCTGCGCGCCGAGCGCACCCAAGCGCACACTCGGTCCACCACCGCCTGAGCGCCCCCCGAGACCGTGGCGACCCGCACCGTCCCCAGCAGCATGCACGTGAACCCGAGGACCTGCAGGTGCCAGGGGCTGACCAGCTTGCCGAGCAGGTGCTCGGTGACTACCCGCGGCGCGGCCTGCAGCCAGCCGTGGCGCAGCACCTCTCCGACGAACACCGCCGTGAGCAGCGAGAACACGAGGCGGCGGCTCGCCACGGCGAGCAAGGTGGCCAGCAGCGGCGGCGCGCGCGACACGACGCCGAGCGTCGCCGTGTCCGCGCCCTGCCCGGTGAACACGACCACGAGCACCCACACCAGCACGCCGAGCGCTCCGGCGCCGGCCGCTGCGCGGGCGCCGTGAGCTCGCCGCCAGAGCCGGAGTGTCAGGGGGTCCTCGCTGGGCGAGGTGACATGGAGTGAAGAGATCGCAACGCCACGACAGCTGCCGCACGAGGGAGGCGAACGGATCCGGAGCTCGGGGAGGAGCAGCCTGGTTCCCACCCGGGCGAGCGTTGTACGCTCGCTGCTCATGATTACCGGCGCCCTCATCCCCGGCAAGCTGGACGAAGCCTTGCGCGTGCTGACGAGTGCCACGGCCCACTACCCTGCCCTCTCGACGTGGCTCGCGGCTCGCTGGGCAGGCTCCCGCGAGGAGCTCACGGCCCCCGAGGGCGTCAGCGCAGACGAGGCACGAACCTGGTCCGAGGCAGGGGACACCTTGGACAAAGGCCTGCCTGCGCTGACCCGTTCGAGCAACGCCGCAGAGCGGCTCGCGCCGGCTCTGCAGGACGAGCGCGCCGCGCTGCTCTTCCTTTGGTGCACGAGCGTGACCACGCGCCCCGATGTGCGCACCGCGCCGCTGCTCCGCCTCGCCCTGACGCACCCTGAGCTCCGGGAGCGGGCCCTCGTCGCCGCCCAGGAGCGCCTCGTGCAAGGACCGCTCCTCGACGCCCTCACCTGTGTGCCGTTGCTCGGCACCGGCGCGATCTTCACGCTCCCAGAGAACGCCGAGGCTCGAGCGCGCCTCGAGATCTTGATCTGGGAGGCGGGGGCGAGCGCGCTGGCGCAGCCTGAGCTCGGCGCTTGGCTATGGCGATCCGACGAGAGCTTCGACGTCCTCGTCGCCGATCCTGCGCACGGGTCCTTGCGCGGCCGCGTACTCGCCGCGCGCTGCCTCGAGATCTGCGTCCCTGGTCTGCCTGCCCACGCAGATCCTGCCCAGCTCGGCCGCGCTCTGCAGATCCTCCAACCGTTGATCCTGCACCCTGAGCCCTTGGTGTCCGTCCACGCGGCGCGCGCGCTCGGACGGCTCGCCGGGGCCGTGGAGCACCTCGAGGGCATGCTCCTCGACTGGATCGGCGGGGAGTCTCTCGTCCTCCGCGAGCGGGGCATGACCGCCCTCGCGTCGTTGCCCGCCTCGCGGTTGCGAGTCCTCGGGCACGAGCTGACGGCGCTCATCCGTCGGCAGGACGCGCAGGAGTGGGCCTTACCCGCCGCGGCAGCTGGGACCCCCTACCTGTTTCACGAGGCGCGGGACATCTGGGACGAGGTCGCGGAGCGGATCGCCGGGGGGGCTGGGGGCAGCACCGCCGCCCGGGCCCTGGCTCAGGGCTTGGCCGCGCTGTGGCGACGGGGACAGCGCCCCTCCGCCGTGCGCGCGCCCCTCGAAGAGCTCCGCCGGATGGCGCGCCGCGCGCGAGCCGAGTCCATCGAGGAGTGGCGCGATTGGCTCACCGTCATCGCGCTGACCGATCCGGTGGAGGGCGCCGAGCGCGACCCTCTGGACGTGGAGCTCGGCCTCGAGAACCTCGTGCACCTCGCCGCCCAGTACGACGACGAGGAGGCGGACGCCCGCGCCGCCCGCTTCGCGGAGAGCCTCCATCGCACCTTCGAAGAGGCTCGCCGCATCGCCCTGGGAC
>JAEWOQ010000003.1 GCA_023460875.1 Pseudomonadota bacterium
CCATCGCACCTTCGAGGAGGCTCGCCGCATCGCCCTGGGACAGGGATCGCTGCGACATCGCGCCGCCGGCATGAACGCCCTCGAGGGCTGCGCGCGCTCCATGGCCCTGCGTCTGTGGAGCCCTCAGCTGGCGACTCATCCCGGCGCCCAGGCGATCCCCGAGCCCGATCTCATGGAGACCTGGGGCCTCCTCGCGCGCGCGCCCAGCGAGCTCCTGGACGAGCTGCTCGAGCGCCGTCGCTCGGGGACGGCGGGCGCGGACGACGAGGCCTTGGAGGTGCTCGCGATCCGCTTGGGCGGGTACGCGTTGGACGCCTGCGGCGCCGGGAGCACGCTCAAGGCGGGACCCACCGCCCACGACACCTGCCGCTGGCTGCGCAAGCTCGAAGGCATCGCCCATGGCTCCCGAGAGCTCTCGTCTCCCCGACGCTCTGCGCTGCAGGCTGCCCTGAGCTCAGTGTTCTGGCGCCTCGTGGACACCACCCGCGGCACCGCCCTCGGAGAGGTCGACGACGTCGAGTGGCTCGGGCCCTTCGCGGCCTGGTGGGCGCTGGTCATCGATCGCCCCGCCATGCTCCAGCAGCTAGCGACGGCGCTGCCGATGATCCAGGAGGGCGCGCTGGAACGTTGCTGTGAGCTCGCCGACGCAATCCGCTCCGCCGTCGCGTCGGGCGCTCCCGGTGGACGCTGGGCGGCGCAGGCCTTGGAGCCCCTGCGACAGCTGCACGCGGCGCCCACCGAGCTCGCGGAGGCGCTGAGCGCCCTGGCGACGAGCCTCGGCCGTTTCGATGGCTGCTCTGGACGGACACCCGAGCTGGAGAGCCTCTGCCTCGAGCTCGTCCTCGCCGCCGAGCGACTCCAGAGCGCCCTCGCCGACCCCGTGAAGGCGCTGCACCCAGCCGCGCCCGAGACGGACGACTCCCTCGAGCGAGTGAGCACCGAGAACGCCCCGCGCATCGCGGCGCTCGTCGCCCGCGCCATCCGTGCCCGCGAGCTCGCCATGCTCGACGTGTGGTTCACCTCCTTGGGTCCGGTCACCTCCGCCCTCGTGGAGGGCGCCATCCGCGACGCGACCGCGCGCACGCCACCGCCCCCGCCCTCGCGAAAGAAGCTCCAACCCGAAATGCTCGAGGGGTACGAGCTGGTCCGCCCCCTCGGGGAAGGCGGCATCGGCAAGGTCTGGCTCGTGCGCAAGCAGGGCGCCGACCGCTTGTTCGTGCTCAAGGTGCCCAAGCGTGAGGCCTTGGTCGCCGCGAGCGACACGGAGCGGGCAGGCATCCTCGCGTCCTTCGTGGAGGAGGCCAACGCGCTCGCAGGGATCTATCACCCCAACGTCGCCAACATCATCGACCGGGGCGTCGCCCAGGAGGTCCCCTTCCTGGTGCTCGAGCTCCTGATCGGCGCCGACCTCCAGCAATACTCCGCCGCTCGCCTCCTCACGCTCTTCGAGCTGCGGCAGGTCGTGCTGGACACCTGCGCCGGGCTGGCCGCCCTGCACGGCGCGGGCTTGGTGCATCGGGACATCAAACCCGCGAACCTCTGGCTCCGCTTGCCGCTCCAGGGTGGCGAACGCTTCGACCCGGAGCGACACCGGGATCCTGCCCACACCCGTCCCCTCTCCGCCGTCGTCATCGATTTCGGCATGGTGCGCCCGATGCGGATCACACCCGACGCCGCCGGGCGCTTCGTGGCCGGAACTCCCGGCTACATCGCTCCAGATCAGGTGCTCGATCCCGTCGAGCTCGATGGGCGCGCCGATGTGTACGCCCTCGCGGGCACCATCTACAACGTGACGACCGGGCGCACCTTCTTCGACGACGTGACCTCGCCGCGGGACCGCATCTTCGCCCACATGCAGAAGCTGCCCCTGGAGGATCCGAGCCGCGTGCAGGGGTATCCCACGGCGCTAACGAAGCTGCTGCGAGCGGCCACGGCCATCGACCCGCGGGATCGACCCACCCCCCTCGAGTTCGGACGCAGCTTCGAGGCATGCCTCTGAGTGAGCCCTGCGCGTGACGCAGTAGCCCTGCGCGCGACGCGGTAGCCCTGCGCGCGACGCGGGGACGAGGTCGCCGGCGTCGCCCTGCGTGCTACGCTTCCCATCATCGCCAGACAGACATGACGGCTCGCGGGGGCCCCTGGAGGGGACGGGCACCTCGCGGAGCGCCAGCCCAGGGCGGCGCAGGGGAGCCAACCGGGGCAGCTCGGTCGGCCCCTGGACGGGATGGGGTCCCCTCGGGGATGGCGCATGACCGAACGGTGGGAGTTCGAACTAGGCGTGGCGCAGCTGGGCGCGAGCCCGCTCGTGGCTACCGCCATCCATGACGGGCACGCGCTGCGCCACTCGCTGCAGCCCAAGATGGCGCTGGACGACGCGGAGCGGCTCCGGGAAGAGGACCCCCACACGGCTCGTTGGCTCGCGCTGAGCGACACGTGGGTGCGCATCGTCCGCTCACGGTTCGAGGTCGATCTGAACCGCCCGCCCGACAAGTGCGTCTACCGCACCCCCGCCGACGCGTGGGGCTTGCGCGTGTGGCGGGCCCCCCTCGACGACGTCGACGTGCGAGAGTCTCTCCGCGCCTATCACGCGTTCTACGCGCAGATGCACGCGCTCCTCGAGCACCTCTGCGCCCGGTTCGGCGGGTTCGTCCTGTACGACCTGCACAGCTACAATCACCGCAGGCGGGGCGCCGGAGTTCCCGCGTCGCCCGCCCAGCTCGCCCCGGAAATCAACGTGGGCACCGGCTCCCTCGATGCGCGCCGCTGGGGACACGTGGTCGACACCTTCCAGGAGCGGCTGCGCTGGCATGACTTCTTGGGCAGGGCCCTCGACGTGCGCGAGAACGTCAACTTCCGAGGAGGGCACCTCTCACGCTGGGTCCACGAGCACTTCGGCGACCGCGGCTGCGCGCTCGCCGTCGAGGTGAAGAAGTTCTTCATGGACGAGTGGTCCGGCCGGGTCGACGAGCGGCTGCTCGTGGAGGTCGGTCACGCGTTGAAGGCCACGACGGGGCCCGTGCTCGACGCGGCGCTGCCGCCGCTCCGAGGGCGGCTTGGACCTATCGACGCCGCGCTACACCGGTCTGCAGCGCGGCCGCACGGGAGATGAACGGGGTGGCCGCCTTCACGCTCCCAACGCTCGACTCCCGGTCTCCCGTGCGCATCAGCGCGGACTGGGGGCGACTCCACCTCGATCGACCGCTCCCCTGCTTGGGCCTGTGTCAGGTGTCCCAACGGGTCACCTCTTCAGACCGGACCCTCATCGAGGGTTGGCCAGCCTACCTGGTGCACTCCCACCCGGAGGGGACGATCGACGGTGTCTCGGACGCAGCGTCCCTCGGCACCCGCGCGCTGGCCGTGCTGCAGCACATCGCCCGGGAGCGCACCCGCCGCTTCGGCGCCTTCCTCGTGGTGGAGCTGAACCTCCTGGAACGACCCTCCGGTGGAGCGACGATCCGCGTCCGCAGCCGCGCACCCCACCCGGATGTCTTGGGGGCGCTCGCCTCCGGCCTCGAGCCGATCACGCGCCTCGGCGACGTGCCCGCGCTCCAGGTGCGGCAGCGCGTGGAGCCGTCCTCGCCCCCGAGCCCGCCGACGTCGACACCTTGCTACTGGCTCACCATCGACCTGGATCCACTCCACTTCGATCCGGACACCGGGCGCGCCTACCCGATGGTGGGGCGCGCCCTCGAGATCCTGCTCGACGACGCCATACGGGAGTGCTGGTTCCAGTTCCTGCGACACCACACGGACGTCCGCGCCCGCTCTGCTGCGGCCGTGGGGCGCCGACACCTGCTCGCCCCTGAGTGGAGCACCGACCGGGCGCTGACGCGGATCAACGAGAGCTACGACTTCCTGCTGAACATCACACCGATCAACTCGGTGGCCGCATGGCACGAGTTCCAGGCATCCGGCTTCGAGCGTGCGCCGCACCTCCGCTACCGTCCCGTCGACGTCGACCCGGAAGAGCTCCGCCGTGCGCTGTTCCAGATCCCGATCCACCACGCGGAAGATCCGACGTTGGCCCAGCTCTTCCGGGCCGAGCAGGAGGGCATCGACCAGAAGCTGCGCATGCTCGAGCAGCGCGACACGCCGCGCTTTATCTTCGACAGCCTCCACCTGTACGGGATGGTGGAGGAGGAGCTCTTGAAGTACGCGCTGAACCTCCTCGAGACTGTGGAGTGTGACCCCGCGCACTCGTCCGAGCCTACCCTCGACGCCCATGAGTTCGCCCGCGTCGCCGCGGAGCGCATCCAGCTCTACAAGGAGGAGCTGCCGGCCGTCACCTCGCGGGTGGAAGTGCGCGACGACGTGGCCTCGGTGATGGTCGCCCAGGGCAACCTGCTCGTGCCGGAGAGCACCCGCTGCCCCTTGTCCCGCGTGGAGGGGTTGCTGGCCCACGAGCTCGGCACCCACGTGGTGACCTACTTCAACGGTCGCGCTCAGCGCCTCCAGCTCTTCGCTTCCGGGCTCTCCGGTGCCGACGAGCTGCAAGAGGGCCTCGCCGTGCTGGCCGAGGCGCTCCTGGGAGCCCTGACGCCCACACGCCTGCGCCTGCTCGCCGCCAGGGTGCTCGCCGTACACCGGCTCACCCACGGTGCCAGCTTCGTCGACGTCTTCCGGGAGCTGACGCAGCGACACGGATTCAAGAAGCGCAAGGCGTTCGGCGTCGCGCTGCGCGTCTTCCGTGGGGGCGGCTTCACCAAGGACGCCATCTACCTGCGGGGCCTCCGGACGCTGCTCGAGTATCTCGCCCGCGGCGAGCCGCTGGACGTGCTGTTCGTCGGCAAGTTCGCCTTCAACCACGTCCCGCTCGTACGGCAGCTGCTCGAGCGAGAGATCCTGCAACCCCCCGCCCTGACGCCCCACCACCTGCGACTGCAGGAAGCGCAGGATCGGTTGAGGGAGCTGAAGCAGGGCCAGGAACTGCACGGCCTGCTGCGAAGGAGGGCCGCATGACCGATCGAAGCATGACATTGGGCCTCGTCGTCAACGACATCGACACGGAGCGCGCCGTCTACTCGACGACGCAATTGGCGCTGGCGGCGCTGCGTCGCGGTCACCGCGCGTCGTACATCGAGCTCGGAGACTTCTGCCACTCGCCCGCTGGCGAGGCGCGGGTCCACGTGCGTCGAGTCCCCGAGGGCTCCTACCGCAACGGAGCCGCGCTCTTGGCCGCCCTCCGTGAGGCGCGCCCCGAAGTCGCCGGCCACGACGAACCGGAGGTCCTGTTCCTCCGCTACGATCCCGCCGGCGAGATCCAACACCGCCCCTGGGCGCAGTTCGCTGGCGTCCAGTTCGCTCAGCTGTTCAGCCGACAAGGCACGTTGGTCCTCAACGATCCCTTCACCCTGAGCAGCGCGGTCAGCAAGCTGTACTTCGAGGGATTTCCGCGCTGGATGCGACCGCGCACCCTGATCAGCCGCGACAGGGCCGAGGTGAAGACCTTCATTCGCGATCTGGGCGGCTGCGCGGTGCTCAAGCCGCTGCAGGGCTCGGGCGGGTGCAACGTGTTCCTGGTGGAGCCGGGCAGCCGCAACGTCAACCAGATCATGGATGTCCTCTCCCGCGACGGTTACATCGTCGCGCAGGAGTACTTGCCGCGGGCAGCCACGGACACGCGAGTGCTGATGCTCGACGGCGAGCCCCTGAGCTGCCAGGGCACCCTCTGCGCGATGCACCGGATCGGCGCGGCGGACGATCTGCGCAGCAACCTCCACGCAGGGGGCTGCGTCGAGCCCTGTCAGCTGACGGACGGCGAGTGGGCGATCGTCGAAGCGGTGCGACCGAAGCTCGTGGCGGACGGGTTGTTCTTGGTTGGACTGGACATCGCCGACGGCAAGCTCATGGAGGTCAACGCGTTCAGCCCCGGGGGGCTAGGCTGCGGGGAGCTGCTCCACGGCGTGGATTTCACGGGCACCGTCATCGCGGCCATCGAAGACAAACTGTGGGCTCACCACCGCACGACGGAGGTCGTCGCGGCGGGGGCCCGAGCGCGGCCGCGGCAGCAGGCCGGGATGTAACGGGCAGCTGAACCGACGGGGCGAGACCGATCGACAAACCAAAGAGGAGGAACTGTTTCAATGGCACACGCACAAACCGTCATCGCGGTCGTTCCCTCGCAGAACGCCGCCGAGCAAGCCGTCACACAGCTGAAGGAGGCGGGCGTCTCCCCGGAGGAGATCTCCGCGCTCTTCCCTGACAAACGTGGGGCCCACGACTTCGCGCTCGAACATCACACCAAGGCACCGGAGGGCGCCCTCGCTGGCGTCGGGGTGGGCGGCGTCCTCGGTGGCACCTTCGGCGCGCTGGCAGGGATCGGCGCGCTGGCGATCCCGGGGGTCGGTCCGTTGATCGCCGCAGGTCCGATCCTGGCCACCCTCAGCGGCGCGGCGGCGGGCGCGACGGTGGGCGGTGTGGCGGGAGCCCTGGTGGGCCTCGGCATGCCGGAGTTCGAGGCGAAGCAGTACGAGGGCAAGCTCAAGGAGGGCAACATCCTCTTGTCGGTCCATGTCGAAGATCGCGACACGGAGCGCCTGGCGAAGAGTGCCCTGGAGCGCGCCGGCGCCTCGAAGGTCGTGAGCACCGGCGAGGCGCGAGCCTGAGGGAGTGGCCTGAGAGAGCAGCTCTGAAGAGGGAGCGCGCCTCAGGACTCGAGGGCGCACTGCGCGGCGAGGGTGCACTGCGCGGTGAGGGCGCGCTGCGCGGCGAGGGCCATCGGCCCCCGACGCCCCAACACGAAGAGCCGGTCGCCCCCCTAGAGGAGCGCCGGCCAGCGATTCACCGGACGACCCGCGGAGGTCCCACTGCGAGCCACGATGGCCGCGCCAGCGGGCTCCCGCGGAGCCGGTTACGTTGGACCCCTCAGCTGATGTGGAGAGGTCACTTGGAGTGGGGAGGCATCTTCTGCTCTTTGAAGACGACGTGCTGGCGCACGACGGGGTCGTACTTCTTGAGCTCGAGCTTGCCGGTCTGCGTCCGCTTGTTCTTCGTCGTGTAGTACGTGAACCCGGTTCCGGCGGAGGAGACGAGGCGAATGTTGTCGCGCATGGCGCGTGCGCAGTATCACGCCGCCCCCCCCTGAGCAAGGCTGCCCCTCGCTTTTCATCGGGCGCCCCTTGACGGCGGCGCGCCTCCGTGGCTGACTCAGCCCCCCCTCGCGCCCCCGGGTCCGAGGCCCACCCTCGGCCTTTCCGCGACCGGACCCTCCGCGACCGGACTTTCCGCCACCATTTCATCTGCTACGGGGTCCCCTCTCGAGCAGGCAGCGCCCCTCAGCGCTGCGTCGAAAGTCATCCAGCCGTCCCTCCGCCAGGAGGGCACCTCGATCGAGGCTGCACCATGAAGCGTACTTTCCAGCCCAGCAACACGAGCCGCCTTCGCACTCACGGCTTTCGCAAGCGCAAGAGCACCAAGGGTGGGCGCAAGATCCTGAAGAACCGTCGTCGCCGCGGTCGCTGGCGGCTGGCGGTCTCTACCTACAAGAAGTAAGGCAGCGCTCCCGCACCGCTGCTTCGGCGCAGGTGCCCCGTCGGGCTCCTTCGCAGGGCTCTCCCGAGCCTGGAGCGCGGCCGAAGCGAACCTCAGATCGGGCAGACCGATCTTTCGGGGGATCGGCGAAGGAGCGCCTCCTCGAGGAGCCAGGACCATCCCCAGCAACACGGACCAGGAGCGCGCTTCGGCTTGCGCGGAGCGTCGTGACCAGCCGCAGCGCTTTGGTCGAGAGCGCCGCGTTCGTTCCCGAGCGGAGTTCCAGAGGATTCAGCGGGAGGGGCGCCGGGTCACGACCCCGTCCTTCGTGCTGTTGCTCGCCGCCCGCGAGGTGGACGACGCCGCCTCGCGCCTCGGCATCACGGCCTCCAAGCGCGTGGGTAACGCGGTCGTTCGAAACCGCGTCAAGCGGGTGGTGCGGGAGGCGTTTCGTCGCTCGGGGCCCTTGTTCGAACCTGGTCTGGACGTCGTGGTCATCGCCCGCGCCTCTGCTGCTGCCTTGCAGCCGGCCCAGGTGCTCGACGAGTGGCTGGCCGCCCAGCGGCGACTCCTCAAGGCCGCCCGGAGCGCACGAGGAGATTCGAAACGCTCTTTCTCCCCGGCTCCTTCCGATGCCGCGGGGGCGCCGTCGCCCTAGCGATGTTGCCCGTTTCGTTGCACCCTCCCCGAGGGGCGGGACGGGACGAACCACGATGCTGGCCAAAGCACTCATCGCGCTCATTCGCATCTACCAGTGGGTGCTATCGCCTCTGCTCGGCCCTTGCTGTCGTTTCGAGCCCTCCTGCTCACGATATGCGATCGCTTGCCTCTCGACGCACGGGCCCTGGCGCGGTACCTGGCTCGCGGTGCGGCGCATCCTGCGTTGCCACCCCTTTCATCCTGGCGGTTATGATCCGCCGCCCCATCCTTCGAAGCGCTCCCCTGCCTCGCTCGGGTCGCAAACCTAGACCGACATGGGCCTTTCGCGCCTCTTTCTGATCCTGGGCCTGTTCCTCCTCCTCTTCTTCGGCTGGCGGAGCATGTTTGGCGACGGCTCCGAGCTGCAGCCGATCAGCCCCGTGCCCGTGGTGCAACCAGAGGGCGAGCGCCCTCCGGAGGAGCACTGCGACCTCTGGACGGAGCAGTACCGCGCGCGCATCAGCAGTCGTGGCGGTGCGCTCCAATCGCTGCAGGTGCTCCCCGCGAAATACCGGCGGGACGGTGAGCCCCTCGACCTGGTCACCACGCCCGACCACGCCTACCTGAACCCGCTCTTCACCGCGTTCCGTAACCCGACGGCGATCCGCGACGATCACGAGAACTGGCTGGTGCAGCAGGACGTCCTCGACTGGCGTGTCGTCCGGAGCACCGCCTCCGTATGCGAGCTGGAGTACAGGGACGACACCGTCGCCTTGACCAGGACGATCGTGCCGGGCAGCGGGCCCTACGAGCTGTCCGTGAAGACCACGGTCGAGAACCTCTCCGACAGCAAGCGGCACTACGCGCTGATCGTCAGCACCACCGACTTCCGTCGCGACGACGAGGTCGAGGGCGCGATGTTCACGATGAACCCGCTGAACACGCACGTCGAGTGCGTGGCCCCAGACGGAGACGCGGACCGCCGACGGAGGGATGACTTCGACGCTTCGGACTTCGACAAGCAGGAGAATTTCCCGCGCACGGAGCTGACCGACGGTCAGTGGTTCCAGTCGGCGGGGAACGCCACGCTGGCCGCCGTCTCGAACGCCTACTTCACCAACGCGGTGTTCCACGATCAGGGTCCGGCAGCGCCCTTCTGTCAGCTGCAGATCGAGGAGCGCTGGCACGCCGGTCAGTACCGCTCGAAGGGCGCCGACCCGAACAGCGCGGCCCTCTACAGAGCTCGGCTGGCGTACCCGGTCCGAACCCTGGCGTCAGGGCAAGCCGAGAGCTTCGAGCACACTGCGTTCATCGGGCCCAAGGAGCGCCAGGCTCTGGAGGCGGCCGGACCGCAATTCGTGGAGCTGATCGACCTCGGGTTCTTCTCCTCCATCGCCCGGGTCCTGGTCTCCTTCCTCCTCCACGTCTACTCGATCATCCCCAACTGGGGTGTGGCCATCATCGTCCTGACGATCACGGCGCGGCTGCTGCTGTTCCCGCTGTCCGTGCCCTCGATCAAGAACATGGTCCACATGCGGGCCCTCAAGCCCGAGATGGACGCCCTGAACGAGAAGTTCAAGGACGACCCTCAGGCGAAGGGTCTCGCGCAGATGGAGCTGTGGCGGAAGCACGGCGTGAACCCGATGAAGGGTTGCCTGCCCCAGCTCGCCTCGATGCCGGTGTGGGTGGCGCTCTACACGACCCTGCAGACCGCCGTCGAGCTCTACAACATCCCCTTCCTCTGGTTCCCCGACCTGTCCCGGCCGGATCCCTACTACGCCCTGCCCTTCGTCATCGGCGGCGTGTTCTTCCTGCAGCAGAAGCTGATGCCGATGCAGGCGGGGGATCCCACCCAGCAGAAGATCATGATGTACTTCATGCCGGGCATGTTCACCGTGTTCATGCTGTTTCTACCGGCAGGTCTCGGTGTGTACATGTTTACGAACAGCCTGCTCGGCATCCTCCAGCAACAGGTCGTGGAGCGACACGTCCAGAAGAGCCTGAACCAGCCGAAGGCGGAGCCCGCCCAGGAGAGCCAACCCACAGGGAAGGGCTCGAAACGTAAGGTCAAGCGGAGCGGCGCCTAAGCGGGGCGCCCCACTCCGGAATCCACCGTAGAGGCAAGATCGCGTCATGAGTCACAACGACGATTGGGTCCCCGAGCAGGACCAAGAGCACCCGACCGAAAACGCTGGGGCCGAGCCCCACCCCGCCCCCTCGGGGGACACCTCGGACGGGACGGACGAAGAAGCTCCGCCGCACCGGGGACGCCGTGAGGAGTACGCTCCGCCAGACGAGCGCAGCCGTCGGGCCCTCGAGTTCGTCCAGGACGTGATCGAGGACATGGACATGGACTGCGAGGTGCGTCTGCGCCGCCCCCCCGAAGAGAACCCCGACGAAATCATCGTGGAAATCCTCGGGAAGGACTCTGGCCGCATCATCGGTAAGAAGGGCCAGGTCCTCCAGGCGCTCCAGTTCCTGGCGCACCGGGTCATCAACCGACCAGGGCAGGAGCGCCGCCATATCTTGGTCGACGCAGAAGGCTACCGCAGCCGCCGGGACAACAACCTGGCCACCATGGCTCGACGCCTCGGCAAACAAGCGGTGGAGCTGGGCAAGATCATCACCTTCGAGCCCATGAACCCCCGCGACAGGCGTGTGGTACACATGGCGTTGGCCAAGTTCGAAGGCGTCATCACCAAGAGTGATGGCGAGGGCGACGATCGCCGAGTCCAGATCATCCCCGTGCGCCGCTGACAGCGGCGGTCCATTCCCCGCGATTGAGGTTTCCCCATGTCCCCCTTTCTCCCCCGTTCGGTCCTCGCCCTCGCCCTCCTCGCTGGCGCCTCGCAGCTGGTCGCCTGTGGCCCCCGCGCCGTCCGTGGCGACGACGTGGAGGGCCTGGACGACGACGCCATGAGCACCGGCCTGGATAGACGGGACCTCGAGCGCCTCCTGCACGACAACATGTCGGCGTTGGAGAGCTCGGCCGTCGTGCGCCGCTGGGAACAGGAAGACGCCCCGACCCTCGCGGTGCTGCCCTTCCGCAACGAGACGAGCGAGCACATCGACAGCGCCCTCGAAGCGCTCATCAGCGACGTCGAGACGACCCTCATCAACGCCGGCCATGTGCGGGTGGTGAGCCTCGAGCGCCAGAGCGACTTGATGGCGGAGATCCGGCACCAGCAGGGCGACGGCTTCGACGCCGGTCAGGTCTCGCGCTGGGGGCGCCAGCTCGGCGTGCGTTATCTGGTCACGGGCAAGGTCTTCAGCACCGACGAGCGGCTGCGTAAGGAGCGCCGCGTCCAGTACTACATGTTCATGCAGGTGCTCGAGGTGGAGACGGGGCAGATCGTCTTCCAGAACCGCTCGGCGGTCACGAAGGCGATGCTCTGACGGCAGCGGCCTGCTCACCATGTCCTGCGTCCGAGCGCCTCTCCCGTCAGCGGCAGCCCAGAGCGCGGATCGAACGTCCGCGCGGGACAGCGCACCAGGGCCCGTGCGCTCGCTGCTCTCGGTCCTGACGTTTGGGGCGGTCGCCCTAGGCTGCTCCGGGCACTCTGCCAAGACGCTGGAAGCCCGGCAGGCGCTCGACGCAGGGCGGCCCCAGCGGGCCCTCGCCCTCTACAACGAGGCCCTCGACGTGGAGGACGCCCAGGAGCTCCCCGAGGACCTAGAGGGCGACGCGGCGCTCCTGCTGCTGGATCGGTCGATGGTGCTGCAGCAGCTCCGAGACTACGAGCTGTCCAGCCGCGACCTACGGACCGCGGACAAGCAGGTTGAGATGCTCGATTTCTCGCGCTCCGCCGTGGACGACATCGGGAAGTACATCTTCTCGGACGACACGGGGGCGTACCGAGCCCCGCCCTACGAGAAGCTGATGGTCAACACCATGAACATGGTGAACTACCTGGCCAAAGGCGATCTGAGCGGAGCACGGATCGAGGCGCGACGGCTCGCGGTGATGCAGAAGTACCTGCGCGACCACGACGATCCCGCCGTGGCGATGGTCGCGCCCGGGAGCTATTTCGCCGGCTTCGTCTTCGAGAAGAGCGGCCGTGCCGACGAGGCGCTCCGCTACTACGACGAGGCCCTGCAGCACGGCACCTTCCCCTCCCTCGCGGAACCCGTGCGGCGCCTGTCGGCTCGCTCGAGCTACTCCACGCCGCGCCTGCGCAAGTTGCTCGAGCAGTTTCCCGCGAGGCCCTCACGTTCGTCCGAGCCTGGCTCTCCCAAGTCTCCTAGCCAAGACCGGGGCGAGCCCACCGCGACGGCTGCCCCGCCCCCGGGCGCCAGTGAAGACGAAGCTCCCGCCGCCGTCGCAGCCCAGCCTCCCGCAGCCCAGCCTCCCGCAGAGCTCCTCGTGGTGCTCAACTACGGTCGCGTGCCCGCCAAGGTGGCCCAGCGCGTCCCCATTGGGCTCGCCCTCACCTACGCCAGCGGCGTGCTCGGCGCCGGAGACGCAGCGCGCGCCAATCGTTTGGCCGCCCAAGGGCTCGTCACGTGGGTCAACTACCCCGAGCTCGAGAAGCGTCAGCGCCCCCTGAGGAGGCCCTCCTTCTCCATCGACGGCCGCTGGCAGAGGCTCGAGGGGGCCCTCGCCGTCGATGAGGAGGCCCGCAAAGCCTTCGAGGAGCACCGCGGCGCCATCGTCGCCTCCGCCATCACCAGGATGATCTCCCGAGTGGTCGCCGGCGAGGCTACCCGCGCGGCCGCTGGACGGGACAGCTTGATCGGGGTGCTCCTGAGCCTGGGCACGCAGGCCGCCCTGACCGCCGCCGATACCCCCGACACGCGCAGCTGGGCGACTCTGCCGGCTCGCGTCGCCATCGGTCGGGTCACGCTCCCGCCGGGCGAGCACCGTATCGTGCTGCGAGCCCAGAACACCCACCGGCGCACACAGGTGAACCTGAAGCCCGGGGGGTGGGCCGTGCTGGTGCTGACCGTTCTGGAGTGAGCTCACGTTCCGGACAGGGGCTTGGCATGCTCTGACGATCTGCTAGCTTTCCCGCCCCTCGCGGCGGCTGTCGAGAGCCGCCCTCGTCACTCGGCGTCGCCCCCGGGCAGCATTGGTCGCCCAGCTCGCCAGCCCAAGTGATGAGCCCAGCTCACTGACGAGCCCAGCACAGTAGCCCAGCACACCGTTTCAACGAACAGCCGAGAGACAGCGCCGTGAAGCCCGAAATTCATCCCGACTACCACCCCGTCATCTTCATCGACGGTGAACACGAGATCGTGACCCGTTCGACCCTGACGTCTCCCGAGAAGAAGACCGTCGACGGCGTCGAGCACTACGTGATGCGGGTCGACATCTCCTCCTACACGCACCCGTTCTACACGGGTAAGCAGCGCCTGGTGGACACGGCCGGCCGCGTCGAGCGCTTCCGCCAGCGCTACGCCAAGAAGAAGAAGTGAGCCCTGGGGCTCACGCCCCTCGTTGCATCGCTCCAAACGTCTCCTCCGGATCACCCGGCAGGAGACGTTTTGCGTTCATACCCCCGCCCCCGCCGCCGTCCCCATCCTCGACACCGTGGGCGCGCCCGTTCAAGCCCGTTCCCCTGACAGCCAGCCGCGAGGCTTCCGCGAGCACCGGAGCGCAGCGCCCCTTCCCCAAGGCCGGACGACGCCCAAGCCCCACGGCGCTCGCTGCCGCACCGCGCTCGCTGCAGCGCCGACCTCTCTCCCTGGAGTTGCGGCGGCTCGCCGTCGATCACCTCGCCATTCGTATCCAGCGGACGTCCAGCGCCGGCGCGCTACGAGGCCACTGACGTCGACACCTTTCAGCGCCCTTCCTCAGGGGCGACGTCCACGCAGATCACGCCTTGCGTGCGACGGCGTCTCGCAACGCCGAGACGGACGCGGTCTTGAGGTAG
>JAEWOQ010000004.1 GCA_023460875.1 Pseudomonadota bacterium
GACCCGAACTCTGCGCGATCGTCGCGCCCGATGCCTCGTGAAGCTCACCACATCATGACGGCCAGTCCCCCGCTGGACCGGGCCGAATACACACGAATGCGTACCCGATAGGTGGAGCCCAGGGTCAGCCGCACGTCGAGCTTGGCATTGAGCTCCGTGCCGCTGTCGTCGTCGGCGGACAAGTAGCGCGGTTCGCCGCCGCGCTCCTCGAAGATCACCATTACGGCGTCGGAGGGACCGAAGGTCTGGAGCGTGTACTGTCGTGTTTCGCTCGGCCTGATCACGAAGTCCGCCTGCTGTCCGGCAGCGAGATCGAGGCGCTGGGACACGAAGGGCTCGATCACGCGCTCCTTCGCCTCCTCCATGCTGGGGTAGAGCGCGAGCACCTCCTGTTTGTCGATCTCCGAGAGGTGAGGCTCCGGGCGCAGGGGCTCCCGCTGGTAGCGCTCGGGCATGCGAATGAGCCCCGCGGGGAACCCGTAGTGCATGATGGAGTTCGGATCCCAGAGGCTGCCTTCCACGGTGTGCGCCGGAAGCTTGCGGAGGATGTTGCGGAAGGTGGTGTCCCGATCCCAGCCTTGGGGGCGCTCGGCCCAACGGTACACCTCGGCTTCGTCCCACTCGATGCCGGCGTTGGGGTTCTGGTGTTCGTGGGGGAACCCGAGGGCGTGGCCGATTTCGTGCAGCGCCGTGTCGCGCCCGTACTCCGTCGTGAGATCCCAACCGAAGTTCATGGTGCGTTCGTTGGGATTGGCGAGGTGAGCGAGATCGACGTTGTCCCGCCCGACGTAGGACCACGAGCCGTCCTGGTCCTCGAAGGCGATGCGCAGCTCCGCCTCCTCCCGTTGCATCACCCGCGCGAAGCGAAGCCCGATGCCGAGCCCCTTCCAGGTGTCGAAGGCGTTCATCACCGCCTGCACCTGCGCTTCCGCGCCCTTCCACGGCATGAACCGCGAGCTGCCGTCCGTGAAGCGGACGTGGCGCCCGTCCGAGTCCCGATCGAAGAGGTAGTAGTGCAGCACCGTGCCGTTCACCCACTTCTTGTCGAGGTAGCGTATGAGCCTCTCCCGCGCGGGGTCGAGCCCCAGGGGGAGCGCTCGCTCGGGGACCAGCGGTTGGTCGCACAGGGGCCGGTCGGCGGCTGGAGCACGTTTCGCGGGCGGCGGGAGCAGTGTCATGGCCCACCCATGGAGCGGGTGGCGCCCCAAGAACTTCGGCGATTGTCGCGCTTCGTGCCTGGGGCGCGCTCATCGAGGCAGCGCGTGCCCGGTTGGGGGTCAGCGCGTGCCCGTCGGCCGTCCGGGGGGCGCCGCGGCGCCAGCGCGTGAACGCGGAGAAGGGTAAACCGCTGAGAGATCGGTCGCCCATGAGTCCCTTCTCCAGCGGGAGAGTAGACGCGCCAAAGCCCGGCTGGCGCAATGCCGAGGATCTAGCGACTCAGCGCACCGTCGCCGCCTTGGCCGCAGGAGTTCGGCTGGGCCGGCGATTCATGATGTGCACCGCTTGGCCCAGGGCGTGCTCGGCGGCTTCGTGGACCGCTTCGCTCAGGGTCGGGTGGGCGTGCACCGTGAGGGCCATGTCCTCGAGGGACGCGCCCATCTCGAGGGCCAGGCCGAGCTCCGCGATCAGCTCGCTCGCCTCCGGTCCGACGACGCTCGCCCCGACGACTCGATCGCCGAGGGCCACGACCTTCACGAAGCCGTCCGCCTTGCCGAGGGCCATGGCGCGACCCAGGGCCGCGAAGGGGAACTTGCCGACGCGCACCTCCGCGCCCTTTGCATGGGAGGCGGCGCCGTTCGATCCAGGGGGTGCGGTGGCGCCCGCTGCGACGGCGCGAGCGGTGGCTTCGTCCATGCCGACGGTGGCGATCTCCGGATCCGTGAAGATGGCGGCGGGCATCGCTTGCCAGTCGCGGGTGACGCGCCGTCCGAGGATCACCTCAGACACGACCTCCGCCTCCTTGAACGCCTTGTGGGCGAGGTACGGCGGACCCGCGACGTCACCGATCGCGTAGATGCCCTGCGCGGTGGTGCGGCAGCTCTCGTCCGTCACCACGTGGCCCCGCTCGTCGAGGGCCACACCCGCGTTTTCGAGCCCGAGGTCCGCCGTATGGGGCACGAAGCCCGCCGCGACGAGCAGGCGGCTGCCCTCGAGCACCTCCGCCGCGCCGTCGCCGCTCACTGCGCCGTCGCCGCTCACTGCCTGTCCTTCGGGCGGCATAGCCGCGCCGCGCTGCGCCAGCCGACCGCGTTGCACGGTGAGACGCACCCCGTTCGCCGTCACTTCGCTGCCCAGGGCGCCCGTCCCCGTGAGGAGGTTCGCCCCCGACGCCCGCAGACGCTTCTCGACGACGCGCACCAAGTCGGGATCCACACCGGGTAGCAACGTCGGGCCCAACTCCACGACGGTCAAGCGCGCGCCCAGCTTCTGGTAGGCGGAGCCGAGCTCCAGACCGATCACGCCGCCGCCGAGCACGATCAAGTGCTCCGGCACCTCTTGCAGGAACACCGCTTCCCGGGCGGTGAGCACCGCGCGCCCATCCATGGGCACACCGGGCACCTCCCGCACGCGGGCGCCCGTTGCGAGCAGGATCGCGCGACGCGCCTCGAAGTGGTGTTCGCGTCCCTCGGCGTCGCGGGCGCGCACCCGACGGGGTCCGTCGAGGGTAGCGGTCGCCATCACCAGCCGGGCGCCATTGCTCCGCAACAGACCCGCGACGCCCTCCGTGTGGTGCCGCACGATCTCGCGATTACGCGCCTGTGCCCGGGGCAGATCGAGTCGGACCCCCTCGACGTCCACGCCAAAGCTCGCGCTCTGGGACGTGACCCAGCCGTAGCGCTCCGCCACGGTGATGAGCGCCTTGGACGGGATGCAGCCCCAGTTCAGGCACACACCGCCCACGCTCTCCCGCTCGATGCACACCACCTCGAGGCCCCGCTGAGCCAGCCGAATCGCCGCGGAGTAGCCGCCGGGCCCTCCGCCGATCACTACCACGTCCACGGTCGTCGTCATCGTCGTGCTCCTTCGTCGAGAGTCGTTCGAGTTCTGGGTTGGCTTGATGTTCTCGAAAAGAGACCGATCGGTCGCTTTTAGGGCGAAATGAAGAGGTGAGCTGCGTGCCCGGGACATCCCGCGGGGGACTTCGTTCGGAATGGATCTGGTGGTTGGTCCCTCTGACCGTCGGTTGGGTGGGGCGTACGCGTCTGTCTGTCGAGCGTCTGCCCTCCGTCCGTGAACGGTGGTCCGCAGGAAGCGGGAACCGTCAGCGGCTGCGGGGACGTCGGCGCCCAGGAGGCTTGGTCGCCCGCGCCGCCTTTGGGGCCGTCTTGGAGGCTCGAGGGGCCCGCACGGTCTCTGTTGGCGCGGCCAGGGCCATGCCGTCGATGAGCTTGTGCAGGTGGCGGGTCACCTGGCACATGGTGCGGTCGTTGCCGTGGAGCTTGGAGAGCATGACGGCCCCCTCCAATGACGCGAAGAACAGGGCGATCGTGCCCACGACGTCGACGTCGCCCCGCAGCTCCCGGGACTTCTTGCCGTCGACGAGGATGCGGCGCAGGGCCGTTTCCAGGCCCTTCATGACCTCCTGGGCGCGCTCCAGGAGCTCCGGGTGCGCGTCGTCCGCCTCCACGGAGGCGTTGAGGATGGGGCACCCGCCGGGCACCGGAGGATCCGTGGGGATGCGCGAGTAGACGCGCACGATGGCCCGCAGCCGGTCGGGGGCGCTGCACGCGTCCGCCAGGGCTTCCTTGAAGCGGTCGCGCATACGGGCGACGGCGAAATCGAAGGCTTCGAGGTTCAGCTGCTCCTTGCTCTCGAAGTGCCGATAGATGCCCCCCTTCTGCAGCCCCGTGGCCTCCATGATCGCGGAGAGAGGCGCAGCCCGATAGCCGAGCTGATTGAACAGCGCCGCCGCCCTCTCGAGCACCTGCTCACGGGTCCGTTCACCTTTGGTCTGGGGTTCCGGTGGATGCATGGAGGGTCCTCGCGGGCGCAAGAAGAGACCGAACGGTCGCATCGTGGAGCGGCGCGGGCGGCGCGTCAAGGCGCGGGGGGGGCGTAGAGAAGGAAAAAGAGACCGAGCGGTCGCAATTGCGGTGGCGGGCGCTGGGCGTCGGGGCGCGCCTCGGCCGGGCTATGCGGACCTGTACCTGGGAGGAACGCCCGGGGACCTTGTCGCGCGGAACATGCGGAGCTTCCCGGGATTCGTCACGGTCAGGGTCGCGCGGCTGGCGTCCAATCTGTTGCTAGACGGGTACGCATCGACTTGGATCGCCGGGTCTGTCGAAGTAGAGGTTAGACGGCCACCTAGGTCCGCCGCAGGACTTCGGGCTCGTCGAAGTCGCATCCGCGGCTATTCCGAGCGGGGCACCTTGACCGTGGAAGAGTAATGGGGGGTGATGCGTCACTGACACATGCCCCCGCTCCGTCACCTGGCTGCGGCCTTTCCGCTCGGCGTTTTTGCTTGCGGCTCGCCCCCGCCTGCCTCTACCGCGCCTAAGCCGTGGGCCCCCGTTCCAACTTCGAACGCCCAAGCTGCCAACCCTTCGCCACCGACCGCCGAAGCCGGCGATGCCGGACCTTCCGTCGCCACGGCGATCGGCGACCGGGGAAGCGGCACCCCCGCCAAACCCAACACCGAACCGCCAAGCTCCCCGGAGGAGGCATTCTGTCACGGAAGGCCTCACTGCAGCCTCGCCAACCGAGTTGGAAAGCCGCTGCAACGGGACGGGTTCATCCATTCCGTCGAGCGTATCGTCCTCGTCGCGCCCGAGGAAGTCAGGCGCCCGCCAGGGGAAGACGCGCAGGGTGCCTGCAGCGTCGAGGAGTACTGGTTCCTGAAGACAAACGGGACCGGAAAGGTGTTAGACTATCAGCTTCTCACTGGAGGATGTACCGGCGAGGACGCCGACGAAATCTGGTGCGGACGAGCACCGACCGTCTCCGTCACCGTGTCGGGCGAAACGGTAAGCGCCTCTTGGTACTCTCCGTTCGGACAGTGCTGGTCTGCCTTCTCCAGCAACGGTCGTTTCACTGCATCGCTTGTCGACTTCAAAACCATCAAGACTGAGGCTTCGACTGGCCACGCGTTTGCCGGGTACTCCAACGGGCACGAGTGGGATTGGACGAGCATGTCTGGCTCGGAGAGCTTCTTGTTTCAGGCGTTTTCTCCTGACGGTTCACCCCTCCCTGAAGATCGATGTGCGGACGTCAACGTGAAGACCCGGGTGATTCCGAGCTTCAGTACCGCCCAACACTTATCAGACGACGGATGGAAAACCGCGGACCTCAAGGGTTGCTCGACCTCGTTTCACACTTCGGTCCTGTCTTCGGTGGGAAACACGCGCGGCACGGAGCTTCATGCGTTCGTTGGGACGGGTGGCATCCTATACTTGCAGCTCGACCCTGTTTCGCTCCCCTCTGAAGCTGCTCACTTCGAGCTTTGCTTTCGCAGCGAGGTCTTGAACGATTCGAATTACTGTGAGTACCCGGCGAGCGAAACCTGCTCGCGCATGTCGGTCGCCGGAAAGATGCTCCAAGGCGACCTTGCGATCGAGAAGGCGAGCGACGCGTATCGCTACGCCATCGACGCTTCGATGCATGCCGCAGTGCGATTGATGTATCGTGACCCCGAGCACGGCGTTGGAATCTGGTCAAGCACGAGAGGGGTTGGTAAGCGCTTCTCGCACAGCCCGCTGATGTCCTCCGGGACCCGAGAAGCGGAGTGTACGATTCAGGACGAAAAAGCCACGGTCCTGCGGCGCCGCCCCCCACAGGAGAAGGCGCTGTCCACTTGGGCGGGCTAGAGGCCATTCGTTCAAGGGCGCTCGTCTCAAGGATGTCGTCTAACTAGCCGCTGCTACCTGACGGCGGTAAGTAAGGGCTTTCGCTTCGCTGAAAACTTGTGGTTCGGCCGGCTCCGGTGGACGGACGATACCCAGATGGCGCTCGACGTCGCGGAATCGTTGGTCGCATCCCGCGCTATCGACCAGGATGACATCGCTCGCCGCTTCGCTGCCAGCTACCGTTGGTCCCGTGGTTATGGTCCGGGCGCCGCCCGTGTCCTCAAGCTCATTCGACGAGGCGTTGACTGGCGAACCGCCAACACACGCGTCTTTCGGGAGGGGTCGTTCGGGAACGGCGGTGCGATGCGAGCTCCTGTCGTCGGACTGTTCTGCTGCGCCAATCTCGAAGTTCTGGTCGAGCATGCTCGAGCGACTGCGGTGATCACCCACGCCCATCCTCTTGGGCAAGAGGGCGCCGTTCTCGTCGCGCTTGCGGCGGCGTTGGCATGCGACAACCTACCTCCAGGAGAAATTTTCGGCGTCCTGCGTGCGCACTCTCAGCATCAACCACCTTTCCGCGAACGAGCCGCCCTTGCCAGCTCGTGGCTCGCTTGCCATTCGCCCTCGCCGGGTGAGGTTCGCGCAAGGCTTGGCAACGGCATTTCTGCGTCAGACTCGTGCGTCACTGCAATCTACATCGCGCTCCGATTTCAAGACGCCCCGTTCATGGAGATGCTCGACTTCGTGACGGCCTGCCGCGGCGACGTCGATACGATCGGGGCGATGGCTGGCGCGATCTGGGGGGCGCGCAACGGTGACACGGCCCTCCCGCGCGAGCAGTGCAACCTGCTCGAAGATCATGAGCGTTTGCGCCGTGTTGCTCGTGAACTTCACCGAGTTGCTCTGGAAACGACCACAGCCTAAATCAGGCTCGAAGCCGACGGGCTTTAGGCGCTTGCAGCGGCCAACCTTGCGCTCGCCGCTGAAGCGCAGGAACGTACGGACAGATACGTGCACTACTGGAACCGCGACAACTTCGAAGGACTCGCGGAGCTCGCTGAACAGCTGCATCGCGATCCTCGCCTCCACGATTTGGCCCGCTACTGCGAACTGCGGGAGGCGGGGCGGCGCAGCGACGCGCTCGAGGCGCTGGACCGGTTCTTGACCGCTGCGCTCTCGTCGACCGTCGAGGTCCAGCGCGAGCTTGTGCTGCTCGTGCTGGGCGCTCACGGACGCATCGCCGAGGCTCACCAATTTCTGTCGCACCCTCTCCGGCAGCGACTGCTCGAGCCGGTGCTGGAGGCATGGTGTGCTGCCGAGCCGCACAACGCCACCCCCATCGGCGAGCTCGGCTTGCTTCACCGGAACGCGGACCTTCTCGAGCGGGCACTCGAGCTGAATACGTCCGACGACCGGGTCCGGGCATGTCTGGTGTCGATCCTCGTTGGACAGGTCGAGTACGCCACGCACCATCTCGGGGAGGGCAAGCTGATCGGGACCTTCGAGGTGGCCTGTGCCACGTTGGGTCGGGCCGAACGTCTCATCGAAACCGCTTCGAATCCTGGTTCGATGACGGGACTGGCCGCCGAAGTGGCGGAGCATCGCGACTTGCTCGACGACTGGAACCACTACCGGCAGGACCCGCTCGGGACGTTCCCTGAGTGGTGTAGGGAACGCGGCAAAGCGCATCGCTGGTGGAGCATCGTCTACTACCGCTCGTGAGGTGGGAGCCCTCCGCCGCCCCCAGCGGGTGAGGGGCCGAGCGGGGCCGAGGCGAACCCAGCAGGCGTGCTGCTCGGCAGCGGCAAGCTCGCCACCGAGCCGGACCGACTCGATCTGCGCAGGGGGGAGCACCGTCCTGACCCGGAAGGGTCCAGCGTAGGGCCCGGCTTGAGTGTACCCCCAAACGGGGTACACTGGTCGAGTGAAGGTTGAGCTCTCGCGGACGGCTCGAAAGCAACTCACGAAGGTCCCGGCGCACATCGTCAGGAAGTTCGCTCTGTGGGTTGACCTCGTGCAGTTCGAGGGTCTGGAAGCGGCCCGCGCCGTTCCGGGGTTCCGAGATCACGGTCTGAAAGGCACGTGGCAGGGATACCGAGCGGTTCGCCTGAGCGACGCCTACCGAGCCATCTACATCGTCCGCACCGACGGATCCGTGGAGGCTGTCCATGTCGAAGAGGTGAACAAGCATGACTACTAAGCGCGTCCGCTCGACCCGCCAGAGCTCCACCGCAGCGTACCTCCAGCGTCTGATGGGCGGCCCGCTCACGTTGGGTGGAGCGCTCTCGGCTCTTCGCGAGAATGAAGGTGAGAGCCTGTCAGTGTTCGCCGAGCGTCTCGGTGTCTCCCGCACTCACCTGAGCGACATCGAACACGGTCGCCGTTCTGTGAGCCTGCGCCGGGCAGCCGATTTCGCAAGGGCGTTGGGGCAGCATGAAGCCCAGTTCGTACGCCTCGCCCTTCAGGACCAAGTCCGTGAGGCCGGCCTCAAACTTCGCGTGGACGTTCACGTCGCGTAGGAAGGCCCGGATTTCGCGGCTGCTGCCGAACTGGCGGATGGAGCGGACGGGCTTGCGCCCGCCGTTCACTCGCAGGATCGATGGGCGGACACGAGACGCAGAGAGTCCTGCTAGACTCGCCGGCCATGGGACTTCTGACCTTCAGCATCAACGTCACCCTGGACGGCTGCGTCGACCACCAGGAAGGGATCGCCGACGACGAGACGCACGCGTTCTTCACCCGTCTCATGGACGAGGGCGGGGCCATGCTGTGGGGCCGCACCACCTACGAGATGATGGAGAGCTACTGGCCGGCCGTCGCCCGCGGCGACGAAGATGCGCCGCCAGCGGTGCGCGACTGGGCGGTCAAGCTGGAGGCCAAGCCGAAGTACGTGGTGTCATCGACGCGCACGGACTTCCCGTGGACCAACAGCCACCACATCACCGGCGATCTGCGTGCGGGCGTGCAGAAGCTCAAGGACGCGACCCCTGCCGGCGTGCTGCTCGGCAGCGGCAAGCTCGCCACCGAGCTCGACCGGCTCGATCTGATCGACGAGTACAAGTTCCTCGTCCACCCCAGGATCGCCGGCCCCGGGCCGACGCTGTATGAGGGCGGGCTGCCGAGCACGCGAAAGCTCGAGCTCGTCTCGGCCCAGCCGCTCCGCTGCGGCGCGGTGGCGATGCACTACCGGCGCGCGGGGTGATGCGGAGCGGTCAGGACGTCGATGACGTTGCACACGTTTCTTGCCTCCCGCGTCGAAGCACGGATTCGTGGCGGGAGCTCTTCGCCGATCATCGTCCAGACGCCGGGCGGGCGGTTCGTCGTCAAGCTGCGGGGAGCCGGGCACGGCACCCTGGCGCTGGTGGCGGAGATCATCGTAGCGGAGCTCGCCGAGCGGCTCGGGTTGGCGGTCCCCGAGCGGGTGATGATCGAGCTTCCGCCA
>JAEWOQ010000005.1 GCA_023460875.1 Pseudomonadota bacterium
CCTTCGCGCCGGGCAGCGAGCACCTCGAGGGACATCGCGGGCTCCGCCGGGCGTTCGGGTGCTGGCGGTGAGGACGGCGCGGAGGGGGGAGCCTCGGCGGGCTCCCAGGGCTGCGTCGGGATAGCCGCGGTGTCGGACATGACAGGTCCGACACGGCGCTCGAGGAGCGCCTTCTTGCCCCTGTGCACGAGCCAACGAATCAGTGAGTAGACCCCGAAGGCGGCTAGGATGGCGAAGGTCTGGAACGTCTCCCAATCCATGGCGCCTCACCGCCCGCGGGCGGGGTCCTCGGGGCCTGCGATGGAGCCGCGCATCTCCGTGTCTGCCTCGATGTTGCGCAGGCGGTGGTAGTCCATGATGCCGAGGTTGCCGCTGCGGAAGGCCTCGGCCATGGCGCGGGGGACCTCCGCCTCAGCCTCCACGACGCGGGCACGCATCTCCTGTTCCTGCGCCACCGCCATGGCGCGCCGCTCCTCGGCCTTGGCCTGGGCGATCTGCTTGTCAGCGTTGGCCTGGTCGATCTGCAGCTTCGCGCCGATGTTCTCTCCGACGTCTACGTCCGCGATGTCGATCGAGAGGATCTCGTAAGCGGTCCCCGCGTCCAGACCGCGGGCGAGGATGTTCTTGGAGATGTGGTCGGGGTTCTCGAGCACGTCCTTGTGATTTGTCGCGGCGCCGATGGTGCTCACCATGCCCTCGCCGACGCGGGCGATGATGGTCTCCTCCCCCGCGCCGCCCACCAACCGGTCAATGTTCGTGCGCACCGTGACCCGCGACACCGCCACCAGCTGGATGCCGTCCTTCGCCACCGCGGCGATGCGCGCCGTCTCGATGACCTTCGGGAGCACCGACATCTGCACGGCGGCCAGCACGTCGCGTCCGGCCAGATCGATCGCGGCGGCGCGCTTGAAGGGCATGTCGATGTTCGCCTTATCTGCCGAGATGAGCGCGTTGACGACGCGCACCACGTCGCCGCCCGCGAGGAAATGGGCCTCCAGCTCGTCGATGGAGAGCTCTAGCCCCGCCTTTACGGACATGATGCGGGCCGTGACGATGGTGCTCGGCGGCACGCGCCGCAGCCTCATGCCCACGAGGGTCACGAGCCCCACGTAGGCTCCCGAGGACCAGGCGGCGATCCACAGACGGAGTGGAATCAAATACATCACGAAGATCACCAGCAAAAAGCCGATGATCGCGATGAGCCCCAAACCCAAACCCGTCGGATCCACTTCGTTCATTCGCTCGTCTCGTTTCTTGCTTCGTTCTCGTCGTGTTGGAGGGGGCGCGCCACGACGACGCGGAACCCCTCCTGGGAGATCACCTCGACGGCCTCGCCAGCGGGGATGAAATCACCCTGCGAAACCACGTCCAAGCGGTGCCCTTCGAACGTGGCGATGCCCGCTGGTCGCAGGGGCGTCAGGGTCGTGCCCACCTTTCCGACCCAGCTCGCCTGCTCTGGCTCGCCGCCTCCGTCTCCGAGGGACGCGCTGAGCACGAGCCTCCTCCCTCCCGGGAGCCGAGGGAGGAATTTGAACGCCGCGAAGGCGGCCAGGGCCGCCAGGATCCCGGAGAACGCCACGTGGGTCACCGCCTGCACGATCGCGTTCAGTGAGGCCCCGGCTCCTATCAAGCTCGTGCTGAGGCTCGCTACGATCGCCAAGACCCCGAGGACGCCAGCGACGCCGAATCCTGGGATGAGGAAGAGCTCAGCCGCGAGCAGGAGCACCCCCGCCACGAGCAGCAACACCTGCTCCCAGCCGACCAGCTGCACCAGGGCGTGCCCCCAGAAGAAGGCGCTCAGGCTGAGGACACCCACGAGCCCGGGGATCCCGACCCCTGGAGTGCGCAGCTCGATCAGGAGCCCCAGCATCCCGAGGGCCATGAGCAGCGAGGAGACGGCGGGGTGGGTCAAGAAGCGCACGACGCGCTCGGCCCAGTTCAGCTCTACGTGCCGCAGCTCGGCGTCCGAGAGCTCGAGCGCAGCGAGCAGGTCGCTCAGGCTCGACGCTTCGTAATCAGCGATGCCGTGGGTCAGCGCGTCCTCGGTGGTGAGGGTGAGGAGCTTGCCCTTCTCGCTCAGAACCGGGATCTCGACGTCGGGATCGACCATGGCCTCGGCGAGCTCACCGGGTCTCCCGCGGGCGTCGGCGGTGGAGCGGAACTCCTTGCGCAGGTACGAGACGTTCTTCTCGGTGACGATCCCCGTCTCCTCACCGGACATCTGCACGGGTGTGGCGGCGCCGATGGTGCCCCCGGGGGTGATCGCGATCTCCTCGGCGGCCAGAGAGATGAGCGCCCCCGCGGAGATCGCGCGGCGGTTGATGAAGGCCACCGTCGGCACGGCGGTGGCGAGCAGGTGATCCCGGATGGCGACGGCCGCGTCCACGCGACCGCCGAACGTGTTGATTTCGAAGACGACGAGCGCCGCCTGGTCGCGCGCGGCCTCCTCGAGGACACGCTGCACGAAGGGGCCGAGGCCCAGGTCGATCATCCCTTCGATGGACGCCACGAGCACGCGCTGTCCGCGCGCCTCGGGGCTGGCTGGGGCAGGCGCGGAGGCGAGCAGCGTGGAGAGCAAAAGGCCCAGCGCCCCCCAAGGGATCATCCACCGCCGCCAGTCCGATCCCGCCATGACCGGGGAACCTACACACGAATGGAGCGCCACGGGAGGGGTGTGTGCGCTCCCCGTATTTTTCACGGCGCAGGGAGCAGGCGCGCGCGATGCGCGATCCGCCAGAACCATCGACTCCCTCCCAGGTGAGAAAGCGACGGCGCCCACAGCGCGGAGGCGTATCGCGTGATGCGGGAGCGCGGGCGGAGCTCCGGGGGCTCGGGCTCAACGTTGGGGTCGCCCCAGAGGGCGCCCGCAGGCCCGAGGCGAGGTTGTTAGCCTTTCGTAAGGGGGGCTTCGCCCTCGCGCGCCGCCTGGGGTCGCCGCGTTCCTCGTCAGCGTCGACGGGACGAGATAGGTGCTGGGCAAAAAGTAGCCTCGCATCGTCGAGGGACGCGCGGTTCGGGGCTTCGTGCATGAGCCCGTCGATCGCGGAGTCCCTCCGACGGCTTCGCTGGGAATGAGGCGCTCGTGAACTGGGTCCGGCAGGTCATCGCCGCGCCGCTCGCGACGCACGACGGTCACGCCGACCGGGTGGGGGAGTGACGGCGCAAACCTTCACGGGATGAGAAACTTGCCCCACCTGTCAGTGAATTCTTTTACAACAGCGCCCATGACGAAAATCATCATGGGTCATCGGCGGCAGGGATTCGGAGCTGGGGGATGGAGGCGACATGTGGTCTTTGCGGCGACAGTCGGCGCCGGCTCCCTCGTCGGCTGCGGTGATCCCGCGGAGCCGGGCTCGGCGAACCAGCCTCCGCACTCGGAAGGGACGGGAGGGCAAATGACCGGGGCGAGCGGGGGAAGCCTGGGGACCGGTGGCGGCGTCGCTACGGGAGGTGTGGGCACGGGCGGGGCGGATCTGGGAAGCGGGGGCCTTGGAACAGGAGCCGGCGGGTTCGACGCGAGCGGAGGGATGACCGGCGAAACTGGGGGTTCGGGCGGCACCGAGGACCCGGGTACCCCGCCCAATCCCAGCGCGGGCTGCGGCTCACCGTCCTCCAACGTCTCGATCCAGAACGCCCTGGTGGGGACTCCAAATGGCTACGACGGCTCGACCCCCGTGCCCGTGATGTTCGCCTTCCACGCGGCGAACAACCCCTCGACCCAGCTCCAGGAACGCTTCCAGTCAGGGCCCCTCGGGGACAAGTACCTGATGATCTATCTCGCCGCGCAGAACAGCGGCGGCTGGACCATCAGCAACGATCAGCAGCGCTTCAACGCCGCTTATACGGAGGTCATGGCGGAGGCGTGCGTCGATCAAAACCGCGTGTACGCGGTCGGGCACAGCTCCGGGGCGCAGTTCATCGTGCAGCTGCTCTGCGCGGGGGAAGACCGCTTCGACGCGGTCGTGCCGATCGCCTCGTCCGTCTACTGCAACAGCTGGAAGGCCGTGCCCACCTTGAACATCCACGGCACGAACGACCAGGAACGCCATGCCTATGGTCTGAACGACGGCGACGGTGCCAAGGACATCGTGCCCTACCGAACCAGCAACGGCTGCAGCGCCAACAGCGCGCCTTCGGACATCGACACCGCCGGGTGCCCGGGCACCGTGAGCCCGGGCTGCGTCGACTT
>JAEWOQ010000006.1 GCA_023460875.1 Pseudomonadota bacterium
CTGCACCTGGGTACCTCAGCCTCGAAAGGGCCGCCAACTACCTCAGCGTGAGCATCACCAGCTTCCGCAAGCACGTGCTGCCGCACGTCCCGAAACACATGGTCGGGCGGAAGCCCCTCTTCCTAAAGGAAGATCTCGACCACTACATGACGACCCGCGTCGTCAGCGAAACCGCACCCCGCCGCGCGAGCAGACGCCGCGGGTCCGCACGCTCTCTTACCTCTCGCCCGGACCTGCGTCGGCTGGCGAACGAGCTCGAAGGAGGATCCGATGGCCGGTAAGCCCAAGGCGCCCAAGCTCTGGTGGGACGAGAAGAAGGGCCGTTGGCGGCTCCGCTTCACCCACGAGGGGCAGCGCTACGAATTTTCGAACTCCTCCATCCCCCGTGCGGACGAGTCCGCCGCCTCGAGGTGGCAAGCGACGACGGTCGCCGATGTGCTCGCCGGCCGCTGGGGAAAACCGGCGCAAGGCTCCGATCCGCACGCGAAGCTTGCGGAGGTCGGAGCTGCCTACCTCCTCGAGCGGACCGGGGGGGAGATCACTCCCAAGACGGCAGAGCTTCGGAAGATGCACCTGCGCGCTCACCTCGTGAAGGCGTTCCGCCGCCTCTCGGACATCACCGAGGCGAGCCTGCAGGCGTACCAGTCGCAGCGACTCAAGGAGGTCCGCTACGAGACGATCAAGAAAGAGCTGTCGACGCTGCGGCAGGTGCTCAAGTTCGCCAAGCTTCAGAGGTGGATCACGGACCTGCCCGAGTTCCCGGAGAAGCCCGGCAAGGCGAAGGGGACGCGCCACAAGCACGGCAACCAGGGCTACACGCGCGGCGTCTCCGAGGAGCACATCCGCGCTCTCGTCCCCCTTCTGCCCGAGTTCTCCCGCAAGTCACGGCGCGACGGCATTTGCTGGCCCATCCGCGGGCTCGTCGAGATCCTGCACGAGTCCGGGCTCCGCGTCGGGTTCTGGGACGAGTTCCGGGTGGGCGTCCATTGGCGCCCGGGGTCGCGCTTCCTCGAGATCACCGAAGAGGTCGACAAGAACCGCTGGGGTCGGCAGGTCCCCCTCAGCAAACGCGCCGTGGAACTCCTCGAGTCGCTCCCCGTCCAGGAGGACGGCCGGATGTTCGCGGCTCGCGACTTCCGGCACACCATCCGCAAGGCCGCTCGCGAGGTCATGCCGAAGGAGCTGGCGGACCGGTTCCACATCCACGACGTGCGGCACGTCCGCACCACAGCCCTGATGACCACGGGCAATCCGATCGGGGTGGGGTACCTGGTCGGGCACGTCCAGGTCACCACCACGAACCGCTACGCGCACCAGAACGAGGCCGCCGCGCGCGACGTGTTGGAAGCCCTCGAGGCCCGGACCGCGCGCGCCGATTCTGGGGCGGAAAGTGGGGCACCAGAAGCACCCGAGGGCACCGGGGTTTGTGACCCGATGCCCTCGGCGGCTGTTTCTAGCTGTGCGAAGGAGAGGACTCGAACCTCCACGGGAGTTACCCCGCCAGCACCTCAAGCTGGTGCGTCTGCCATTCCGCCACCTTCGCAGGGTGGACGACCTCGGAGACCCGGGGCGTCGCTGGCGCCGGGAAGTTAGGCGGCTCGGGCGTCATGTCAAGGCCCGAGAAGCTTTCACGATTCCGACTGCTGTCGCAGCAGCCCCGCCAAGGTCTGGAGCAGCTCGCCCATCTCGAAGGGCTTCCGCACCCAGGCGGAGAAGCGACCCGCCGCCTCTTCGGGGACGCCGCTGGGGTGGCCACTCACGAGCACCAGGGGAGCACGCGGGGCGTGCCCGCGGAGAGCGTCGAGCCAGTGCGTCAGCTGCCCCGTCAGGGGGGACAGATCGAGGAGGGCGGCGTCGATCATCGGTCGTCCTCCGAGCAGCTGCGCGAGCCCGTCTGCGCCGCTCGCGAGGAGCACCTCGGCTCCCTTCGCTTCAAGGCTGAGCTCGAGCAAGGACGCGATCGCAGGGTCGTCCTCCACGACCAAGACCCGGGCGCCGTGCAGCGCCTGGCTCGTCTGCGTCTTGGCCGTCACCGCGCTCTCGCTCGCGCCTATCGCGCGGGGCCACAGGAGCTCGAAGGACGCGCCTCGCTCACTCGGCAACAAGCGGAGATCACCCCCTCGCTCACGCGCGAGCCTACGGGAGTGAGTCAACCCGATGCCCGCGCCACCGCGGCGCGTGCTGACCGGATCCGCGAAGAGGGTGGCATGCCGCTCCGCGGGGATCCCGGGCCCCTCGTCCGCCACGGTGACGCGCAGGTGGGTCACTTCGCGGCTCAGCGTGACCAAGATGCGGCCCCCCGGCGGCGTGAAGTCGATGGCGTTGAGCAGCAGGTTCGTGAGCACCTGCAGCGCGGGCGCCTCGTCGTCGAGGGGGACGTCCTCCTCCAGGGCCTCCTCCAGCTCCACCTGCACTTCGCCCGCCAACGCGCGCGGCCGCACGCTCATCACCGCGAAGCGCGCCAGCGCGCGCGCGCCACGCTGCTCCGCGTCCGTGTCTGCCTCGGCGCCGATGGCCTGCCGAGCCAGG
>JAEWOQ010000007.1 GCA_023460875.1 Pseudomonadota bacterium
GGCCCCCGCGCGTCCGTGAGTCTCCCCGCTCCCCCCCCCCTCCACGTCGTCGCCGTCGTCCGCGACCCGGCGGCCCTCCAGCTGGTCGAGCGCGTCATCGAGAGCTCGGGGGACGCGGTGACCTTGGCCCCCGATCTCGCGGAGGGCCTCGCCTGCTGTGCGTCGGAGGCGCCGGATCTGGTGCTGGTGGAGGTGGGCCTCGACGAAGGCGCGGGGCTGGCGGTGGTGCACCACATGCGGGCCCTGGCGCCCCGAGCCGCCGTGTACGCCCTGGCCACCCCCGCCCAGCTCGAGCTGGCCACCCAGGCCGTCGCCCTCGGCAGCACCGGCGTCTTCCTCCTCCCCCTCGCCGGAGACGAGCTGTTGAGCGCCCTCAGCAGCATCCGCACGCGGATCTGTGAGCAGCGGCGTACGGACGAGCTCGAACGAGAGGTTCAGGCGGCGCGGCTGGCGGGCGAGCTCCTCGACGCCCTGGACGCCATGGGTGAGTGCGTCGGGCGGCGCCAGGCCGCTCGAGGCGCTCTGGAGACCTTCGTCGCCGCCACGCGCGCCCGACGCGGCGCGGTGTTCCTGCGGCCGTCGGAGGCGTCTCGTGAGCTCATGCTGATGGAGCAGATCGGCGAGCTCTCGGGCTTGCCCGGCTTCTGCACGGAGATGGACCTGATGCGCTACGCCGCGGCGCAAGAGGGCATCGAGGTGGTGCGCCTGGCCAGTCGGACCAGCCAGCAGGGTGTCCTCCTGCTCGGAGACATCGGCGGGGTCGATCCGACCTCGGGGACGGCCGCCCCGAACACCGCTACCCCGAACACGGCCGCCCTGAACATGGCCGCGAGGTCGGACGCCGTACGAGCCGCCCTCGAGCGAGCAGCTGCCCACGCCGCCGCCCTGGTGGCCCTGGGGGCCGAGCGCGAGGCGGCCAGCCGTGGTACGATGAAAGATCCGGACTCGAGCGCCTACACGTTCGCGTACTTCGTGGACGTGGCGGGTCGGGAGATCGACAAAGCGAGGCGCCACGGGCGGCGGTTCGCCCTCGCCACCCTCACGATCGAGACGCCGGGAGCCGAGAGCGCCGCTGACTCAGTCCAGCTCGCCGAGCACGTGCTGGCGGCGGTGCGCGACACGGACGTCCTCGCCCGGGTCGACGATCGTGAGTTCTACCTGCTGCTCCCGGAGACCGGCGGCATCGGCGCCCACGCCTGTCGCCGCCGGGTCATGCGTCACTTCCGCCAGGCGGCTCCCCAGGCGCAGCTGAGCATCGGGGTGTCGACGTATCCCCACGACGGCAGCGATCTGTCCGGGCTGATGCGGGTGGCGCGACACCGCGCCGACGCCTCCCGAGATTCCGTCGTCTCCCAGCTCGAGCTCACCTCCTTGAGCCTCACGGACGCCCTCGAGCGGCTGCTCAGCCACGCCAACGGCGACGTGTACGGCGGCTCGATCGACTCCGTGAGCCCGGAGCAGCCGCGCACCCTTACGTTGCCCCGAGCGGACATGGTGCGCCTGGCGACTGGCGCGGTGAACGAAGCGCGCCGGAGCGGCTCCGCCTGGGCCGTCACCACGGATCGGCCAGGTCTGAACCTCTCCTCCGCCGTTCGCGTCGCCCTCGGGACCCCCTCCGAGGAGGCGCGCCTGGACTGCGCCGACGCGAGCCTCGTCGCCGAGCCGGGTGACATCGAAGCCTTCAGCCTCATCACGGAGCACGGCGCGTACTCCATGCTCGGCCGACTGCAGGACGACGTCGTGAGCGGCGTCCACACCGCCGACCCGCTGTTCTCCGATTTCCTGGTGGATCGCCTCAGCGACCTGGTCGGCACGAGGCTCTGGAGCTCATGACTTTCTCCGTGCTCATCGTCGACGCAGAGCTCGAGGTCCTCGGTGAGCTCGCCTCCGGGCTACGGGCCCTCGGCCTCGACGTGACGATCGCCGACTCGCCCACCCTGGCTCTGGAGCGCGCGCGGACCCGACGCCCCGACGCCCTCGTCATCGAGCGGAGCTTCGCTCGGCACACGGATCTGCTCGAGCAGCTCGCCGCCGACCGCCAGCTCGCGACCATCCCACGCCTGCTGATGACCGACGCTCCCTCCGGGGACGCCCTGCTTGACGGCGCCCTGCCCAACGGCGCCCTGCCCAACGGCGCCCTGCCCAACGGCGGCCTGCCCAACAACACCCTGCCCCGCGAGCCCCTGCTCGATCGGCGCGACTGCGCTGCCCTCGCGCGGAGCCTCTACGAGCTGCCGCGTAAGAGAGCCGCCGCGCGAGAGGGCGACTTCCGCGGAGATTTGACCCAGCTCGGCGTCGTGGATCTGCTGCAGCTCCTCAGCATGAACCGGCGCAGCGGTGCCCTGACCATCTCCACAGCCCGAGGCGCCGGCGAGGTCCGGCTGCGCGAGGGGGAGATCGTCGACGCCGTGTTCCGCCGCCAGGAAGGGGAGAAGGCGCTGTTTCGGCTCCTCGCAGAGCAGGAAGGCAGCTTCGCCTTCGCGAGCGGCAACGAGACCGCGCTGCGCCGCATCGAGGTGCCCACGAGCGCGCTCCTCCTCGAGGGAGTTCGGCAAATCGACGAGGTACGGCGGCTGCGAGAGCAGCTCGGCGGCTCCGAGGCGGCCCTGACCACCCACGCGGATCTGCCTGACGGCGCCGCTCCCCTCGAGCTGGAGATCTTCGCGACCCTCGAGACCCCCAAGTCCCTCGACGACCTCCTCGAGGAGCTCGGCGAGAGCGACCTGCGCATCCTCCAGGTGACGCACCGGCTTCTGGAGCGCGGACACCTGCGCCGCCTCAGCGAGGGGGCCACGCGGGCGGAGCTCACGGAGCCGGATCGGCAGCACCTCCTCGCCGCCCTCCTCCGGCGGCTGAGCCGAGAGGGGTTCGGGGGCACCGCGCGGCTCGTGTTCGCAGGCGACGCGCGACGCCTGGCCGCCTTGGCCCACGCCGCGGGGCGCCTCGCCGAAGCGGAGGTGCCCGCCCAGTCCCTGCCCTTGGCCCCCGTTCCTCACTCCTTCGCCACCTTGAAGCTACCGGAGAACGCCCGCTTGGAGCTCGTCGCGTTGCCGTTGCTCGAAGAGTTCGGGCCCCTGTGGGGTTTGTCCCTGCCGGGGAGCGCTGCGGTGGTCCAGCTCGACGGGCCGGGCTCACCGCTGCTGGAGCAGCTCACCAAGGTCCTCGGCATCCCCCTCCTGTGCGCGGCGACGCTGCTCGGAGAGATGGACGAAGGGGACAGCCAGCAGGTGGCCGCGCTGATCCGCGGGGCCCTCGACCAGCTGGTGAGCGCCTGAGCGGCCGCGGAGACTGCCGCCTCCAACAACGCTCGACGACCTCGGGCCACATCCGAGACTCGACCGTCGAAAACTCGCCCGCCGCGCCGCCTCCGTGGTAGCGGCCATGGTTCGGTACCCAGGTGGTCCCCCGCCGGGGGCGCGGCGGGCGGG
>JAEWOQ010000008.1 GCA_023460875.1 Pseudomonadota bacterium
GATCGACTCGAGGCAACGTTCGGCGATGGCGCGATACACGCGGGGAGAGCCCCGCTCCGCGAGCAAGTCGTCGAACTCGATGGGCGGGCCGAACACGACGTGGATCGGCGGGCCCTTGCGGTTGAAGTTGCCGCGCACCTGGCGCGGGAGATCGTTCAGCAGGCCGTTGACGAAGACGGGGACGACCGTGACCCGCGACTCGTGGATGACCTTGCCCACGCCGGGCTGGGCGGGGAGGAACGTGTAGGGGTCGTCGTCGCGCTTGCGGGTCCCCTCGGGGTGTAGGCCCGCGAATACGCCACCGCGACGGAGCAGCCAGCCGAGCTCCGACAGGGCGGCGGGGTTGAGCATCGCCTTCCGCCGCTCCCTGAAGATCGGCGGATACATGGCGAAGAAGCTCATGATGCCGTTGACGAACCAGCCGGTGATCGAGTCGTAGAAGAAGTTGCTCCGCACCGGGAACACGATGCGTTTGCGGAGCCCTCTCCGCACCAGCGTCGCCGTGACGACGTAGAGATCGAAGAAGCTGCGGTGGTTCGCCACGACCAGGATGCTCTCTGGCGCGTCCAGGGGCGGCAGGTGCTCGAGGCCGTGGACGTGTCGCAGGTGCTTCGTGCAGTGGTGGATCCAGGCCTGACCTACGGTTCGTTGACCGAGGCGCAGCAGGCGATCCAGCCAGCCGGGCTCGAAGGACCTCCGGAGCCAACGGAGCTGGAGGCGCTCGATGAGCGACAGACGACGACGACCGAGCTGCACCAGGTCGGGGCGCTCGATCGGGCGGCGCTCGGAGCGCTGAGCGCCCTGCTGCTCCGTGCCCTCGGGCTCGATCTGCGCGCTGGAGGTGTGCGATGGGGGCACGGCTCGGCTCAGTTGGCAGGATCCCGGAACAGCACGTCGACGTACCCCGGCGGAGGGACATGGGGCGCGACCCGCTCCATGACCGCTTCGGCGAGCACGTGGCGATCCACGTCGTGACGCGCGAGGCGCAGGGTGATGGTGGGGTGGGGCTCGCGGTCCCGCTCGGGGTTGAAGGTGACCTCTACGTCGGCGCCGCTGAGCTCGTCGTGGGCCTGGACCGCCTCCGCCAACGCCGCGTGGAGGGCGTCGGGGAGGGGCGCGGCTCCCGCGACCACCTGGGTCCCCTCCCCCAGGGACTCCGGCAGCTCGCTCACGTAGCCCACGAGGGGGAGCGCCTGGCCCTGCGCGAGGCTGCCGATCTCATCACGGCGCAGCAGCAGCTCGTCCTCTGCTCCGGCGTTGATCACCAGACCGAACACCTCCTGCTCGTCGATGACCTGCAGCGCCATGTCGAGCACGAACTGCGCGGGCACGCTGCAGAACTTCAGCTCCTCACCGCTGGTCGTCCAGCCGAGCTGCGCGCGCATGGTCTCCATGAACTCCGGCCGCGTGTAGGCGACGCAGTACATGTTGTGCTCCTCGTCCAGGATCATGTGGGGCCGGAAGGTGAGCTCCTGCTCGATCTCAATCCGCTCGCCTTCGGGAGCGTCCTCGATGTCCTCGGCGAGGGGTACCAGCAGCTCTCCGTCGGACAGTCGCTCCACGAGCGCCTGCACGTCGCTGCGCAGTCCCCTGCGGGCTCGTCGGACGGCGTCGGTGAGGTCCTGGAGCTCTGGGGCGTCGTGATCGTGGCCGTCGTGATCGGTCATGGTGCCGACCTATCACGGTGTAGAAGCCGTGGCACGCACCACGCCCAGGGAGCCGGCGGAGCGCTGCTCGCGCCGCGCGCTTCGTGGGCATGAGCCGTGGCACGGAGCGCGTCAGCCGGCGCTCGTCGCATCCTCTGAGGCCTTCTCGGGGGTGAGCCTCTTCTCTGCTCGCGGCCTGGCCGCTATCTTGGATGGGTCGACCTAGCGCTCCCGCCGGGTCTGCCAGAGTTCATGAGCCCCACCGACTTCCTCGAGCTCCTTCGCAAGCACTTCTCGCCGCGACGTCGGCGCATTTGGCTGGGAAACGGGAGAGCGCACGTCGAGCTCCGGCACGGCACCGTTGAGCAGCTCCGGAGAGTGGCCGACCACCTGGGGACAGCGCTCGACCAACTGCCCGAGCTGCGCTGGGTGGAGGTCCACGCTTCGACGCGCCGGGCGGTGCTCGCTTACCGGCCCGGCTCCCTCAGCACGGATGACATCGAGGCCCTCGTGGCCGAGGCTGAGCTCAAGGCGGGGCTGCAGGAGGCGGCGTTCGTCACGCGCCACCACCCGGCGGACACGGAGCCCGAAGAGGGGCTCCTCATCGAGCTGGTGGCGGAGTCGCTCGGGCTGTTGATCGGCGCGGGCTTGAAGCTCTCCGTCGTTCCGAGCTCGCGTCTGGCGGCGACGCTGGCCTCCGTGCTCGTCGTGGTGCGCGCCACGACGCGGCTGCGCAGCTGGTTCGATGAGCGCCTCGGGCCCGAGCGGACGGACATCATCCTGGGTGTCTCCGTGAGCCTGCTCACCGGCTTCGCCCAGCGTCCTGTGAGCTCTCTGGTAGGGTTCGCCGAGAAGATCGCGTTCGCGCGGGAACACTCCGCGCAGCGCGCCCTGTGGGCCCGCCGGGAGCCGGAGCTGTGCGCGGGCGCGGGGGACGACTTGTTCGTCGGCCGCGGCGAGGTGGAGCGCCCCCGCCCGCTGCCCCGGGGGCCCATCGAGGAGTACGCGGATCGGGCCTGGGCGGTGTCCCTGGGCAGCTTCGGGGTGAGCTTCCTCACGACCCGCAGCGTGCAACGCGCGGTCGGTGCGCTCTTCGGCGCGCTGCCGCGCCCCGCCCGGCTCGGGCGCGAGATCTTCTCCGCGCGGCTGTCCCGCGTGCTCGCGGCGCGGCGGGTGCTCGTGCTCGACGCGGAGGCGTTGCGCCGCCTGGATCGGGTCGACTGCGTCGTGCTCCAGGGAGACCTGCTGCCGGCGGCGCGCTTCCGCGTCGGGCGGGTGCTTTGTCGCGGGGCCATCGAGGAGCACGAGGCGCGGGCGTTGGTCGAGCGCATGTTCGATCCCGAGGCGCCGCTGTCCATCGGTCGCGCGGGAGACTTGAGCCTCGGCCCGCTGCCGCGGCTCGGGGTCGAGCTGGCGCCCGTGGGCGAGCGGGGAGCCCGCGAGCTCTCGGCGGGAGGCGGCTTGGTCCTGGGGTTGGCGCGGCAAGGACACCTGGTCGCGCTGGCGGAGGTGCAGATCCAAGCTCGGGTCGGGCTCGACGAGCTCGTGCAGGCTGCTCACGACGCAGGCATGCGGGTGGTGGTGGCCTCGAACAACGAGGAGATGCTCCAGGCGATCCCCGCCGACGACGTGATCGGCGAAGGGGAGGCGATGCGCCGCGGCGTGCGGCGCCTGCAGCGAGAGGGCAGCGTGGTGTGCGTGGTGGCCCAGGGAGAATCTCCCGGCCTCGAGGTCGCCGACCTCGGCGTGGCGCTCACCAGCCCGGGCGCTCCGGTGCCTTGGTCGGCGCATTTACTGTGCCGCGACGATCTCACGGACGTGCGCTTCCTCATCGAGGCCGCGATCGCGGCGCGAGAGGTGAGCCGTCAGAGCGTGAACGTCGCCCTTGGCGCGGCCAGTATGGGCGCGATCGTGTCCGCTGGTGGGCTCGTGCCCATGACGGCGGCCCGCGTGCTCACGGTGGTGAACCTCGCGTCGCTGCTCGCCATGGCGAACGGCTACCGGATCTGTGGAGAGCTGCAGAGAAAGCCCCTACCGCCGCCCCGGGATCCCACCCCCTGGCACGCCCTCGATCCCGAGGGCGCCCTCGCGCGCCTGGGCACGTCCCGCGACGGCTTGGATCGCCGCGCGGTCGCCGCGCGCCGCAGGACGCCGCAGTCGCGCAAATCCGCGGTGTTCGAGCTCGGCTCCGCTATCACCGATGAGCTGTTCAGTCCGCTGGCGCCGCTCCTCGCCGCCGGAGCGGCCCTGTCGGCGGCGGTGGGATCCCTCGCGGACGCGGCCATGGTGGGCGGCGTCGTCGGCGTGAACGCGGTGGTAGGTGGAGCGCAGCGCTTCCGTACGGAGCGCGCCATCACGGACCTGACGCGCTCCTCCCGCCGCAAGGTCGCGGTGCGCCGCGACGGGCAGGTCATCGAGATCGACGCGGAGGAGCTGGTGAAGGGGGACATCGTCCTGCTCGCCGCGGGGGACGTGGTGCCGGCGGACTGCCGCGTGATCGAGACGGACTCCCTCGAGGTCGACGCCTCGGGGCTCACGGGGGAGTCGCTCCCCGTGCGGAAGACGGCGGCGCCGTGCTTCGAAGACAGCGTCTCCGATCGGAGCTCCATGCTCTACGAGGGCACCTCCATCGCGAGCGGCCACGTGACGGCCTGCGTCGTCGCCGTCGGGCAGGAGACGGAGGCCCGCCGCGGCGGCGCGGCGTTCCGTCGGACGGCGGTCGACACGGGCGTCGAGCGGCGCATGCGCGATCTGATCGACTTGACGGGCCCCGTCGCCTTCGCCGCGGGGGTCGGGGTGGTGGGCTCGGGGCTGCTGCGCGGGCGCAAGCTCGAGGATCTTGTCGGCACCGGCGTGAGCCTCGCCGTCGCCTCCGTGCCGGAGGGCTTACCCTTGCTGGCCACGGCGGCGCAGCTCGCGGCGGCGAAGCGGCTGAGCGTCCGCGGCGCCCTGGTGCGCAACGCGCGCAGCATCGAGGCCTTGGGTCGCGTCGACACCCTCTGCGTCGACAAGACGGGCACCGTCACCGAGGGACGCATCGAGCTCGCCGCCCTGTCGGACGGGAGCCTGCTCGAGCCCCTCCACGAAGCCGCTCCAGAGCGGAGGCGCGTGCTCGGCGCGGCCCTGCGCGCCAGCCCGCAGGCCCCGGGCGATTGGTCCCGCTCCGATCCTACGGACGCCGCTTTGTGGCGCGCCGCGCGGCGCTTGGGTGTCTCGCCCCTCGATGGCTCCCCCGAGTGGCGCCGGGTGAGCGAGCTGCCCTTCGAGGCGGGACGCGGGTACCACGCCGTCGTCGGCCACGACGCCGAGGGCATGGTGCTGTCCGTGAAGGGAGCCCCGGAGGTGCTGCTCGAGCGCTGCGTGCGCTGGAGCGCGGCGGACGGCGAGCGGGAGCTGGATGCCGAGCTGCGCGGGCAGCTGGCCCAGCGCGCCACGGAGATCGCGCGCCGCGGGCTGCGCGTGCTCGCCGTCGCCGAGTCGATGGGGGACGGCGCGGTCGACCCAACGATCCTGGAGGACCTCACCTTCGCGGGCTTCATCGCCTTACGCGATCCCGTGCGGCCCACGGCTCGCCAGGCGCTGGCGGCGATCCGCTCCGCGGGGGTCGACACCGTGATGATCACGGGGGATCACCCGAGCACCGCCCACGCCATCGCCGTGGAGCTCGGTCTCGCGGCGGACCCAGGGGTGATGAGCGGGACGGAGCTGTCGAACCTGACGGACGCGGAGCTCGATGCCCGGCTCCAAGACGTGACCGTGTTCGCGCGGGTGACGCCGTCCCAGAAGGTACGCATCGTGCGCGCCCTGCAGCGGGTGGGCAGGACGGTGGCGATGGTGGGCGACGGCTCGAACGACGCTCCGGCCATTCGCTTGGCGAACGTCGGCGTGGCCATCGGGCACCACAGCTCGGAGGCGGCGCGCAACGCCGCGGACGTGGTGCTCACCGACGAGCGCATCGAGACGCTGGTGGACGCGATCGCCGAGGGGCGGGCCCTCTGGGTCTCGGTGCGCGACGCGGTCTCGATCCTCGTGGGCGGCAACCTCGGCGAGATCGGGTTCACCCTGCTCGCGGGGCTGCTCGCCGGGCGACCTCCTCTCAGCGCTCGCCAGCTGCTCCTGGTGAACGTGCTGACGGACGTCGCGCCCGCGATGGCCATCGCCCTCAAGCCTCCGAGTCGTCAGACCCTCGAGGCTCTCGCTCACGAGGGCCCCGAAGCCTCCTTGGGGGCGCCCCTCACGCGAGACATCGGCGTGCGCGCCCTGGTGACCGCCTCGGGGGCGGGCGCCGCGTGGGCGGTCGCACGGCTCATGGGCGACCGCAAGGGCGCGAGCACCACCGCGCTCCTCGCGTTGGTGGGGACCCAGCTCGGGCAGACGTTGGCGTCGGGGGGCCGCCCGCCCCGGGTGGTGGGCCCGCACGTGTTGTGTGTGACGACCCTCGCCGCCATCGTGCAGACTCCCGGC
>JAEWOQ010000009.1 GCA_023460875.1 Pseudomonadota bacterium
CGCTCCGGTGCTCAAGTACCCACGTACGTTCACTGCGCCTGCGGCGCTCCCTCGCCAGAGGCGAGGGCCGTAGGCCTCCGTGCACTTCGTCCAGCGTGCTGGACTTCGTGCACTCCCGCTCCGCTCCGGTGCTCGCGAAAGCCTCGCCGCTGGCTATCAAGGGAGCGGCCGAGCTTGACGGGCGGCGCCCGCGCCTAAGGTATCCGGGATGCGAGAGCATCAGGGCACATTAGCGTGCAAACTACCGGATTTGTCGAGGCCCAGCGGACCACCGATCCCCCGTCACCCTAGGGTTCGACCTCCAGGGGCCGTTGGGCAACGAGGTGCGGCACTGGTGAGCCCACCTGCGCCCACTCTTTCCATGACGACTTCGTGACCGACCCTTGAGCGTACGCCCCGGAGCCGCTAACAACTTGTGCGACCGGCCTCGGCCGTGGCACCTTTACCTACACCAGCACACCTGGCCCCACCCGCACTAGCGGGGGGTCGCTGGGGGACCCGTCGGGCCCGGTTGTCCGGCGGGCATCCCAGGACTGGCAAGCCCGGACGAACAGCGGAGAGCAAAGAATGAGCCTGAAGCCCTGGTATCTCGTCGTCCCTGGAGCACTCGCCCTCCTGGCCCTCACCGGGACCATGGGTGCCCAGCTGGCCATCCTCGGAGTCAGCCTAGGCATTTTCTTCGGGACGCTGTCCCTGGGTAGGGCGCAGCCCGGCGACGCGACGTCCACCAGCCCCGGCCACTGATCGGGTAGCGGGGTCGAGGCGCCGTGGTTCGCGAACGACTTTCTCGGGGAGGCCCCCCGCGCCGCTCGAGCGCCCCTCCCCAGCTCCGGGAGGGCGCCGATTTCCTGCTCCATGACCTGGAGGCAGTACGTCTGGTCCTCCAGGGCGAGAGCGTCATCGACTGGCATCGCCTCAATTTCTCTTCCGAGGACGACGCTCGTCGGCTGATCGAGAACCACGAGCTGCACCTCGACGATCCTTCGGACCTCGCCTTCATGGAGCGCGTCAAGGAGGACGCGATCTCGTACCTCCGGCGAAATTTCGCCATCGCGATCCCGAAGCCGGTCGAGCAGGCGAGCATCTTGGAGCTCCTCACGATGGCCGCTGGCAAGGGCCACCGGCAGCTGTGCGCCTGCACGATCTTGAAGACCGTGCACATCATCAATCACATGGCGGGTCGGGAGCTCCTGTTCCGGCTCCCAGTGAGCGATCGGGACCTCTTTCACCTAGTCGAGGAGAAGGTCTATCGGGTGGTGGGGGCGATGCTGAGCGGCGGCTTCCCGATCACGGAGTTCATCGGGGGTCGGAAGAACCTCGACTCGACCTACACGAAGCTCCTGTCCAAGCGGGAGTCCACGGCCGCCGCCCTCTACGACAAGCTGCGCTTCCGCATCGTCACCCGGACGAAGGACGACATCCTCCCGATCCTGCTCTACCTGACGGAGCACCTCTTCCCGTTCAACTACATCGTGCCGCGGGAGAGCACGAACACCCTGTTCCCCTTCCGCGAGTATTGCAGCGAGCAGCCCCACCTGATGCGCCTCCTGGAGCGCTCGCAGGGGGAACCGGACAAGAGCGCGCTCGCCGTCGACAATCAGTTCAGCGCGCCGACCTATCGGGTGATCCACTTCGTGACAGACGTCCCCGTGCGGGTGCCGAGCCACATCATGGAGTCCGCCCCGCCCGGTTCGGAGACCTTGGGGCCGATCGTCTACATGCTGTGTGAGTTCCAGATGCTGGACGCGGAGACGGACGCCGCCAACGAGATCGGCGAGGCCAGCCACGACGCTTACAAGCGCCGCCAGCGAGAGGCCGTGTTTCGGCGCCTGCGGCTGGGCGCCCGCTCCAAGCTGTCGAGCTGAGCGGGGTCCGAGCGAGGCGCGGCCTGCCGCGCGATGGCCGGCGCCGGACTCCTGCTACCTCGTGGCCCCGTCGATGCCGCCGGCTCGAGGGAGGCCGCTGGGTGGGGCGCACTTTCCCGCGCACTGCGCGCGTTTGTGGGGTCGAGGGCGACCGAAATCTGGTAAGGAAGCGGCCTATGCGTCTGCACAGCGCCAAGGTCCCTCAGATGGCGGCCGAAATGGTTCGCTCGCTCATGGAAGCGGGCGACATCGAAGCGGAGGCGCCTGCAGAAGTGCAGGCCGATCTGGAAGCCGTCCTGAGCCAATACATCCGCGACGAGCAGGAGGTCAGCGAGAAGGCTCGGGACATGATCGCCGCCCGCGGTCTACCCCAGGCCGAGTACCGGAGGACTCGCGAGCTGTTCGCCGAGCAACGGCACATCAAGCTGGGGGACGGCGCCATCGACTATCTGCTCGATCAGATGCTCGAGATGTTGATGCAGTCGACCCACGTCGACGAAGTCTACGCGCCGGATCACGAGCTGCGCCGCAAGCTCCGCGGGCCCCTCCGCAAGCAAGTCGAGCTGGGCGACGATCTCGATCAGGCGGTGCGGGCTCAGCTCAAGCACGTCCAGGAGGGTACGAGCTTGTGGGAGGTCGAGTACCGCCGGGTCAAGGAAGACATCAAGCGGCGCCGGGGGCTCTGACCGCCCCGCAGGCAGCCCCCGCGGGAGCGCCGAACGTGCCATGAGGAGCATGACTGGCTTCGGGGTGAGTGAGGTCCCGCTGGACGGCGGGCAGCTCAGCCTGGAACTACGAGCCCTGAACCACCGCTATCAGGACGTGCGCGTGCGCCTGCCCGCCGAGCTCGCGGAGCAGACCTTCTTCATGGAGCAGCTCGCCCGCGGGCGCCTGGGGCGAGGCCGCTACGATCTGAGCGTCCGCATCACCGGAGCCGCGGCCGCGGCCCCGCGCCTCTGCGCGGAGCGGATCCGCACGTTGTACCAGTCCCTCGCGGAGCTCCGCGACGAGCTCGCTCCGACCGCCGAGCTCCCGTTCACAGCCTTGCTGTCGCTCCCCAACGTCGTGGAGCCTGCGGCCCTGGACAGCGAGGCGGTGCGAGCTGCCCTCACCGATGCGTTCCACCGCGCCGCGGCGCGCCTGGAGCACATGCGCCAACAGGAAGGCAAGAGCCTCACCCAGGAGCTCCTTGGGCGCCTGGCGAACGTCCGTCGCCTCCGTCAGGAGCTCATCGAGTGTGCCGATGGGCTCGTCGAACAGCAGCGCACGCGGCTCCGCGAGCGCCTGGCGCGGCTCCTCCAGGGGGTGGACGCGACCTTCGATCCCGCTCGCTTGGAGGTGGAGCTTGCGATTCTGGCGGACAAAAGCGACATCACCGAGGAGCTCGTGCGACTACAGAGCCACTTCGATCAGCTCGAGACGGTATTTGCCTCCGACGAGAGCGTGGGCCGCAAGCTCGATTTCCTGCTCCAGGAAGTCGGGCGGGAGGTGAACACGATCGGCTCCAAGTGCCACTCGGCGGAGGTGACCCGGACGGTGGTCGAGCTCAAGGCAGAAGTAGAGCGCATGCGTGAACAGGTGCAGAATGTCGACTGACCCCGCGATTCTCCGAGCCGTGCGCCCGCCCTTGCCGCTCATCGTCTCGTCGCCTTCCGGCGCCGGGAAGACGACCCTGACCTCCCGCCTGCGCCAGGCGATCCCCGCCATCCGCTTCAGCGTGTCTCACACGACCCGCCGCCCACGCCCGGCGGAAGAGAATGGTCGCGAGTACCATTTCGTGGATCGCAGCCGCTTCCTGGAGCTGATCTCCGCCGGAGAGTTCCTGGAGTGGGCCGAGGTGCACGGCAACCTCTACGGGACGAGCCGTCGCGAGCTCGAGGCGGCCCAGGGGCTCCGAGGCATCATCTTCGACATCGATCACCAGGGCGCGCGCCAGATCAAATGCGCGGAGCCCGACGCGGTGGGGATCTTCATCCTGCCCCCGAACATGACGACCTTGCTCGACCGCCTCCGGGGCCGAGCGTCCGAGGACGAAGACACGGTGCAGCGCCGCTTCCGGGTCGCCCGCCAGGAGATCGCCCACTACGGCATGTTCGACTACGTGCTGGTCAACGACGACATCGACGAAGCGACCGAGCAGCTCGTCTCAATCTTCCGGGCAGAGGAGTGCCGCAGGCGCCGGGCGGCCCGCCTGGCGGAGGACCTGTTGAGCGAGGGGCGACACCTGACCACGAACTGACCAGCGCACCGCCTGACCGCACACCGCCTAACCAGCGCACCGCCTAACCAGCGCACCGCCTGACCAGCGCACCGCCTGACCGCACACCGCCTGACCGCACACCGCCTGACCAGCGCGCTCGGCTGACCAGCGCGCTCGGCTGACCGCGCAGCCGGCCGACCACGCCGACCGTGCAGCCGAGACCAGCAGCACCTCGAAGGAGTCGCCCGAAACCGACGGGGGCCCGCGGTTCCATCGCCCGCCCGAGATGTCGCGCAGCCCGTCTTGCGCGCGCTGCCCCCCTGCGCGTGTTGCCCTCCCGAGCGCGCGTTGCCTCAGCGCTCCCCCACGTGGTAGGGCGCCGGCCATGCGTGCCCTTGGCGTCGTTGGTGGCAGCGGCGTGTACGAGATCCCCGGGCTGAGCCGAGTACGAGAGCTACGGGTGGAGACCCCCTACGGCTCCCCCAGCGACGTCCTCATCGAGGCCTGGCTCGGCGAGACCCGCCTGATCTTTCTGCCCCGACATGGCCGGCAGCACCGCCACGCGCCCCACGCCATCAACTATCGGGCCAACGTATGCGCCTTGAAGATGCTCGGGGCCCAGCAGATCGTGAGCGTGTCGGCGGTCGGGTCGTTGCAGGAGCACATCGCCCCCGGCGACGTGCTCGTGGTGGATCAGTACATCGACTGTACCAAGCGCCGCTCGGCGTCGTTCTTCGACGCCGACATCGTGGCGCACGTATCCTTCGCCGATCCCGTCTGCCCTGCCCTCTCCGAGGCAGCCGCTCTGGCCGTGGAGCGCGCCGGGGGCCGACTCCACCGCGGGGGCACCTACGTCTGCATCGAGGGGCCGCAGTTCTCGACGCGCGCCGAGAGCCACCTCTATAGGAGCTGGGGGGCGTCCGTCATCGGGATGACGGCGCTGCCTGAGGCGAAGCTCGCGCGAGAAGCAGAGCTCCCCTACGCCACTCTAGCCTTCGTCACGGACTACGACTGCTGGCACGAAACCGAAGAAGACGTCTCGGTGGATGCCATCCTGGCCGTACTCCGGAAGAACGCCGCGCTCGCCCGGGAGACCGTGCGCCGGCTCTGCGAGCACCTACCCGATCCGACGACGAGCCCGGCGGCGAGCGCTCTGCGCTCGGCGATCCTCACTCCACCAGAACATCGAAGCCCGGCGGGGCTCGAGCGGCTCTCGTGGCTGCTCAATGCTCCGACCGCCCCGCAGGGCGGCGAAGACGTCCCTCCCCCCGCTCGACCGAGCGGCACGTGAACCCGATCCTGGAGATAGCCATGCCCAAGCCCAGCCCAGCCCCCGTGCTCATCGTCGGTTCGATGGCCCTCGACGATCTCGAGCTCCCCTGCGGCAACTTCAAGGACGTGGTCGGAGGATCCGCGGTGTTCAGCGCCATGGCCACGAGCCTCTTCGCGCCCGCGCAGATGGTCGGCGTGGTGGGTCGAGATTTCCCCACGAAGGTGCTCGACGGGCTGCGGGCTCGCGGGGTGGACACCGAAGGCGTCGAGGTGGTCGAGGGCCGCACCTTCAAGTGGGCCGGTCGCTACGCGTCGAACCTCGGCAGCCGGGAGACCCTGGACACCCAGCTGAACGTCTTCGCCGACTTCGCCCCAAAGATCCCGGAGACGTTCCGTCAGTCCCGCTTCGTGCTCCTCGGCAACATCCACCCGGCGCTGCAGCTCGAGGTGCTCTCCCAGATGCAGGCACCCGCCTTCGTCGCCGCGGACACGATGAACTTCTGGATCGACGGCGAGCGCTCCGCCCTGCTTCGGGTGCTCGAACGCATCGAGTGCCTGATCATCAACGACGAGGAGCTGCGTCAGCTCGCCGAAGAGCACAACATCCGCCGCGCCGCGGCGAAGGTGCTGTCCATGGGACCGAAGCGGCTCGTGGTGAAGCGCGGTGAATACGGCGCGCTGCTGTTCGATCAGGGGTGCCTCTGCTTCGTACCTGCCTATCCCCTGGAGACCGAGCTGGATCCGACGGGCGCCGGTGATAGCTTCGCGGGGGCGCTCCTCGGTTACGTCGCGCGCGCAGGACAGACGGACACCACGACCCTGCGTCGCGCGCTGGTTCATGCCACGACGGTGGCGTCCTTCTGCGTCGAGGGCGTGGGCACGGCTCGTCTGGCCGAGGTCCACGGCGACATGCTCGGCGCCCGCCTGAGCGAGCTGCGCGCCCTGGCTACGTTCGAAGGTTGAGGGCCAGCGCCGAACCGGCTCAGGCCGCCGCGCTGGCGGCCTCTTCCCCGTCGACGGCCACCGCCGTCACCGCGGGACCATCGAGGCCACGGCGTACCTCGCCGACGAGCTCGAGCAGCTCCGGCTCCGTGGACACGCCGCCGTCGACGAGCGCTCGCATGTAGCCGTCCGCGTATCCCTGGGCCGCCGTGAGGCGAGCGTACACCGCCCCCTCTCGGCGGAGCCGGAGCACGTCGCGGAGCAGGGCACGTAGGGTGCTCAGGAGCTGGGGTTTCCGAGCGTTCTGGAGCTGAGATGCGAGGGGCTGGAGCATGAGCGGAACCTCCGAGCGCGGGACCTCCCGCGACTCTCTCCATGGGTTACGTGGGCTGAGGCGGCTGGGCCAAGTTCCAAGCCGTGTTCGTCGTCGCGAGCGGGACGCGGTACCTCGGGATGGACGCACCTCCCTCGACGGTTCGATCCCCACCCCCGAGCCCGTTGACGGGGCACCTCGCGGGCATCACATTGATAGATGGGACTGGTTTCCCGGCGCGGGTGTCGAGCGACCGACACTCACAGCAGCGGCACGCGTTCGGGCGGGCATAAGCACCCCGCTCGTGACAAATGTATGGGCCCGATGGGGATCCTGCCCTATCGTCCGGGCACCCGGAGGGTCCCCTCTGGGTCACCACCTTGGGGTATCGCCGCGGCGAGCTCCTCGGCACCCCGATAGCCCCCACCGACGGGGCCCAAATAATGGGGCCCAGATAAATGGTCCACCAGCACAGTCTCCCAGGGGGACCTCGACGAAGAGGCCGCCATGTGGAGCTGAGAGGACATCACCCATGAAACTTCGCCTGTTCAAGTCGAAGATCCACCGCGCCACCGTCACCCACGCCGACCTCGACTACGAAGGCAGCGTCACTATCGATCGGGACCTGATGGATCGCGCGCAGATCCTCCCCTACGAGGAGGTCCACATCTGGAACGTGACCCGCGGGACTCGCCTGAGCACGTATGCGCTCGAGGGCCCGCGCGGGTCAGGCGCCGTGTGCATCAACGGCGCGGCCGCCCACCTGAACCAGCCCGGCGATCTCGTGATCCTCGCGACCTTCGCAGAGATGACCGCAGAGGACGCGCGGGATCATCGCCCCATCGTCGTTCGCGTGGACGGAAACAACGTCGCGCTCGAGGACGACTCCGCCGAGCTCCCCGGACCGGTGCTCCACTCCCTGCCCCCCGCAGGGCACGGAGCGACGGGGCTGGCCTGAGCTCCTGGATCGGCTCGAGCTTCTGGGCTCCTGAATGGGCGCGGCGAGCGGCCGTCGTATGGCATCGAGTATCTCCGTCAGCGTGCCCGAATCCCCACGACCCGATCGCCTCGATCACCTGGAGCAGCACCCGCGGCGGGACTCCCTGCTCCGGGCGGCTTGGCGCGCGGCGGGCGCCGCGGTCGATCTCGGGAATCGCCATTTTCCTGACCAGCCGTCCCCCGCGGAGTTCGAGCTCGAGCCCGCCGACGCGATCACGGCCGCCGGCAACGCCGCCGTCATCCTCCGAGAACGTGCGCAGACTGCCCAACACCGGGAGCTCGTCGCCGATCTGGTGCTCCTGGCCGCTGCTCGGGATTACCCGAGCGCCCCCGAGACGGAGCTCGAGACGGCTCGGCGGCTCGTGTGGCTCGAGGCGCACTCGTGCGTCCGCGTGCTCGATGCCCTGATCCTGCGCCTCGGTGACGACGCCGGCTCCCTCGGCGCAGCCCTGGTGCGCGCCCTGCAGCCCGACGGCGGGACGGAGGAGCGCGAGCTGGCGCCTCCGCCGCGCGGAGAGGTCCTGGTCATCGCGGCGGCGCTGGCCGCCCTGCCGCCCGCCGTCGCCAGCCGACTCCCCCCGCCCCCCAGCGCGCTCTTGGAGGACGACGCCGCCGCACGGCAGCTGGAGGGCGTGGGGTCGACGGAGCTGCTCCCCGGGGCGTACCTCGAGGGTGAGCTCGCCCCGCCCCCGCGCAGCGCCTGGCAGACGGTGCTGCTCGCCATGACCCTGTGGCTCTTCGTCAGCCACCTGCTGCGCCTCCTCGGTCGCGCGGTGCTCGGCTATCGCACCCCGACGCGGGCACGCGTGAGCGGCCGTGGCCTCGAGCTGGAGGCCCGCACGTTGCTCCTGGGCCGCACCCTGCGCAGCCGCAACTACTTCGTGCCCCTCGATCAGCTCGCCAGCGTCGAGCGGGAGATCCGCTTCGCCCGTGCCGGCCTCTATGCGGGGTTGGTGTCGCTGGCCCTGGGCACCTACGTGGGCGCCGGGCTGCTCGTGGACGGCCTGCGGGCCCCCGGCGGATCCGCGGCCCTCATCGGTTGGGCTCTGCTCTGCGTCGCCCTGGGAGCCCTGGCGGACTTCGCCCTCACGTCGTTCAGCGATAGCCGGCGGGGGCGTTGTCGGCTCATCGTGCGTCCGCGGCGGGGTCGTCGCTTCGCGGTGAGGAAGCTGGATCCGAACCTGGTGGACGCGATGCTCCATCGCTTGGCGGCGACGGCTCAGCAGGCTCCTGCGGCGTAGACGGCGCTGGCGTAGACTTTTCCGGCGAGTCCTCCGATGACGGCGAGCTCTCCGATGGCGGCGAGCCCTCCGATGGCGGTGAGCCCGAAGCGGACGTCGGCTTGTCCGACGGCGCGCCCGCTTCAGCCTCCGCGGGGGAGGCCCCTCGCTCTCCCGTCCGCCCTGGCGGCGCCTCCGGATGGGGCGCTGGCCGGCGGCTGTCCGTCGATGGGGAGCCCTCGGCCGGGATACCCGCCATGGCCCCGGCCAGATCCGCGAGGAGCTCCACCCGGTCCAGGGTCGTCTTCACCTCACGGGCGGTGGCGTCCAGCTCACCGACGATCCGGCGACCTTCGGCGCGCAGCTTTACCTTCGCGAGCATCCCCTCCAGGTCCCCCATCATCGTCCTGCGGACGAAGCCCATGAGGAGGTCCTTCGAGTTGCCACCTCCTGCGGTGCGCAGGAGCAGCTCGATCTCCCGCGCGCTCCGCCGCGCGTCCTCTTCCGACGCATCCTGAGCGACGAGCCGCAGTGACGCACCTCCGTCCGGCCGCGGTCGCACCTCGAGGCGCACCCACTCGATGCTCCTCGGGATCCGCACGGGGGTCCCCAGGAACACGCGCCAGGGCGTGACCGCGTAGGCTTGCACGGCGACGCCGTCGGGCGCCTCCCCGAAGCTCGTGTCCTTGCCCAAGGCCCGCGCAGATTTCTCCGCGCTCGGCGGCACCACCGCCACGATCCCGGGCGCCGGCAGGGCGATGATCCGCTCCGCACGATCCGCGACGGTGCGGGCCACCTTGCCCTCACCCGGGAGCCATTCACCGCCCCCCCGAGCGATGAGGCCGTCCAAACCCTTCACCATCTGCTCGTCGGGGAGCCGGTGCTGCACGACCGCGACCACGTTGGACGAGTCACGCAGCTGCGGGCCGGCGATGAGGACCCGCTCGATGTCGCGGACGGGATCGACCTGCGCGGGTCCGAAAAAATCGCGCCACTGGGGAGTCCGGCGCAGCAGCCTCCCGATGCGCTCGCCGAGGGGGTGCGACCGGATCCGGTCCGTGTAGAGCAGGAGCCGCACGTTCGCGTTGGGATCGGCGATCTTACCTGCGCTGCCGCTCAGGGTGACCGGATCTCCGATGTCGCCTTCGGGAGGGATCGGGGCGGCTGCGGCCGGCGGGGGTTCTGGGGTAGGTTCCACCGCTCGAGGGGGCGGAGGCTGGGGCGCGGCGGGCTCCTGAGCCTCGGGTTCCGGTGGCTCGGTAACGGCGTCCGCCTCCTCCGGGGGAGCCTCAGGGGCCGGTGGTGGCGCCTGAGGCTCGTCGGCGATGAGATCGACCGGGATCGCGTTCACCGCCTCCTCGGCGACCTGCTCCACCCGCCAGTCCGGCAGCCAGCGCGCCAACCCCCACAGGCCGGCCCACGGGGTGAGCACGAGGTGGAGCGCCCCCGACACGGCGAGCAGGACGCCGAGCCGCCACCTCTCCGTGTCTCGGCGGCCACGCCACTGGGTCCGTACGTCCACGTGCGTCATGTCCCGGCAAACCGTTCGTCGCCCTAGCACAGCGACGGGGCCCCGCGAGGCGTCGGCCAGCATGGCACGGACCTCGCATTGGGGACAGGGAAGATGGGACTGCAACACACAGGCCAATCTCGGCCGACCCGAGCGCGCTCCTCCGGCCCGACAGTTCGACAAACGCTCCCTCGAGTAGTAGGCGAGACCGCGTCGACCATGACGGAGAGTACGCTTTCGATCGCCGCACGCTTCCGCTCCTGGCCGCCTGGCCGCGATCCGTGGGGACGCTCGTCCCGAGCTCGCCGAGGCAGCCTCCTGCTCGCCTCGAGGCTCGGCTCGACCGCCGCCCTGGTGAGCCTCTTGCTCGCCTGTGATCGGACCCCGGAGCCCCCCCAACCGCCTCCTCCGGTCGCCGCAGGCCCCACCGCCGAGGGGACCTCCGTCGCCGAGGGGCTCTCCGCCGAAATGCCGGCCCCGGAGCCGATCCTCACGGAGCCTCCGCTGCCCGAGAGTGACGAGCCACCTCCCCCCCACCCCGGGCCCTGGTTCTGGGTCACCCGCTCGTCAGCAGGCATCTATACGGAGCCGCGGGCGGCCCGTGAGGTGAAGCTCGGCTACGTCAAGAACGGCGGCAAGCTCCCTGTGCTCGCCGAGAAGGTCGAGGGCAAGGACTGCAGCAAGGGCTGGTACCAGATCGTCGGCGGCGGCTTCATCTGCGCCGTCGTGGGCACCACGGACGAGAACCACCGGGACGTGAAGTTCGCGCCTCGGCAACCGAACCTCGACGACATCCTCCCTTATCAATACGCCCGCAACGCGCACCACGGCACGCCCCTGTATCGATCGCTGCCGTCCCGCGCTCAGATGCTCGAGTACGAGCCCTACCTGAGGAAGGGCAAGGAGGCGTCGTCCCCGAAGAAGACGGAGACGAAGGACGCGGAGACCAAGCTCGTCTCCACCAACCCCACCGCCCCTCCCCCCCAAGGCGCCAAGACGGCTTCCGTCGATGCCCCCACCGAGCTGGACGGTCTGCTCTTGGGCGAGCCCGAGCCCCCCCCGGAGCCCCAGCCCTGGTGGCAGCAGGAGAACATCAAGGACCGCCTCCACGAGATCAAGCTCGATGAGCTCGAATCCGAAGCGGACGGGGTGCTCGCCAAGCGCATGGTGCGCGGCTTCTACGTCGCGGTGGACAACACGTTCAACTGGGGCGGCCGGAGCTGGTACAAGACGACCAAGGGGCTGCTCGCGCCCACCGAGCGCTTCTGGAGGGCGCCTGGCTCCGAGTTCAAAGGCGTCGAGATCGACGGAGAAAACTGGAAGCTGCCCGTGGCGTGGGTCAACGGGACCCGAAAGAGCTCCGCGACCTACGTCATCGACGAGGAGACCCAGACCGTCACCAGCAAGGGGTCGTTGAAGCGATTTCAGATCGTGCAGCTGACGGGCAAGGAGATCGAGCTCCGCAACCACACGTACCACGAGACCGCGGACGGGACGTGGGTGCGCGGCGACACGGTCCGTCGCACGACCCCGGGAGAACGCCCGGCAGACGTGGGAGAGCACGAGCGCTGGATCGATCTCGACGTGGGGCAGCAGACCTTGGTGGCCTTCCAGGGAGACCGGCCCGTCTACGCGACCCTGATGTCGTCGGGGCGAGAGTCCCGCATCAAGGCCAAGGACCACCGCACCCCCCGAGGCGCCTGGCGCGTCCGCGAGAAGCACATCACCGGCACAATGGACGGCGATGGCAGCGCGGCGGGCGACCTGCCCTACAGCATCGAGGACGTGCCCTACGTCATGTACTACGAGGGCTCCTACGCGGTCCACGCGGCGTTCTGGCACGAGAACTACGGCGTGCAGATGAGCCACGGCTGCGTGAACCTCTCGCCCCTCGACGCGAAGCACCTGTTCTTCTGGGCGGACCCTCAGATCCCCCCGGGCTGGCACGGCATGTGGTCGGACGCCGAGCACCCCGGGACGATGATCGTCGCGCACGACTGAGGCACAGCGGCGCTTCGATTTCCCCGAACCGGAGCTCCTCGAACCGGAGAGCTCGGTCCCACCCCGAATCGGCTGGCCCCCGGCGTGCTCCTCTTGACGTGGGGGGCGCGCCGGACCAATGAACCCCCCAGCCATGGATCAGTTTTCCGCCCACCTCGATCGGGGTTGGGACTTGGTGCAGAAGGGTGACTCTCGAGCCGCCGAGCAATCGGCCCGGCGAGCCCTCGAGCTCGACTCCCAATCACCCGAAGCCCACAACCTGCTCGGCTACGTCGCCGCGCTCCAGGGAGAGTATGAAGAGGCCCTCGAGAGCTACCGACAGGCCATCGCCCTCGACGACACGTTCCTCGATGCCATCCTGAACGCCGCGGAGCTCTGCATCCATCCCCTGGGAGACCTGCCTCAGGCCCTCGCCTTGTGTGAGGACGCCCTCGAGCTCGCCGAGAACAACGAGGAGCTCGTGGACGCCCTGCTGCTCCAGTTCGACGCCCTCCTCGGCCTCGGTCGAGAAGACGAGGCCCGCGCCGTGTGCGGCCGCTTTCCAGCGGGGCCCTACGACAACCCCAGCCACGTCTTCTTGGTGGGGCGCGCGCACTTCGAGATGGGCGAGAGCGACCGAGCCGAGGAGCTGCTGCGCGAGGCCGTCCGGCGGGACACGGAGAACTCCGAAGCCCACTACTACCTCGGCCTGATCCGCGACGAGCGCGGCGACGTGCCCGGCGCGATCCAGGCCTTCCTGAAGTCCAGGGATCTCGATTTGTTGTTGCCGCCTCCCTCCTGGACGCTCAGCCGCGAGGCGTTCGAGCTCAGCGCGCGCCGGGCGGTGGAGCGGTTGACGCCCCGGCTGCGCACGTTCATCCGGCAGGACGAGATCTTCGTCACGGACGCGCCGGGCGCCGAGGCCATCGTCGATGGGGTCGATCCCCGCGCGCTCGTGTTGGTGGACGCCCTGGAGGGACCAAACGGCGCCCCGACGGGTCGACTCTTCGTCTATCAACGCAACGTGGAGCGCCTGGCCGGCTCCCTCGATCGCACCGAGGACGAAATCCGCTCCGCTCTCGAGCGGGAGATCGCGGCGGCCATGCTCGAGCTCGACGCCGCGGCGCCTCCGAAATCCAGCGCCCTCAACTGAGCTGGCGCGGCGCACGCCGCGCCGTCAGGAGAGCCGCGCCGTCAGGAGAGCCGCGCCGTCAGGAGAGCCGCGCCGTCAGGAGAGCCGCGCCGTCAGGAGAGCCGCGCCGTCAGGAGAGCCGCGCCGTCAGGAGAGCCG
>JAEWOQ010000010.1 GCA_023460875.1 Pseudomonadota bacterium
CGGTAGCGAGGGGGACAGCGCGTGTCAGACGAGGAGGTCGATGGCGCCCGGGACGAGCTCAGCGGTGAGCGGGAGTTGGCCGGGCATCTCGCCGTCGAGATCGATCAGGACCTCCGCCCCGGGTCGAGTAGGTCGCGCCTCGACACGGCGACCGCGACAGCCGTACACCCCAGCCTGCTTCATGTGAGTGCCGCGGTAGAGGTACGGGGCCAAGCCGAGGCTCTGCATGGCGTTGCGGTCGGTGATCGCCACCAGATCCAGCAGCCCGTCGCTCGGGTCCGCGTCCGGCGCGATGTGCATGCCGCCCCCGAAGAAGCGGCCGTTGGCGAGGGCGACGTTCAGGATGGGGCTGGTGAGCCAGGGCTCTCCGTCTACGACGATCTCCACCGGCACGGGGCGATACGCAAAGGTGGCGCGCAGCGCGCCCAAGAAGAACGCCGCCTTGCCGCCGATCCACTTGGGGCCTGCGTTGACCAGTTGGTCGGTCGCGCCTCCGACCCCGAAGCTCAGGATGTTGGCGAAGGCGCGGCGCTCGCGGGAGCCATCGAGCCGCGTGAGCTCGACGAGCCCGAGATCGAGGGGACGCTTGCTCCCGCGTCGAAGTCGCTCGAGGCCGGCGGCGACGCCGTCCTCCCAGGCGAAGGTCTTGCGGAAGTCACCTCCCGTTCCCACGGGGAGCACGCAGAGCGCTGGACCACGTCGCGGGCGGCCGGCCTCGTCCAGGTAGCCATGGATCACCTCGTTGAGGGTCCCGTCTCCGCCCACCGTGAGGATGACGTCCACCTGGTCTTCGATGGCTCGTCGAGCGAGCTCGGTGGCGTGGCGCGGGCCCTCCGTGGCCGCCCAGACGTAAGAAATCCCGGCGCCTTCCAGGCCCTCACGGATCAGCCCCTCGAGGCGCCCCGCGCGTCCGCTGGCCGCGCTCGGGTTGACGATCACGGTGGTTCGCACGGGGCGCATGGTTCCATCGCCAGCCCGGCAGGGCTAGTGCCAACTTGCTAGCGCGGGCCGGGGTGAGCCGGGGGTGAGCCGAGGGTGAGCCGTAGTGCCGCGGCCCCAAGGACCGCCCACGGGGAGGGAGGCCAGGCTGTCGACGGCGGGTTCGCACGCCGGGAGTCCTTGCTGAGCCGCGCCCATCTCGGTTATGAGGGCGGCCCCGGACTCTAGGGCGCGATTTGCAGGTCCGGCACGGCGCTCGCGGGGAGGGGCATCGACCAACACGGGTTGATGGGCCCTGGGGACACCGGTATCTTCAACGGGCAATCGCGCATCAAGCTCGGGATCGACTCAGGACGAACATGGGTGCGGACGACGCGCGGAAGCTCTTCGTGGGGGGTCTGGCCGACTCCATCGACGAGGCGGCTCTCCGCGACATCTTCGAAGGCAGCGGGCAGGCGGTGGCGGACGTACACGTTCCCCGGGACCGAGAGTCCGGGCGTCCTCGCGGGTTTGCTTTCGTGAGCTTCGCGAGCGCGGACGCCGCCGAAGCGGCGCGACAGGCCGTCGATGGCCTCGTCCATGGAGGACGCGCGATCAGCGTGCGACGTTTCTCCCAGGACGGGCCGCGCCGTGCGCCCGGTGAGCGGGCCCCTCGCCCTGACGATCGCACCGTGTTCGTCGGCAAGCTCCCCTACGACACCACGACCGAGGAAGTCGAGGCTCTGTTCGTGGAACATGAGCTGGGCCCCGTCGCCCGCGTGTCCCTCCCCATCGGTCCTGACGGGCGCCCGCGGGGGTTCGGGTTCGTGACCCTCGAGTCGCCCGAGGCCGCGGTCGGAGCCGTCGAGCGCTTGGCGGGCGCTCAGGTGCGGGGGCGCACGATCGTAGTCACCCCGGCCCAGCCCCGCGGGAAAGGTGGACCTCCGCCGGGCTCAGGCGAGCCTTCCGGCCGCTTCGAGGGATCGGGGCGGACGGAAGCTGGTCGTGGCGGGGGTCGCTTCGGAGGACCGGGATTTGGAGGACCGGGCTTCGGAGGACCGGGCTTCGGAGGACCGGGTACACCACCGCGCTACGAGCCGGATCCGGGAGGCGCCCCGGCGTTCGACGGGTTTCACGGTCGCTCGCCATCGGGACCACCGCCGGGCACGGACGAGGGGTCGGGACGCCGCGACAAGAAGGAGCGCAAAAAGGAAAAGAAGAAGCGCGCTCCCGAACGAGCACCGAAGCGCGAACGGGGCGGCGCGGGCACCTGGCACCGCTGGGAGCGGGACGACGACTGAGGCTCGCACCGTCTCGCGTCAGCCTACCTTCGCCCACATCGATAGCTGGGGCCTCTCTCCGACGTCGAAGCGCAAGGACCCCCAGCGGAGCGACGCTCTAGAGGCTGAGCACCAGGCCCCGACCGGAGTGAATCGACGGGGTGAGGTCGATTGCACGAGCCGCGGGACGCGTGCTAGGTAGCTTCCCCCACCGGCCGATGGTCTCCTGACCCAGCCGGTTTTCCCCGGTATTCCGCCCATGCAGCGGCCTAGCGACTTCCCCGCCCGATGATCTTCGACTGGCTCTACGGCCTGTTCTCGAACGACCTTGCCATCGATCTCGGCACGGCGACGACCCTGATCTACGTCAAAGGAAAGGGGATCGTCTCCTGCGAGCCGTCCGTGGTGGCTGTGGCCCGAGATTCCCGCGGGGACAAGCGCGTCCTGGCGGTCGGGCGCGAGGCGAAGGAGATGCTGGGGCGCACCCCCGGCAACATCGAGGCCATCCGCCCGCTTCGTGACGGTGTCATCGCTGACTTCGAGATCACCGAGGCGATGCTCCGCTACTTCATCACCCGCGCCCATAACCGGCGGAGCTGGGTGAAGCCGCGCATCATCATCTGCGTGCCCTTCGGGATCACGGAGGTGGAGAAGCGGGCCGTGAAGGAGAGCGCGGAGAGCGCCGGGGCCCGGGAGGTCTACCTGATCGAAGAGCCCATGGCGGCGGCCATCGGGGCTGGTCTGCCCATCACCGAGCCCAGCGGCAACATGGTGGTGGACATCGGAGGCGGCACGACGGAGGTCGCCGTCATCTCCCTAGCGGGCATCGTTTACTCCCAGAGCGTTCGTGTCGGCGGCGACAAGATGGATGAGGCCATCGTCGCCTACATGAAGCGCAAATATAATCTGGCCATCGGCGAGCAGACCGCCGAGCGCATCAAGGTCACCATCGGCAACGCCTACGCCCTCGAAGAGCCTCTGACCATGGAGGTCAAGGGGCGCGACATGGTCGCGGGGGTCCCCAAGACGGTCGTCGTCAACGCCGACGAGATGCGAGACGCCCTGGCGGAGCCGATCAACGCCATCGTCGAAGCTGTGCTCCTCGCCCTCGAGCGGACCCCGCCCGAGCTCGCGGCGGACATCGTGGACAAGGGCGTCGTCCTGACTGGCGGAGGAGCTCTCCTCAAGAACATGGACGTCCTGCTCCGGGAGGAGACGGGGCTGCCCGTGATGGTGAGCGACGACCCGATCAGCGCCGTCGTGCTGGGGAGCGGCAAGACGCTCGATCACATCGAGCTCTTGAAAGAAGTGACGATCGGCTGAGCCTGCCGCCGGTACGTGCTAAGCCCCGCACTGCAATTCACGTTCTCGCGGAAGCCCCGTGCTCACCGCGGGGCTTTCGAGGATAGTCGCCTTGGGCTTTTACAAGCGCTACCGAGACACGTTCGTCGTCGTTCTGCTGCTGGCGCTGCCGTTCTTTTTCCTGCGGGCCACGATCCGGCGTCCGGAGGACATGAACTGGCTCGACCAGAGCCTCATGCGCCTCGCCGCGCCGGTGCAGTACGCGGCGGCGGCGCTGGGGCGCGGGGTCTCCCACCTCGTCGGCGACTACGTCTACCTGGTGGACGTCAAGCGGGACAACAACGAGCTGTATCACGAGGTGTCGCGTCTCAGGGCCGAGACCCGGGAGCTCGCTCGGGTTCGGGCAGAGAACAAGCGCCTGCGTAGTCTCCTCGGGCTCCGGGATACCCTCCCCTCCGAGACGGCGAGCGCCCTCGTCATCGGCAAGGACACGAACGCCTATTTTCGGGTCGCACACATCGTCCTGGATCACCCGGGTGTGGCGATCCGGCAGAACATGCCCGTGGTCGCCCTGGATGGCGCGGTGGGGGTGATCAAGCGGGTGGTGGGGGACTCCGCCACCGTCGAGCTCGTCGTCGACAGCGGCTTCGGCGCAGACGTGGTCGTGGAGCGGACCGGGGCCCGAGGCATCGTGCGGGGGATCGGCGACGACTCCCGCTATGTGGTGCGCGTCGAGTACGTCGAGACGGACGACGCAGTCGAGGTCGGCGATCTCTTGGTGACCAGCGGCAAAGGTTGCCGCTTCCCCGCGGGGATCCCCGTGGCTCGCGTCACCGAGGTGGTCAAGCGGGATTTCGGGATCTACCAGTCCGTCGAGGCGGAGCCGACGGTCGACTTCTCACGCCTGGACGAGGTGCTCATCGTGCTCACGGACGTGAAAGAGGACTGTGGCACGGCCGAAGACCGTCGGCGCGTGGAGCGGTGAGGCATGGCCTGGGCGCGTAGAGGAGCCACGGCATGAGGAATGCGGCGTACCTCGCCGTGGGGGTCCTGCTGGTCCTCATTCAGAGCAACCTGTGGCACGTCCTGGGCCCCCTGAGTGCGCTCGAGTTGAGGGGCGTCCCGGTGGGGAGCTGGCTGCAGGGCGCCACCCCGAATCTGGTGCTGCCGCTGATCGTGTACCTCGGGATCCACGAGCACTCGATGGCCCGGGGAGCTCTGCTCGCCTATGGCATGGGGTGGGCCCTGGATCTCCTGGGCCCGGCTCCCATGTTCCTGTTCCGCTTTACGGCGGTCGCCCTGTGGTGGCTGGCTCGCATCGCCAGCGTCCGGCTGAACGCGCAGGCGTTCATGACCCGCATCCCGCTCGCCTTCGCGTTCTCCTTGATCGAGAGCGCGATCCTGCTCACGTTGTTGGCCATCTTCGGGGTCGATAACCGTCGCCCCCTGGAGATCGGCATGGTGGTCTTGCCCCGGGCCATCAGCACTGCTCTGTGCGCGCCGTTCCTATTTGCCCTCGCCCACCGGCTGCACATCGAAGGCCGCACGGGGCCGGGGAGCTCCTCGGCCTCCACGGGGAGTACGATCAGCCCCCCTTGAGCTCCCTCCCACGGCTTCGCTGAATCCTCCCCATGACCTCCCTTGCGCAGCGCTCCGACGTCGGTGAGTTTCGAAAGAGGTTCCGCTGGCTCGTGCTGTTCATCGTCATGAGCTTCGCGGTGTTCACCGTACGGCTCGCCGTCCTGCAGATCGTGCGCGGGGACGTCCACGAGGCGCAGGCGCGCCGCAACATCGTGGGGGAGCGCAGGTTGGCGACGACGCGGGGGGTCATCCGCGACGCCCAGGGCAAGGTGCTCGCGGCCAATCGCCCCGCCTACAACGTGCACGTCGTCCCCGATCGGATCGACCTGGAGGAGACCTGGCCCCGGGTCGTGGCGATGATGGGGTTGTCGCCTGGAGAGGCGGATGGGCTCCGCGAGAAGATCGTCACGCTGAAGGACGAGGGCGGCAATCGCGCCAAGCAGCAGACGCTCGTCAAGGTGGACGTGAGCCGCGACGCGGTGGCCGCTCTGGAGACGCACGCGCGCTCCCTGCGCGGGGTGGACGTGACCCCGGCGCCCGTCCGCTATTATCCCCACGGGGATCTCGGCGCTCATTTGCTCGGCTACATGCGGGAGGTAGACGGGGAGCTGCTCGCGCAGAAGCCCGAGGCCGGCTACCGCGCGGGGGATCGGCTGGGCGCGGTGGGGGTGGAGCGACGCTGGGAGAGCTACCTGCGAGGTCAGAGGGGCTGGCGCCGCTTCATCCGTAAGAGCGCGAACAGCGACAACGCCGACGAGCTCGAGCAACGCTACCTGGGTGAGAACAGGATCCAGGAGCCGCTCCCGGGCCGGGACATCTCGTTGACGGTCGACATCGAGCTGATGCGCTCGGCGGAGCGGGCCATGCGCGGGCAGCTCGCGGGCGCCGTCGTGGTGGTGGACGTGCGCACCGGTCGGCTCTTGGCCGCCCTGTCCAAGCCGAGCTTCGACCCGAACATCGTGTCGGGCGGCAGCGGCAAGGCGGCAGTCCAGGACGCCTTCAGGCGGTACTACGCCGACCCGCTGAAGCCCACCTTGGACAAGACGATGTCCGCAGCCTACCCGCCGGGCTCGACCTACAAGCCGTTCACGGCCTTGGCAGGGCTCGAGGAGGGGCTGATCCGTCCCGACACGACCGTGGACTGTCGAGGTGGCCACAAGTTCGGCAAGCGCTTCTTCCGCTGCACTGGCGTGCATCGCCGGGTGGATTTGCACCGGGCGATGGTGCGGTCCTGCAACACCTACTTCTACGAGCTCGGGTCACAGATCCATATCGACCGCCTGGCGGAGGTCGGCATGAAGTTCGGCTTCGGGGCGCCTACGGGCGTCGGGATCAACCCCGAGGCGCGCGGCCGGATGCCGACGCGTGGGTGGTACACGCGGCGTTACAAGGGCGCGTTCCGAGGGGGCTTCACCCTGCTCGCCGCCATCGGGCAGGGCGCGTCGACGGTGAACGTGCTCCAGCTGGCCCTCGGCTATGGTGCCCTCGCGAACGGCGGGACGCTCTACCGTCCTCAGGTCGTGCGCAGCATCGAGACGAGCGATGGCACGGTCGTGCAGGATTTCCCCCCCCGAGTGAGGCGCGTCGTCGATTTGGACGCCGAGCGCCTGAGACTGTTGCGCCTCGGCCTCAAAGGTGTCGTCACGGAGCGGGAGGGGACGGCCTACGGTGCGCGGATCGAAGGTGTCGACATGGCCGGGAAGACGGGGACGGCTCAGGTGACCCAGGTCACGCCGCGGGGCGTGGACCCGGACCGCGTCTGGTACTTCAACCGTGACCATGCGTGGTTCGCGGGGTATGCGCCCGCGGAGTCGCCGGAGATCGCGGTGGTGGTGCTGGTCGAGCACGGCGGCGGCGGCGGTAAGAACGCCGTGCCGGTGGCTATGCAGGTGGTGCGCGACTGGCAACGCATGAAGACCGAGCGCCTCGCGGCGCGGCTCGAGGAGAGAGACTGATGCGGTCCTACCGCCACACCATCACGTTCCGCGGGGGCCCGCAGATCGACATGGTGCTGCTGTTCTTGGTGGTGGCGATCTCCTGCATCGGGGTGGTCAACCTCTACAGCGCCACGAGCGCCTACGTCGGCGTGACCCAGCGGGCGGGCCTCGCCGACATCTACGTCACGCAGATCTACTGGATCGTGGTGGGCCTGCTGCTGGGCATGCTGCTGGCGGCCATCGACTATCGGCACCTGGAGCGCCTCGCGCCCGTCCTCTACGGAGCAGGGCTGTTGTTGCTCCTGATGGTGTTCGTGTTCGCCACGGATGTACGCGGCTCACAACGTTGGATCCGGATCGGCAGCTTCGCGATGCAGCCGAGCGAGTTCATGAAGCCACTCGTCGCGCTGATGGTGGCGCGCTACCTGCAAAACGACGCGAAGACGGACGAGCGCGGCCTCTTCGACCTCATCCAACCCGCCATCGTGACGGCGTTGCCGTTGGGGTTGGTGATGGCGCAGCCCGACCTGGGCACGTCCCTTATCTATGCGCTGACGACCATCAGCATCCTGGCGGTCACCCGCATCCGTCGCGGTACCGTCGTGGCCGTCCTCGTCGGGGGCGGGGTGTTCGGGTCGTTCATGTGGAAGTTCGGGCTCCACGACTACCAGCGAGGTCGCATCACGAGCTTCCTCGACCCCGAGGGGGACAAGACGGGTACCGGCTGGCACGCGCTCCAGTCCCAGACCGCGATCGGGAACGGAGGCTGGAGCGGGGAGGGCTTCATGCGGGGGACACAGAACCAGTTCGGCTTCCTCCCGGATCAGCACTCGGACTTCCCCTTCAGCGTGTTCGCCGAGGAGTTCGGGTTCCTCGGCTGCATGGTCTTGCTCGTGCTCTACTGCCTCTTATCCATCCACGCGGTCTACATCGCCTCTCAGGCCAAGGACCGGTTCGGCGCGGCGCTGGCGCTGGGCGTCGGCGCCATCGTCTTCTGGCACACCGTGTTCAATCTGGGCATGTCGATGGGGTTGCTGCCCGTCGTGGGGATCCTGTCTCTTTTAAACATCTT
>JAEWOQ010000011.1 GCA_023460875.1 Pseudomonadota bacterium
GCTCTCTCGCGAGTGAGATGTTCGTGCGCGGGGGCGGGCTGAGGGCGAGGTAGGGCGATGTGGGGCAGCGTTCAGGACAGCTCGACCGTGGCCCCTGGGCGTGGAGCTCGGTGGCGAGGCCGCTCGAGGCCAGAAAAGCGGATCGGGAGCGGCCCCGCTGGATCGCGCGGGGGAAGCGGGAAGGTTCTGGCTCGGCAGGCTGTAGCTTGACCCATGACTAGGCAGGTCAGCATACTCGCCCCGCCTGGAGCGCCGATCGGTTCGCCTCCTGGAGCGCCCGCCCGCCAGCGCCCCTTAGCCCTTCGCGGGAACCTGACGGGCTCGTCCAAGCTGACCTGCTGCTCACGAATCGGTGTTCTCGTTGTTTTCCCCGCGACGAGTGGCCTGCCCTCCGCAAGCCGTTCGTCGCTTTGAGCTTCACGCTCTCGAAAGGACTTTCCTGGAATGAAACGCTTTTCTTTGTTCCTCGCGGCCGCCGTGCCGCTCGCTCTCTTCGGCGCTTGCACCATCGAGACCCCCTCCGATCCCGTCAGCGGGACGGGAGGCGCCGATGATGGCGCTGGGGGAACGAAGAACGAGGCGGGCGCGTCGGGAGATGACCCCATGGGGGGCGCCGGCGGAGAGGCGGGAGATCAGGAGCCGGAGATCGCCGATCCCGCGCCCCAGTACTCCAAGCCCGGGGCGTACGGCTGCGACGGCTGCCCGGAGTCGGATCGCGAGTCCTTCGTGCTGGACGTGGGCGTCGTCACCAGCGCCGTCTTCTCTGGGCTCGTCGCCGGAGTGGAGGGCGACGGAGCCTATTACCTGCGGGGGCCCGGCGGCGCGGCCATCGAGGGGGTCGTCCCCGTGGTCAGCGAGGGGAGCTACTCCATCGAGCTGCCCCTGTTCTGTGGTCAGCAGCTCCTCAAGCTCCTGTGGACCAACGCGAGCGGCACCGCCGTCGAGGTCGTGGAGATCACGACGGAGGACTGCGTCGACGCCGACATCCGCGTCACGCTCTCTTGGGACGCGCTCGGCAGGGACTGGGAGCTGCACCTCATCAAGCCGGGCGGCAAGATCAACGACAACGCCACGGACTGCACCTGGACGTCCTGCATCGGCTCGAGCCCCGACTGGGGCGTGGAGGGAGATCCCTCGGACGATCCCCACAAGGACGTCGACAACACGGGATCCTACGGCCCCGAGAACATCTGGTTGGCCAAGCCGGCGCCCGGGATCTACACGGTGATGGTCGAGCACTGGAGCGACGGCGACCCGAGCTCGAGCGGGCAGGTCATCTTCAACGTCGCCGGGAAGATCGTGATCGCCCGCAAGAGCAACCTCGCGCCGAAGCAGGTCTGGACCGCCGGGACCATCGAGTGGCCGAGCGGCGAGGTGACGCTCCACGACGACGTGTACGACTGCTCCGAGGACTGGTCGGGGGGGTGCTACGCCGAGATCCCTTGAGGGATGCCCTGGCGCGCGGGGTCGAAGATGCAGGATCCCGCGCGCCGCTGGCGCCCTCCGGAGCTCGGGTGGCCCCGGCGGCGGCTTGCTCAGCAGGGAACGTGAGCTCGTGCAGGTTCAGTGCGTGCAGTTGACGTCGAACTTCAACGTCGGCGTGCCCTGGAGCGCGCAGTGGTTCTCGGGCTCGGCGCAGTCGCCGCCATCGTTGCCGAAGAAGTCGACGTCCGGATCGCAGACGATCTCGACCCGAACGCGGAAAGCGTGGACGGACTGTGGGTCGTCCGGGATGGGCTCGCTCTCTTCGTGGACGATCGCGTCGCAGGCGAGCTCGCCGCAGTAGCCGCCGATCGCCCAGGCGACGTCTTCGTCGTCTTGGGAGCTCGAGGCGCCGACCGGAACGCCCTGGAGCGTGAGCCCCTTGTCCATGCCGGAGACGAGCGGGTAGGTGCCAGGTCCTGTGTAGTCCGCGATCGAGAAGCGCGCCGCGTAAACGTCGTAGGCGGGGTCGTCCTGCGGTAGCGAGAACCTCAGGGTGAGCTCACCGTCCGCGTCGATGCCACAGCTGACGCCGTCGGTCTTGCCCGAGAACTCGGTCGTGATCGTGTAAGGCTCGAGGTCGACGTCGACGCAGGAGAGCAGGGCTGCGACCTCTACCTGAGCGCACCAGTCGAGGCCTTCCTCGCACTCGGGCGCGATCGGCCCCGTGAAGAACCCGCTCGCTTCGCCGCCCTCTCCCCCCGCGCCACCCTCTGGGCGCCCGCCGGTGCCGTCCCCGCCGCCCGTGCTGGAGCCGCCCGTGCCGGTGTCGGTCGGGTCGTCGGCGGGGGTCTCGGTCGTGCAGGCGAACGCAGCGAGCAGCAAGAGAGGGGCGGTTATAGCAAGGGTGGAATGGGGCAGTCTCGTAAACATCGTTCGATGTTGCCAGGTCGTCGGGCCGAGGGAATCACACGAACGTGTGAGCCCTGCCGGAGGAGGTCAGTCGCTCTGCAGCCGCGCGGAGAGCTCGACGCGCGAGTGGACGCCCAGCTTCCGAAAGATCCGACGCAGGTGGGCTCCGACGGTCTCCTCCGAGAGCGACAGGCGCGCGGCGACGTTCGCGTCGGAGAGCCCCTCCGTCACCATCACGGCGATCTGTCGCTCCCGCGCGGACAACGCCAGGGGGAGCTCCGCCGGTGTCCGGAAGCCGCACGCCCGCGCGACTTCGAAGGCAGAGGAGAGCGTGTCGCTGGCGGCTCGAGCCACATGGCTGAGCTCCGCGCCGAACAGGGCCAGCGCCTCCGGTTCGGAGAGCGGCGAGCCCACGGCGATCCAGCCGACGTGGAGCCCCTCGTCGGTGACGAGGTGGGCGACGAGGATCCCGCGGATCCCCTGGGGGTCGAGGAGGTCACGTCGCAGCGCCGCGGCGAGCTTTCGGTACGCCGTATCGAGCAGGGGGGCGTGCGCCGCGCTGCCGAACTCGTGGGCGACATCCATCCCGCTGCGTCCGCGCTCCCGGTCGCTGAACGCGAGGAACCTGAAATGGATCGACTCGACGAGTGACTGGGTCGCGGCGCCTGCGACGGCCCCCGCGGATCGGCTGGGGTCGCCCGCCGGGCACGTATATATCGCGACGAAGTGGGCCGCAGACGCTCGCAGCACCTCATCGGCGATCTGCTGGCGCCACTCGGTCATGGAGCGCAGTGAGCGGGCGGCGTCCAGCGCAGGGCGCCATGGGTCAGCCTCCAAGACCGCAAAGCGGCACGCGCTCAGCACTGGGAGCAGCGTAGACCGCCGGCCCCGCGGCGCAAGAGGGACCCCGGAACGGCCGGCCCACTTCGGTTTTCGCTCCCGCAGGCGTTAGAGTCCGAAGCCTCTTCGAGCGATTGGAGCCAAAGTCATGAGCAAGCCCACGGACAAAGACGCGAAGTGCCCTATCACACACCTCACCACCCAGTTCGGCGCCCCGGTGCCCGACAACCAAAACAGCCTCACCGCCGGTCCGCGCGGCCCGCTGCTCTCCCAGGACGTGTGGCTCCACGAGAAGCTGGGCAACTTCGTCCGTGAGGTGATCCCCGAGCGGCGCATGCACGCCAAGGGCTCCGGCGCGTTCGGCACCTTCACCGTCACCCACGACATCACGAAGTACACCCGCGCGAAGATCTTCAGCGAGGTCGGCAAGAAGACCGAGATGTTCGCGCGCTTCACCACCGTGGCCGGAGAGCGCGGCGCGGCGGACGCCGAGCGGGACATCCGCGGCTTCGCGCTGAAGTTCTACACGGAGGAGGGCAACTGGGACATGGTGGGCAACAACACCCCCGTGTTCTTCATCCGCGATCCGCGCAAGTTCCCCGATCTCAACAAGGCCGTGAAGCGCGATCCGCGCACCAACCTGCGCTCGGCCACCAACAACTGGGACTGGTGGACGCTCCTGCCCGAGGCGCTGCACCAGGTCACCATCGTGATGAGCGATCGCGGCATCCCGGCCAGCTACCGCCACATGCACGGCTTCGGCTCGCACACCTACAGCTTCTGGAGCGAGGCCGGCGAGCGGTTCTGGGTGAAGTTCCACTTCCGCACCCAGCAGGGCATCAAGAACCTGACCGACGCGGAGGCGGCGAAGATCATCGGCACGGACCGGGAGAGCAACCAGCGCGACCTGTACGAGGCCATCGAGCGCGGCGACTACCCGAAGTGGACCCTGCACATCCAGGTGATGCCCGAGCTCGAGGCAGAGAAGGTGCCCTACCACCCCTTCGATCTGACGAAGGTGTGGCCGAAGGGCGACTATCCTCTGATCGAGGTCGGTGAGTTCGAGCTCAACCGCAACCCCGAGAACTTCTTCGCGGACGTCGAGCAGAGCGCGTTTGCGCCGAGCAACCTGGTGCCCGGCATCGGCCCGTCGCCAGACAAGATGTTGCAGTCGCGCCTGTTCAACTACGCGGACGCGCAGCGCTATCGGCTGGGCGTGAACTACCACCAGATCCCGGTGAACGCCGCGCGCTGCCCGGTGCACAGCAACCACCGCGACGGGCAGGGCCGCGCCGACGGCAACTACGGCAGCCTGCCCCACTACGAGCCCAACAGCTTCCAGCAGTGGCAGGAGCAACCGCAGTACCGGGAGCCGCCCCTGAAGGTCCGCGGCGACGCGGACT
>JAEWOQ010000012.1 GCA_023460875.1 Pseudomonadota bacterium
CCACCTTTCTCCCTGTAGGGATGGTAGCGCCATGATATTGCAGTGGAGGTGATAGTCGGACAGTCCGGAGCGATCGCGCGGGGGACGGCCGTCGCGGGGAAGGAATCACCATCGCTGCCCGCGCCAACGGACCAGACGCCCGCATGCCACAGGGCGATGCGGCGCCGCAACAGTGCAGGCAGGCCGGGCAGCCGGCGGCGGCTAGCGCGACGATGAGGCTCGCAGAACATTGCAGCATGAGAGATACTCAGCGGCGCGGACGGCCCGGCGCCGACGTTAGGAACGACAACATACGAGGGGGGACATGAACCGCATACTCTGCGACGTGATCATCGCGACGAAGAACCGCCCCGAGCGGCTGCGTCGCGCGCTGGATGCCTTGCTGGAGCAGACTCACGAGGAGTTCGGGGTCATCGTCGTCGACGATGGCAGCGAGACCCCCGTCGAGTCCATCACAGACAGTCAGCGGTACGCTGCGCTGCAGTGCGAGGTGGTGCGGCTGGCCAGCTCCCGTGGCCCTGCAGCGGCGCGGAACGCTGGCGTCGATCGATCGAACGCCCAGTTCATTCTCTTCCTGGACGATGACGTCGTCGCCGACCGCCGGCTCATCGAGGTGCACTTGGAGGCGGTTCGAGCGCCCGGCGCTGGAGCCCCGATCGTCAGCTGTGGGCCGTTCGTGCAGCCCGCCGATTGGGACGATCCGACCCCCTGGAACCTGTGGGAGGCGCGCCAAGCCAAGAAAGAAGCGGACGCTCTGTCGCGAGGCGACTATGCGCCGACGTGGCGTCAGTTCCACACCGGTAACAACTGCCTCCCCTTGGACGTATTCCACGCCGTGGGTGGGTTCGACGAGCGCTTCCTGCGGGCGGAGGACGACGAGCTGGCGCTGCGGCTCGATCGCCATGGGTGCAAGTTCGTGTTCGAGCCGAGCGCCATCGCCTGGCACTACTCCCGCCGGACTCTGGAGGCGTGGCTGCACACACCGCGCGCCTATGCGTACTTCGACCATCTGATGGACCAGCTGCACCCGGAGGTGGGGTTCCTGGCGCAGGTGAAGTCGGAGCTCCGTCGTCGCCGGCTACCGCTCAGGCTAGCGCGGGTGTTGCTGCACCACGGTGCCACGACGCGGTGGGGGGTCGACGCCTGCGTGGAGGTCGCCAAGCTCGCGCACGCGCGGCGGGCGGATGCGGTCACCATGGCGGCGCTGAGCATCGCCTACGACCTCAGCTACTGCGGCGCGCTCCGTGACGCGGAGCGGGGGCGCTCGGAGTTTCAACCGCCGTCGAGGGAGGTGGCAGTTGCTGGTTGACGGAAGGTTGCTCCCCTACGGAGCTCGGCTGCGATCGGACGTGGTGGTGGTGGGGGCGGGGCCTGCGGGGTTGTCCGTAGCGCAATCCCTCGCCGCGGCCGGGTGGCACGTGACGGTCCTCGAGGCCGGCGGACGGCATCATGGGCCGGCGGACGACGACGCCCTCGCGGGGGAGACCGTGGGACAGCAGTTCCCGCTCGTCTCGTCGCGGGGGCGAGGGTTCGGGGGCTCGTCCAACCGCTGGGCTCCGACGACGGGTCTGCGGGTCCGCCCCTTTGACGCGTGCGACTTCGGGGCAGCGCCGCTGCGCGACAGCTCCTGGCCCTTCGAACGGGCGACGGTGGAGCAGTACTATGCGCGAGCCTACGAGCTCGTCGGGGTGCCGGCGGAGTTCCGTCCGGAGCGACATTTCGGGGATCGTTACCCGACACCTCTCACCTGGCCCGGTGGTCCCGAGCTCGCGATCTTTCAGTTCGCCGCCCACGACGTCTTCCGGAGCCGCTTCGACGCCGTGGCGGGAGCCCGCAACATCCAGCTCATCCTCCACGCCACCATGGTGAGGATCGAGCTGACGGAGGACGCGGACAGCGTCCGGGAGCTCCGGGCGGTGGCGCCGGGCGGAAACTCCTTCGCGGTGGAGGGGCGCCATTTCGTCCTCGCGGGGGGGGGCATCGAGAACCCGCGGATGCTGCTGGAGTCGCCGGGGCGGTACGGCAATGGGGTCGGCAACGAGCACGACAATGTGGGCAGGTACTTCATGGACCACATCGCCTTCGATTGCGCCGTGCTCGAGCCCGCAGGAGCGGAGCCGTTCGACCCGCACGTCTTCGAAGAGAGCTCGGACGAGGAGGGGCACAAGCGGCAGGCGATGCTCTGGTTGGGAGAGGAGCGCATCCGCCGCGAGGGGCTCTTGAACGCGGCCTTCTGGGTCTGCAACGCGGAGCGGGCCTACCTCTCACCCGGCGTAAACGCGGCGCGGGGGCTGCGGAAGGCGGTGCGCTGCGGGGCGGCGTCGAAGGCTCGACGTCAGGCCGTCGAGACCCTGAGACACGCTCGAGATCTGGCCGCGTTCCGGATCGACGGCTGGTGGGGGCGCAGGGCGACGTTCCTGCGGATCTTGGCGGAGCAGGTGCCTCAGCGCGAGTCGCGCGTCACCCTGGCGTCGCGGACCGACGAGCTTGGTCGACGCCGCGCCCGCGTCGACTGGCGCATCGCTCGCGCCGATCTCGACTCGATACGCAAGCACTGCGCGCTCCTCTACGAGCACTTGGAGCGGAGCGGGCGGGTGCGGATCGCGCGCGCCTTCGACCCCGAGGAACAGGGCGCGCCTCCGCTGCTCACGAACTACCACCACCTGAGCTCGACCCGCATGCACGTCGACCCCCGGCTCGGCGTCGTCGATCCGGAGCTGCGGGTCCACTCCACGAAGAACCTGTACGTCGTGGGGGGCTCCGTCGTCCCCGCCGGCAGCTATCTGAACCCGACCCTGACGATCCTCGCCTTGTCATTGCGCCTCGCTGACACCCTCGACCAGGCGCTCGCGCCGTTGGGGGTCAGGAGCGCGACCGGTTGGCACGGAGGAGCTTGAAGGTCCTTCGCGGCGCGGGGCTGGGAGCACGACGAGATCCGCCGGAGCGTCAATCGGGGCCGATGAGCCCGGCGATCGGGACGAGCCAGGTGGTGGTGCCGAAGATGGTGGTGGGAGGCACGAGCACGTAGCCCAGGTCGTGTCCCTCACACTCGGCGCTGAAGGGACCGAGGATCACGTCGTAGATGGCGGAGGCACCGGACGATTTGGAGAAGCCGTAGCCGCTCCCGGCGGCGGCGGGCAACACCGAGCCCTCGCTGAGATCGCAGATCTTCGTCGTGAGCTCCGCGTCCGCGAAGACGCTGACGTCGTCGAAGACGCCCGAGTAGGGGACCCCTTCACCGATGGCGCAGTCGCTCGTGAAGGGCCACTCCCCCGCGGCGTTCGGGTCCACCTTGAAGGTCGACGGCCCCACGTCGGTCAGATACAGGAACTCGGCGCGTTCGCCGAAGGTGTCGCTGAACTCCGAGAGGAGGTATTCGGAGCCCTCTCGCGCGGTGAACGCGATGTCGCCGAAGGAGTCGGGGATGGGGGTGTCCTCGGTGAAGGTCCCCGTGCAGTAGCCCGCCCACTGCTCGGTGACCGTGCCATCGCCGCTCGGCGAGCCGCCACCGCCGCCGTCGTCTCCACAGCCCGCGAGGCTGAGGGCGCCGATGAAGTAAAGTGTCTCTCGGAGGGGCCGCGCTCTTCTCATCGATTCATCACCTGCTCTCAGTGCATGTCGAGCGCGATCCGCAGTCGATCTCTGCGCCGGCGCTCGTGCCATCGATTCGTCGGTTCTCGTCACCTTATCACGGGTCGCGCGTCATCGGCCCCTTTGCCGCGGGTGAGAAGTCGCGCACCTTGTCGGTGCGCACCTTGTCGGGGAGTGACGGTCTGCGTAGGAAGGATTGCGTCTCGAGGGCGCCGGACGCGCTCTCCCAAAAGCGACCGATCGGTCTCTTTTGGGAGATTAACCGGGGCTCGCCGTGACGGCGCTCGTCGACGTGGGCCACTGTCGACGAGGGACACGCTCCGTACCTGCCGCGTCGAAGCACGCGGGGCGCGCCCGTTCGCCTTCTGCGGTCGAAGGAGGCGAGCGTCGGTTCGTGGTCGGCTCAGGGCAGGGTCTTCCAGGTCTTGCGGAAGGCGTAGGCGAGCTCCTTGAGCCAGTCGGCGTACTCGGGATCCTCTTCCTCGAGGTTCCGCACGGCGATGGCGCCGAGGGTGATGCGCTCGGCCTCCTCTTCCGTGGGGTTGCGGCCGCCCTTGGTGCAGCGGTCCATGAAGTCGAGCTGAGCGCGAATGATCTTCAGCATGTCGCGGTTGGGATCGAACGCGAGCATCTCGTCGGTGCGGCGACGCGCGTCGTCGAGCATGAGCCGCCACTGTCCCTTGGACTGAATGATCTGTGGAGCTGGCATGAGAACCTCTCAACCCTTCGGGGTGATGCCGCCGTGCTGATTGTAGGGGACCACGGTCTGGGAGCCGCCGCCAGGGGTCTGGCGGGACGGGAGGACGTCCGCGTCCTTGACCCAGTGCACGTCGGCTGGGGCTGCCGTGCTCTCGAGACCACGGGCCGGCTGGTCCTGAGAGACCTGGAACGCGCGGCGCTCGCGGTAGGTCTCCGCGCCCGTCGCGTGATCGCGCCGACCGGATTCGACGCCGAGCTGCGGTGGCGTCGTGTTGGGGTCCGCCGAGAAGTACTGTCCGGGTCGCTCCTGGCTCGGGTAACACCACGAGTAGACGGTGTCGCCGTTGGGTCCGTCTCCGTCAGGCGGCATGGTCACCACCCGCACCGGCCTCGAGTGATCGATGCACTGGACATGGGAGTCGATGTCCGACGCCTTCATGCCGGGGCACGTCTCTTCGTAGAACGCCGTCGCCACCTTCTCGCGGGCGGCGCGTTGCTCGGGGGTGTCTCCTTCGCGGGCCGCGAGGTCTGCCTCTTCTTGGGTGACGCCGCGCGGGGGGGGATTGCCGCCATCACCGCCCCCGGCGCCTCCACCGCCTCCGCCTCCGCCGCCGCCGCCGGCTCCTCCGGTGGGACCACCACCGCTGCCACCGGGGCCAGCGCCGGGG
>JAEWOQ010000013.1 GCA_023460875.1 Pseudomonadota bacterium
GTCGGCCACACGGACACGACCGGTGAGCCCTCCGTGAACGACCCGCTCTCGAAGAAGCGCGCGGACGCGATGGCCCAGTACCTGACGGACGACGTCGACGGCTGGCTCGCCAACTACGAGTCGTCGGTGCCGCAGAAGGAGCGCTGGGGCGCCCGCGAAGACCGCCTGATGCTGCTGAAGCTGCCCGGCTACGACGCGCGCCCACCGGAGAAGCCCCCCATCGAGTGGTACCAGGAGCAGCACAACGCGGCCGTCGACGCGGGCGTCAAAGCAGGTCGCTCAACGCTGACGGTGGACGGCAAATCAGGCCCGAAGACGCGCCGCGAGCTCATCACGGACTACATGGCCCTCGATGGCGTCAGCCTGAGCGACGACGAAGACTTCCACATCAGCGTGCAGACGCATGGCTGCGGCGAGAGTTTCCCCCTCGACGAGAGCCTCGCCAGCACCGGCGAGCGCCCAGAAGCGGAGCGCGACGGCGAGCGGGATCGCCAGGACCGCCGCGTGGAGCTGTTCTTCTTCGATCACGAGTTCGCGGTGCGTCCCACGCCGACGGCGGCGGATGGCGAGGAGTACCTCACCTGGCGCAAGCTCGCGGCGAAGCACGAACACGACTTCGCCGTCGAAGGCGTCAACAACAAGGCGACGGTGCTGCCCATCACCCACGCCCATTTCCGCACGGGCAGCGCGGTGCTCTTGCCGGAAGGCGAGGCGCCGGGCAGCGGCGCGGCGGCGGTGGGGGCCGTCGCTTCGACGTCCTCGGTGTGCGCGCTGGCGATGGCGCTGCGCTTCAACGAAGAGCGTCCGGGTCACACGATGCTCATCGCGGGCCACACGGACTCCGTCGGCGGCGAAGCGGGCAACCAAGAGCTCTCCGAGCAGCGCGCGGAGCTCGTCCACGCCGTGCTCATGGGGGGCCGCGACAAGTTCGCCGAGATCGCCCAAGCGACCCACAAGGTCAGCGACTACAAGCAGATCCTCAAATGGGCGTCCGTCACCCTGAGCGGGCTGGAGCCGCCCGAAGGCGCTGAGCCCCCCGCGCACGACTTCGCGGCGTGCGCCCCCGGCACGATCGACGACGTCGCCTTCACGGGCATTGAGCCCTTGAAGGCCTTTCAGCGTGCTTACAACGCGAACAAGGCGGCCCTCGGCGCATCCGCTGCCGACCTGGCCGTCGATGGTTCCATCGGACCGAAGACGTGGGGGGCAATCTTCGACTGCTATCAGTTCAACATGGCCCAGGAGCTGGGCGAGGTGGACGACGAAGCGGACGAGACGAACCCCACGAAGCTCCTCGAAGGCCTCGACAAGCTCCGCGGCCTCGTCACATTCTTGCCTCTGGAGGAGGAGTGGAGCGGCTTCGGCGAAGCCCACCCCGCCGACGGCAACCGCAAGCACGGCGCAGCGTCCCAGGACAACCGCCGCGTGGAGCTGTTGTTCTTCGAGAGCGGCCAGGAGCCGGACGTCGCGATCCTGAAGGAAGCTCCGGAAATCACCGAGCTGTATTCGCCAGATGCGTTCGTGCGGCTGCCTATGGAGCCGATGGTCAGCGCTCAGAGATGGATCGCGCGGTGGGCAGAGCCCGAAAATCCCGCGAGAAGCGGATCCGCAAGAACGCTCGTCCTGCAAACGCCGGGATGCCCGTCCGGGCAGCGGCTCCTTGTCCAGACTTGGGCCGATGACGAACGAGGCTTTGTCGAAGAGGGGACTTCGGTCACGTTGCAGATCAACGCGGACGGCGCGTCGACTGAACACCACTTCGACCGATGGCACGAGGCGCTGCCGCCTGTGGGCGACAAGCGACTCGAAGGCGAGGAGCACTTTCCAATCGTCCACTACCGATTCCGGATTGAGGGCGGCGGAAGGCGAATTGTCTCCAGAAATGCACAACCCTACGCGGACTCCATTCGACTGCTCTGCGTCCTCCTCACTGAGGACGGCAGAGAGGAACTGTTAGCCAACGAGAACTATACGATCGTGACGCGTTTGGGAAGCAAGATGGGCGTAACGAACGGCGACGGCGTCTTCTCTGAGCAACACCTGCCTCCAGGCGGCCTCACGGTGGCGGCCAGAGACTCTTTGATTAACGCGGAGGCAGTCGACTTCCATGTCTGATGTGCTTGATGGCCAGATCGTGTTCTTGACAGCTCGACCAGAGGACGGCGCCCCGATTTCGTTGGCTTTGCAAGTCCGTAGCCTCGCTCCTGCGAAACCGCGGATCGTCGTGGAGCGTTGTGAGTCCGGCAAAGCCAGTGGTTCAGGAAGGATTTCGGTGGCTGAAGTCACCGACGACGGGGTCAAGACACCCGTCGAGTCTTCGACAGGCCGAGCGGCCCTCACCCCCGAGACCGATGGCGAGAGAACGGACGGACGGGCTGTGTGGGAGCTGCGAATCCAAACGGAGACAGGAGGGCCCGACCCTGTGACCATTCGCGTCAGCGCGAAGATTCCTCCACACGTTCCTCTCCAACAGCTGGCCGAGAGCACTCCGATCAACCTGCCCGCGGACCTTCTCAATACGAACGATCCTCGGAAGGTCACTCTGCGGGCACCACGCTACCCGCGCCTGGCCACGGGGATCAACCGGGCCGCTCCCAGGCCAGCGCCCAACGAGTACCGCGGGCATCGGCGAGGTCCGGGTGAACCCAGAAGAGCCGTTCAGACAGACGACCCGCTCTTCGACCAGCACCTCGCCGCATTACTCCACCAAGTTTTCTTCCAGCTCGACGCATCCGATGCCCTGGAACCGGTCTGGGAAGTCGAGGACGGACGGCCCGCGCTGGCTGCTGTCTCGCGCTCAGCGTTCTCGGTCGCACCCGTTCAGGCGGCTGAAGAGCTCTGGGCACGTCAAATGTGCGAGATGCTGCTCCTGACAGTGTACAGTGGGCCGGCGAACCTCTATGGCGGAGACATCAAGGACTTCGAGATGACCGCCGAAGCCTTTCTGGATTCCGCCAATCCGGTGCTTGGGCTCGGCTATCGCTGCCAAGACCTCGCCACCTTCGGGGTGGCCTCACGCGGCATCAAGCTCCCCGGCTTTCAGATCCCTGCTGGGTCGATGGCGGCACACGTTGCGGCCAAATGCGAACCGGCTGCGCAGTGGTTCGTCGGAACGGAGGACCCGCAGGTCGAACCGGGCGCCACTGGCAGCAAACCCAAGGCGGCGACCGGCAGTCCGCACGACCTGATGACCGGCCCGGCGCGGATGAACCTGCTCGCGCTCGTCCAGAAAGTCCCCAGCTACGGCGCCCCGGCCATTCACCTTTTCTCGAACATGCCCGCGCGGAGCGGTCCCCTTGATGGCGCCCTCGACTACACGACGCTGAACGAGCGCTTTAGCTCCGGTCACCCGATAGCGGGAACGGCCTGTGTGATCGGGAGCACCGTCCTAGGCAAGCGAGAGTTCAGGGCGGAGCATTGCGTGACGATAAAGGAGAAGAACGGGGAGTTCGTTCTCAGCCATGTCACGAACTTGCTCACCGACGACGGCACCGTCCATCGCGATAATCAGAATCCCGGCGCGCATGTCGGTTTCGCGCTCCGGCAGCGTCCGCGCACGAATCAGGTGCAACTGTTCGACACGGGCGGCTTCAGCGTCTCGGGCCACGACACGACGCTCCTGGCACGCAAGGGAGCTTTTCATGCCGCCAATCTGGATACCCCCGGCACCACCGAGATCAAGAGCAAGGCAGGCCAGCCCTACAAGGGTACGGCGATCTTCCCGGGGCTCGAAGAGGCGGACGCCGCTCCGCTGCGAGACACTGTCCTGAAGCTTAGACGGGCGCGCCCCCTGGGTTTGGCGAGGTTCGCGTTGCTACGCCGAGACCTTGCTCAGCGCATCAATGCCTGGCGTCCTCAGCACGTCCGAGATGACGACACCTTGGTCTACGTCTCGCCGATCCTTGGAATGTGGGGTCCAGAGGACGAGCAGAACTACCACATCAGCCGGTTTCTATGGTCCCTGCGGCACATGCCCGCTGCGGACGAGCTGGTGGGTCTATGGATGCTCTATGCCCCGACGGGCGCCCTCGCTCAGGCGTTGCGAGATGCGCCACGAGGTGCTGGCGTGCTCGACCCGGCGCGGAGCGCGCTGGGAGCTCAGGACCTCTCCCGGTCCCTGGCCAACGCGACCAAACCCCTGCACGATATCGTCGTGGAAAGTGACGGCAGCGTTCGCAGCTTGAACTTCGGCGGGCGCGACTTCGGCGCGAAGCACGCGCTGCACCGTCTGGAGGGTCGCGGCAAGCGAGGGGACATCTTGTTGCCGATGGATCAGCAGTTCACCCCCCGTCGGCAGGCCAAGGGCTCTTCCCTTCCAGAGTACTTTCGGGGTTGAGCATGGTTAAGAGCCTCCTTGGCCCGTTGCTCGGTGGTGTCTGCCTTGTGGCGTGTGGACCGGCAGCCAGTCCACCACCAAACTCCAACGCGATTATCGAGCGCCCCCCAGAGGTTCAAGAGCGACAGCAGCCGCAGATTACTGGACCAGCTGGCGTACACACGGGTCGTCTGCCGCACCTTCTGGCTTGCACAGTCGATGGAGACTGCCCGCGTCAGGATGCTTGCAACTTGTCCGAATGTTTCCGAGGTAGATGTATTCCCTATGCGAACTCGGCTGCCTCGTGCACGGGTCCTCGAGGCGAGCAACGCCAGTGCTTCGCCGGTCACTGCGTGTCCCAGGAGAACTGGGCTACAACTTGTGGGCGCTACTGGGGGAGCGGCGCCATGAAAGCGGGAACGGTGCGAGAAGGCGAGGACTTCGGCTTGGCCTGGGGCAACAAGCCCTACGCCCGCCAGACGTTCGACGATAGGATGCGGGAAATTGCACCGTACTTCGTACAATGCATTCAGTACCCCGGCGCATTTCATCCCACGACGACCCTTCCCGCGTGGGACGGGTCCGATCCCCTCGACTCCCATGGCGAAGGGAGCCGGAGATGACCCCCCAAGAAGTCATTGCCGCCATCGACGCCTTCGTGATGCTGCACATCCACGGCACGCAACACCCGAAGGCCAAGGCCGCCTTTCCTGGTCTGCCCGACCTCGATGGCGTGCACCTCCGGCGCCCCGCGGTCGTCGGAGGGCCACCCGACTACGAAGCTCCACCGGTCAGCCCTGTCGATGGTGAGCTCTTCGAGCCCGGCGACGGGCCCGAGGCGTCGAACGAGCCGTACGTGTTCTCCGATCGCTGCGCACTTGCCGACGCGGTGGTGCGGGCCCAGGGGACGCAGGTGCAGATAACCTTCACAGCCATCTGCGACTTCCCAGGCAACGAGTTTCCCCTTGAGTTGGCCGTGTCCGTCGACGAGCTGCAGAGGCGCAGGGTGCTCCTCCCCACAGCGTTTGGAGAGTGTCTTTGGGCCGCCGAAGAGTGCCTGGATCGCCTGCAGGACTTCCTCGGCGTCGAGCTCACGAGCGTCGAGCTCACGCATACCGTCGAGCTGATGACCTGGGAAGAGGTCCATGGCTAAGCTCGTTCGAAGCCTCAGCCTGGGGATGCTCGCGATGCTGGCTACGGTCGGTGGCAGCTGCGACTCGCGTCCGCCAGCCGCGCCTCAGCAGCTCGAGTGTCACCGCGACGAGGACTGCCACGCCGAAGGGCCCTGTCGCGTCGCGCGTTGTCACGACGGGATCTGCCGGACCGGGCTGGCCCCTCCCGCGACGCGATGCCCGATGACGCTGGAATGGGCCCAACGCCAGGCGGACCTGCACGTCATCGAAAAGAACCAGCTCGGCGTCTGCTGGGAAGGCACCTGCCTCCCCCGAATCTATTGTGCGGAGAAATGCGGTGAGCGACTAGCCAAGACGATCGAACCCATGGTGCAAACGCAGTCCTGCTTCAATCGAGAATGTGCAGGTGAGCCGCTTCACGAGGAGGCGGTCCAGGTGGCGTACCAGGGCCTCCGAGAGTGCGCCGTTGCCTGTGGGTACCCGAAGGTGGGGCCGCCGCCAGCAGAGCGCGTCCCCAAGCCTAAGCCTCCCCCGAATATGGGCAGCGGGGGGATGCAAGTGCAAGGCGGCGCGCCGAGTTCAGATATGTGAGCCGCTGAGGATGTAGCACGGCCTAGGACGAGCGGAATCGCTCAGTCCGAGTCTCGGCCTTGAACGGTCAGGTCTTGTGGAAGAGCGCCACGTTCGGAGTGTTCCCGCTCACGCTCTGCGGTGGGCCTCTGTTCGCGTCCTTCGATGGGCCTCGTCATGTGAGCAATGCGTCATGCCCATCGCCGCGTGACCCGCTGGAGCCACGGCGGCGATGGGCACCGCGTGGTGTGTTCAGTCTCCGGTGGCGGCGGCCTCGACGAGCTCGCGGTCGACCGCCTCGAGCTTGCGGCGAGCCGCTCGCCTGCGGCGCGGGGCAGCCGTGCGCAGCAGGCCGTGCGCTGGCGGAGGAGCCTCAGAACAGCGCGGTCGGGTTCGCTTCGGTGCGGAAGTACCAGCCTGGGGCGCCAGCGTCTGCGACCGTGCCAGAGAGGAGGCGGGCGCCCTTGCCCCCATCGCCGCAGCTCCCTCCGCCGCCCCCGCCCCCGACGCGCAGGTTGGGCAAGGTGCCGGGGACCGTGTTCGTGCCCGGCTCGCCCCCGTCCAGGTTGATGCTGCCCTCGTGGGTGATGTCTGGAGCGATCAGGTGCACGCAGCCCCCGCCCCCGCCGCCGCCAGCGGCCATGGCCACCGCGGGCAATGACCCGCTCGCGGCGACCCTCACCTCCGTATGGCCGCCGCTGCCGCCCCGGACGTCGATGAGGGCGTCTGGCGCGGTGACGATGCTCCCCCGGGCCGCCGCGATCACGATGCCGCCGCCGCCCCCGCTGCACGCGTTGCAGCTGCCGCTGCCCTGGGTGCCGCCCCCTTGGGCGGAGATCGTCCCGTCGACGCGGATCCCCTCGCCCGCGAGCAGGACCACCGAGCCCCCGCCGAAGGCCGCGTTATCGGCGGCCTGTGGCCCCGTGCCATACCAGCCGCCGCCTCCGCCGAAGCGCCCGGGAGCCAGGAGGAAGCGCGCCGTGTCCTGCAAGCCGAACCCTCCTTCTGCCCCGATGGCCGTGCCGGTGGTGACGACGATCGGGCTCCTGGGGGCGCTCAGCGCGTTGCCGATCTCTGGATCCCGGTGCCAGGGCCACTCGACGGCGCCCGTCGAGTAGTTGAGGAAGCCCGGGGGCGCCGCTTTGTCGATGGTGAGCGTGCCTTCGATGATGATGCTTTTGGTAGCGCGGAGGGTCACGCCGCTCGGGATGATGAGCGTGCCCCCCTCGCGGATCGTCAGCTCTTCGAACTGTAGGTTGGCGTCGTCGATCAGCTCAGTGAGCTCGAGCGAGTCCTCGATGGTGAAGCTGCCCGCGCTGCCGTCGCCATAGACGAGCAGCTCGGCGGAGGAGCTCTCCGGTCCGGGCGGCCCCTCCGGCCCGGCGGGGCCTTCCGGACCCTCTGGTCCCTCGGCTCCTTCGGGTCCTGGGGGACCCTCCGCGCCAGTGAGGCCATCGGCGCCGACGCTCCCGTCCTCACCGCCACACGAGATGGCGAACAGGCTCGTAGTCAGGAGGGTGACGAGGGTGCGCGGAGAGAGGATCATGAGCGGAGACTACCGTCTGCGGAAAGGCCGACCAAGGGTGCCCGCCGGCCGGTTTTCGTCGGGCGGTTTTCGTCGGCCGGTTTTCGTCGGGCGGAGCACCGTCCTGCCCCGGAAGCGGCGATTCCTCGGCGGGGAGGGCGCTGGACCTGGTGAGCAGCGGCCCGGTCGGGGCGTCGTGTCGAGAGGGCGTCGGGATGTTATGCGTGCCGCGCATGATTGAAGGGGAACGCATGCGGTTTTTGCATGTATGAGTGGGGGATCTGGGGCGCCTGCGGGGGGAGGGGTGAATCCGGAGGCGCGCGGCAGGTAGCTGTGACCCCTCGCTGATGGTGGGCGGTGACTTGGCCGAACTCTCAGCCCCTACCGCCTCAGGCCCGTGACCGTAGGGCGGGCAGGATCTCCCGCTCGGCGAGGTCGAGGAAGGGCGCCTGGTCCTGGCCGACGTGGTGTAGGTAGACCTCGTCGAAGCCGATTTGCTCGAGCTCGTGGACGCGCTCGACGAGCTCGGCGACCGAGTCGGTGACGATCGCGGCGCGCGCGATGTCTTCGTCCGGCAGGGCCCGGCCAGCAGCGGCGAAATCCGCGGGGGTCGGGAGGTCCTTGTCGAACCGAGCGCCGAGCGCGTGGTTGCGCCACTGGTGCCGCGCGATCGCCCACGCCTCGTCGCGGCTCGCGGCGACCGAGACGTGGACCTGGAGCGCGAGGGGCCCCGCGCCACCCGCGCCGCGGTACGCCTCGACGACCTCGCGCACCTGAGCGACCTCCGCGTTGATCGTCACGAGACCGTCGGCCCAGCGCGCGGCGCGCGCGGCCGTCTCGGGGGTGAGCGCGGGTCCGATGATTGGGGGCGGGATCTCGGGCAAGGAGTAGAGGCGTGCCCGGTCGACCGTGACGAGCCCGCGGTGGGTGACCTCCTCGCCCGCGAGGAGGCGGCGGACGACCTCGACGCACTCCTCCAGGCGCGCCTGGCGCACGGGTTTGTCGGGCCATGGGTCGCCCGTGACGTGCTCGTTCATGTTCTGGCCCGAGCCGAGCGCGATCCAGAACCGGCCGGGGAACATCTCGGCGAGCGTCGCGGCGAGGTGAGCGACGATCGCCGGGTGGTAGCGTTGCCCGGGCGCGGTGACCGTCCCGAGGCGCAGTCGCGTCGTCGCGAGCGCCGCGCCGAGCCACGCCCACGCGAGCCCCGAGTGCCCTTGGGCGAGAGACCACGGGGCGAAGTGGTCCGAGCACATCGCCATATCGAACCCTGCCCGCTCGGCCCGCTGCACGTCACGGAGCAGACGCGAAGGCGCGATCTGCTCGTGGGAGGCGTGGAAGCCGTACCTGGTCACGGGCCCTCCTGGCAGTCGCGCACGGCGTCGGCGGCCCGGATGAGGCCGAGGTGGCTGAACGCCTGAGGGAAGTTGCCAGCCATCCGTCCCGAGGCGACGTCGTACTGCTCGGCGAGCAGACCGACGTCGCTCGCGGTCGCGACGACCCTGTCGAGCAGCGCCTCGGCCTCGGCGAGCCGGCCGCTGTACCCGTACTGCTCGACGAGCCACAGGGTGCACAGCACGAAGCTGTACTCAGCCCCCTCGAGCCCGTCCATGCCGCCTTCCGTGCGGTAGCGGTAGACGAAGCCTCCCTCGGTGCACAGCTCGGCCTCGATGCGCGCGACCGTGCCGAGCATGCGTGGGTCGTCGTAGTCGAGGTAGCCCGTGTGGGGGAGCTGGAGGAGCGAGGCGTCGACCTCGGTGTTGTCGTAGGTCTGGGTGTAGCTGTTCAGGTCGGCGTCGAAGCCGTGCTCCTCGATCTCGTGGGCGAGCCTCTCGCGCAGCTGGCGCCACCGCTCGACAGGACCGTCGAGGCCGTGCTCCTCGACCGCCCGCACCCCGCGATCGAACGCGGCCCACATCATGACGCGCCCGTGCGTGAAGTGGTGGACGTCGCCCCGCATCTCCCAGATGCCGTGGTCCTTGCGATCGAGGTTCTCCTCGCAGTACTCGAGCAGGCTGCGCTGGAGCCCCCAGGTGTACTCGTCCTCCTCGACGCCCGCCGCGCGCAGCTCGTGCAGCGCGATCATGACCTCGCCGACGACGTCCGCCTGGTACTGGTCCGCCGCGCCGTTGCCGATGCGCACGGGCCGTGACCTCTCGTACCCCGCGAGGTTGTCGAGCTCGAGCTCGACGAGGTCCCGCTCCCCCGCGAGCCCGTACATGATGCGCACGTCCTTCGCGTCCCCCGCGACGGCGCGCAGCAGCCAGTTGCGCCACAGGCTCGCGCCGTCGGTGAGGCCGTGCCGGATCGCGACCTCGATCGTGAGCGCCGCGTCGCGCAGCCACACGTAGCGGTAGTCCCAGTTGCGCGAGCCGCCGAAGAACTCAGGCAGCGAGGCGGTCGGCGCGGCGACGATCCCGCCCGTCTCGAGGTGCGTGAGCGCCCGCAGGACGAGCAGGGAGCGGCGCACGAGGTCACGGTGGTCGGTCTCGACCTCGAGGTGCTCCGCCCAGTCCGACCAGAACTCGACGGTCTCGGCGAGGGCGGTGTCCGCGTCCGGCGGCTCGGGCGGATCCGAGTACGAGGGGAACCACGTCAGGTCCCAGTCGAGCGTCTCGCCAGCGGACATCGCGAACTTCCCGACGAGCCTCGGTGCCCGGCCACCGCCTGCCCGCTCCCCGTGGTGCGCACCGGGCCGCGACGTGCCCGCGTCGACGTCGTCGCCCGAGCCGTCGTCGCCGTCTCCGTCGGGCCAGCCGAGCTCGGGTCCGGTGACGAGGATCCCGTCCGGGCCTGCGAGCGCGAGGAGGGCGAGCTCGCCGTCGTCGAGCTCGACGCGCCGGACCCACGGGGCAGCCCTGCCGTAGTCGAAGCGCAGCCGCAGGTCGTGCTCGACCTCGACGCTGCCCTCGAGGCACTGGATGCGCCGCACGAGGTCGCCCTGAGAGCCGGCCGGCGGCAGGAACTCGGTGACGCGGGCCGTCCCCGTGGGCGAGCGCCACGTCGTCTCGAGGACGAAGGTGTTCGGCAGGTAGCGGCGCTCGGTGACCTCGCCGGCGACGACGGCCATCCGCCACGAGCCATCGTCGGCGCCGCCGAGGATCGCGGAGAAGACCGCAGGGGAGTCGAACCGTGGCAGGCACAGCCAGTCGATCGAGCCGGCGCGGGAGACGAGGAGGCCGGTGCGCAGATCCGACAGGAGCGCGTACTGCTCGAGGGGGGTGCTCATCCCTGTCCTTGCTACCCCAGGTCAGTGCGCTGCGCACCCCGAGGGGCCCCCGAGTGGCTCGGCGTCCGGTCCTCCCCCGAGCGCCAGAATTGCGCCGTGGCCCACGGCGTTCGCGCGCGTGGCGCCCTCACCAAGGCATCACCGTCGGTGCTCGCCGACACCGCGCCACCGCGCTGACACGGCGCAGCGCGCGATGTTCGGGAGGGAGATGCCTTGGCGAGCAGGCCGGTGGTTAGGACGGCGGCTTCAGTCGGGCCAGGCGTAGGGTGGGGCGATCGTGACCTCTTCGATGCTGGCGACGCCGGACCAGCCGCTGTCCACGAGCCCGTACCAGCCGTTGCTCGACTTGCTCGTGTAGAGCTCGAGATCCCCGATGAGGTGCGCGGTGCCGCTGGCGCTCAGCCCCGCTCCGAACCAGCCGAGAGGGTAGAACGTCCCTTGAACGACGGCCGCGCCGCTCACGTCGAAGCCGCGCGAGGCGATGCCCGGGCCCGCCTGGCCGATGAGGCTCAGGGCGCCGATCCGGCCGCCGCTCACGGTCCCCTGGACGATCGTCGCGTGGTCTTCGATGCGCGCGTCGCCCGTCACCGTGCCGCCCAAGATCTTCGCGTAGGGTCCGACGTAGACGCTCGCCGCCGTCCCGGGGGGCGCGCAGCCGCCGCCGTTGGCGTGCCGTTCGGTCCCCGCGGGGCAGTCATCGAGGGCGCCGTCGCGGAACCCGGCGGGCCACGCCCCGTCGAGCTGCACCATGTACGGGTAGCGATGGATCGCCGGGTAGGGGGTGCCGTCGCTGGGGTTCGACCAGACGATCTTCTGGTACTCGGTGGGGGTCGCGACGACGACCAGATAGAGGTGCTCTCCGGGGGTGACGCAGAGGTGCAGCTCGCCCTCGCTGCCGGCCCGGAGGGGGCTGTAGCGTGCCTCGGTGAGCTCCGGGTTCGTCGCCACGAGCCCGAACCTCCAGCCCGAGCTCGCGCCCGCCTGCGTCACGCCGCGGAAGGAGACCTTCACGCTCTCCGCGCCGTCCTCGGGGTGCAGGCGCACGACGTTGTAGCCCCAGCGCTGGGGCGCCCAGTGGTAGGGCGACACGAAGCGGCGCGTCTCCGTCCAGGCGTCGTCGAGGGACTCCAGGCGCGTGAGGCGCAAGCGCCGATCCGTGCGCCCCTGCGTGTCTTCGATCGAGCCGTAGGAGGCGCGGTAAACCTCGCCTTGGTCGTGTCCGCCGCTCCCGTCGCTGCCCGTGGGTGGGGGATCTCGGTAGTCCCAGGTGACGTTGTGCATCGCCCACTCGCCGAACAGATCGTTCAGCTGCTCGATGTCCCAGCCCTGGCTCAGCAGGAGCTTCTGCCACGGATCCCGCTGCCCCGCGGGGGCCTCGTAGCTCCACATCTCGTTCACCGCCTCGTAGCAGTGCTTGTCCTTCAGGAACTCGAAGAACTGCCAGTTGCAGTAACGGTTGCGCGTGGAGCCGTAGTACAGGTGCGGCGCGTTCACGAGCATGTCCGAGCAGTGCACGTTGTCGCGGTAGATCTGGTGCGGCATCCAGTTGGCGTGGCTCTCGTAGATCCAGCAGCCGGTGCCACCGCAATCGGGGAACCCCTGCGTGGACGTCTGGACGCCGTGCATGAACTCGTGAGCGAGGCCCCAGTCGTCGTTGAGCGCCCCGGGCCCGACCCAGAGCCCCATGTAGCTGTTGCCGCCGCTGTTCCAGCCGCCGCCCCACAGAGGATAGTAGTCGTCGATGTGGATCGTGGCCTTCCACTTCTGCGCAGAGCCGCAGTAGGGCTCACGGAAGTAGATCGGATCGCCGAAGTAGGTGTCCCAGATGCTCTCCAGGGTGGCGAGGGCCCGCTCGACGGTCTGCGCGCTCGGCGGCGAGGCGACGCCCTGGAGCGGCGAGGGCGGCGACTGGCCCGAGGTGTACCAGTAGATGGCGAAGTGCTCGGACTCGCCGCGCAGCTGGTGGCCGTCGCTGCCGGAGGCGGGAGCCGTCCAGGTGCCCGGGGTGCAGGCGAGGGGCGAGGTCCGACAGCTGCTCGCCCAGGTGGTGTCGCGGGTGCCCGGTGCGCAGGCGCCCGGGGTGTCTCCGCCCAGCACACATCGACCGCCAGAGCAGACCTCCTCGGCGCCGCAGGCCTGGTCACAGCCGCCGCCCCCGCTGCCCCCGGCGCCGTCCCCGCCGTTTCCGTTGCCCCCGTTGCCCCCGCTGCCAGGGAGCCCGTCCGAGGACCCGCCCGTCGACGTCCCCCCCGTCGACGTCCCCCCCGCGGTGCCCTCCCCCCCGTCGCCCCCGCAGGCCCCGAGGGCGAGGGCGAGCACGCAGCCGAGGAGCGCGCAGAGGGCTCCTCCGTGGAGC
>JAEWOQ010000014.1 GCA_023460875.1 Pseudomonadota bacterium
CGTTGACGTCGACGTAGCCATGGCCCAGGTCCGAGGTGACGTAGGTGAACTCGCCGGGCCCCTCGCCGAGCACGAGCTCGATGGCGTAGGTGTTCTCTCGCATGATGACGGCGGCGCGCGCCTCCGCCTCCGCTCCCGTCGGCAAGCCGCGCTCGCAGATGCAGACGTCGCCGACCCGCACGGAGGCGACCCGGGGATCGAAGGGCACACCTGCCCGCCCAGCCGCGGCGAGGAGCCTCCCCCAGTTGGCGTCCTTGCCATAGAGGGCGGTCTTCACGAGGGGCGAGGTGGCGACGGTCTTGGCGATCTGGCGCGCGGCGGCTTCGCTCTCGAGCCCGCGCACGACGATGTCCACGGCGTGCTCGGCCCCTTCGCCGTCCCGCACCATCTCCCGGGCGAGGGGGCGGCACACCTCGACGAGCGCCGCGGTGAGCTCTTCGGCGGACGGGGTCACGCCGGAGCGCCCCGACGCGAGCACGAGGAGCGTGTCGTTGGTGCTGGTGTCGCCGTCGACGCTGCAGGCGTTGAAGGTGAGGTCCGCGGCGCGCTCGAGGCACTGCTGGAGGAGCTGGACGTCGACGACGGCGTCGGTGACGACGAAGGCCAGCATCGTCGCGTGGGGGGGCCCGGCGGGTTGGAGAGGCCGCTGGGGTCCGAGATCCGGGTGGATCATGCCGGCGCCCTTGGCGATGCCGAGGAAGCGGGCGACCTGCTCGCCCTGCCGGACCTCTGCGGTCGCGGTCTTCGTCCAGCGGTCCGTCGTGAGGATCGCCTCGGCGAAGCGCCCGGCGCCGTCCGCGCTCAGCTCGGCGACGAGGGTGGGCACGCCCGCGACGATCTGCTCGGTGGGCAGCACCTTGCCGATGACGCCCGTCGAGGCGGGCGCGACCCGGCTCGGCTCCACGCCGAGGGCTGCGGCGACGGCGGCGGTCGTGTCGAGGACCGCCCGCAACCCAGGCTCACCGGTGCAGGCGTTGGCGTTGCCGGCGTTCACGAGGACTGCCTGGAGCCGCCCGCGTGACACCCGCTCTTCGGCGACGTCCACGGGCGCGGCGCGCACGAGGTTACGCGTGAACACACCAGCGGCGGCGACGGGCTCGTCTGCGACGAGCAGGGCGACATCGAGGCCGCCGTTTTTCTTGATGCCGGCGGCGGCGGCGGAGAAGCGAAATCCAGCGATCGAGGTCATGGCGGCGTGTGTGCGCGACGGCACGAAGGGAGGGCGAAGAGCACCGTCGGCGAGGCCTCGAGCGCAGCGCGAGCCGACCGGCGGCGGGAGCGCCGACCGTATCAGGTTCCCCCAGCCCGGGGGAGATGGGCGGAGGACGGCAGAGCGCAGAGGGCCGCGCGCGGAGGGCCGCGCACGGGAGGCGGAGCGCGGGAGGCGCTGGGACGCGCGCCGGCGGAGCGCCATCTCCCCGATGTTCTGGTCGGAGGGCCTCTTCCATCTTGAACCCGCGGAAGGAGCTGCTAACTTCCCGGCCCCTCGCCGCCCCCATGGCAGCGAGGGCACGCCGCTTTAGCTCAGTTGGTAGAGCAACGGTTTCGTAAACCGTAGGTCTCCGGTTCAAGTCCGGAAAGCGGCTCCGCTTCCACGAGGTTCCACGAAAAAAGTCACCACCCGGAGGTGGTGCCATGCCGACGGGAACCCCTCGCCGGGCTACTCGGAGTCGTCCTCGTTCCCCTTTTTGTCCGAGTCGTCCAAGACGATGCCGAGCGCCCGAGCTTCCCGACGGAACCTCTCGGAGGCGATTGGTTTCGCCACGTCTTCTAGGTCGAGTAGCCTCTGCGCAAAGTTGGAACTTCCGAGGCTCAGCCCGGCAACCGAACCGAGACGGGGACGCTGTGATCGCATCACTGAGCGCACCTCCTCCGGAAAGCGCTTCTGTGAACGGTCGATGTTCCGGACGTGCTGCAGCACCTCTTCCAGGATCTCTCGCTGGTCCCGCTTCGGGGTACGGTCGGACTCCTCGGGCTGTACTTTGCTCAGGGCTTCTTCCAGCGCTGGCCAGTTCCTATCGAAGGCCCTTGTGAGCCGCTCCTGAGAAAGAGCCTTTTCCCCTAGCGCCCTGTTTAGGGCCTCGACCAGCTCCAGCGTCCCTTGCTTCGTCGCAACTTTCATCTGGAACTGACTGAGCGGCCCGGTGACATCGGTCGGCTTCATCTCGAACAGGTAGGGGACCAACCGCGACTCTTTCACCCGCTTTGCGCAAGCACCGGCCTCGAAGTTGATCCAGGGCTCGTGCACGTTCTCCGGGGTCACGCAGCAGATACCGAAGCTCACTTCCTCGAGCTTGCCAGCGATCTCCTGGCTCCACCGTTCACCAGCCGCGATGTCCATCTTGGACATCCAGGGGTCCACCTCTTGGAGGACGTCGGGGAGCCAGTCCTTGAGGGCCGCCGCTACTTGCTGACTTCTGGGCTTCGACCAGCTGAGGAACACGAGCATGATCTCCCCCCATAGCCGTGCCCGGTCGGGGAGCCAAGTCGATCGAGCTAGGCTCCGTTGGTAGCTCGACGTCGGGCCCGGTACTCGCGTCGCGCGGCGACGCCGTTGCCCTTCCCGTACCGTTGCAGGGCCGCCAGGCGACCTAAGGCGATCTCCAGCAGGCGGTCCAGCGCGGCTCGGAGGGTGAGGTCGTTGGCCTTGGCGTACTCGAAGACCCTCGCAAGGTTCCGGTCGCTGACTGGAAGAGTGGGACCCTCCAACGGGGGAGGACGGGATCCTGGACGGCGGCAAGGTCGCTCCCCTCGGGCAGTGGCACCGAGCGGGATCCCCTCCTTTGCTCGCCTGCGGCTCTGCGCGCGGGTGAGCTGCACCGGCCGGACATGGCGAAGACCCGAGTATGTTCCGCGGAGGGAGTCGGGTTCCTCGGGGCGTCGACCGAGGTCGGGGGCCACGGGGCGACCGTTCACGAGGCGACACGGCGCAAGACCCTTCCGCTGGCACGCCAGCGCATCGCGCCACTCTGCCCAAGTGTGCTCGGGGACCGTGTTCGCGCGCAGGATCTGCGCGAAGGGAGCAACGAGCAGCTTGCCCGACCCGAACAAGCGAAGGATGACCCCCTGGCAGTTTCGGTCGATAACCTCGCCGATCCAAGCCTCGGGCCCGTCGCCGCGATCGATAACAACTGAGCACTCCGAGTCCGGCTGGAGGACGCCCCGGGCGAGCTCCCCGGGATAGCCGCGAAGCAGCCAGCGACCGGGAGGGCGCTTCGTCCCTGGGACGAACTCTTCTGCGTCGTCGTTGCTCATGCTCATCCTAGATAGACGAACGCCCCGCCGAGGGGGGCTCGACAGGGCGCTCGCTCGGGGCCTCTACCCCGCCACAACTGGCGCCCAAGGGATGGAATGGCCCTCGGACATGAGAATGATGCCCGAAGTCGCGCCGGAGGTTCAACCCCCAATCGACACGGTGCGGTCGATTGATCAATAGCGCGCCAACCACAAGGTGATGGACGAGCGTGCTCGTGATGGACGACCGCATGG
>JAEWOQ010000015.1 GCA_023460875.1 Pseudomonadota bacterium
GCGTGCTCACGCTCCGAGCCCTCCACCAAAGCCACCGGCTCCCTAGCTTCTGGGCCCACCTCTCACGCCGCTACACTGCCGAGGTGGTCGCTGCCGCGTGACAAAGCTCCATGGGCCATCCACGCCCCTACAAGAACGCGGTCGATTCCGGGCTTGAACCTACGTTCGCACAGCTTGATAATTTCGAGCACTCATCGGTTGTCGAGCCGGAGCTCATTGGTGGCGATTTACAAGGTGACGCTTATGCGGTGGCTGCACCGGTTCTCATCTCGTTGGAGGCTGTCCACGAACTCGAGCAGCGGCGTCCCGCGGGTGTTCCGGTATTTGGAACTGGGATGGCCCTTGGGGTAGAAGGCGAGGTCGGGGAGGAGACTCCGGCGAATGCTCGGTGGGTATTTCCCGTAATCGACCCCATCCTGATCGCTGACAACCTTGCCCGAAAATTCAGCGAAGCTTGTGACAATTTTCTTGCCGCATCGCAGCGGTTCGAGCGCCCGCCACCTCGCACGGAGGACGAGAAGGTGGCTCGTGAACGAGGAGAGCTCCAACGTCTGAAGAAGGTGGTGGCGGATAACCTGATTGCTCTCAAGAAGGTTGCGCCTAAGATGGCCTCGGTTTTCGACGACAATCTCGACCCAGGGTTTCCTGAGGCTTTCCTTGAGGAGCATGAAAGCTTCTTGAACGATCTCGCGTTCGAACGAGAGCGCGCCGCTTACAACTTGATCGCTTGGCTGGAGAGCGAGGTGTTTGCCTTGTCTGACGATTTCTGGCTGAGGAACGACTCAAAGCCTGCCGAGGGGTACGATCTGTATGTGGGTTCGGTGAACGGTGCTTTGGCTCGTCTAGTCGAGTCCACTCGCGGCGTTGCGTATCTGTGTGACCTGCGGCGGCGAACTGAAGTGGGGATGTCGCCCGTTCCTTCGGGTGTCGTGCACGTGATTTCGGAATACGTATTCCGAGGCTCGAAGTCATCGAGCGAGCAAAGGGTAGTTGCGGGAAAGGTCTCGATTCAAGTGTTCGGTGCGTGGACTGCATTCCTTGCTGCCGCGCTTGCGGTCAAGCAGAGGGTAGTTCGTGGGCGTAATCCGACTACTTCGTTGGCTCAGGACCTCGAGCTTTTCGTGAAGCGGCTTTCGTTTGTTTTTCATGACGGATTCTTGAGGGTGCGCCTAGACGATGTGCCGTTCGAGGTCACGCTCCCGAGGGAAGTGAAGACGACGGTCGTAAGTGTTCCAACTCGGTCGCTTGTTCTCGGTGTTGGGAACCGTGAGGTCTTCCAGCGAACGAAGCTCTCGGTTGATCACGTTAATAGGATTTGTGCCGTTCTCAACTTCGGCTTGGCTTACGCAAGTCTTCGTAGTGCCCTGCAGGAGCAGGGGGATGAACGTGCCAAGCATATGGCCATCAGTGACCTTGCTGGCGCTTCTCTCGGGATCATAGACGCAGGGACTACGCTTCCCGCGGTGCAGGCTTTGCGCGACCGGTTTTCTGGAAAGATCAACTTGGGAGGGGCCCTGCTTGGTAATCGAGTTTCCGGAACTTTAGGCTTGCTGGGAGCGGTTGCGTCGCTTACGAGTGCGTCGCTTGCTGCGTCTCAAGAGATCGATAAGGGCGACTGGGACAAGGCGATGGCTCACATGACGGAGGGAGTTGGTGCTCTCCTAGTTGGGGCTGGATCAACCATCATCCTCGTGTCGGGAACGACGGGTCCATTTGCTCTGTGGACCATCGGCGTCGGTACTGGGATCAGTGTGGCTGGGTTCGTTTGGTCGGTTTTTGCGGCAGATACCGAGCTGGATACAATGCTCAAATTTTGCGCGTTTGGTCGTCTGAAGGGGCGTGCGAACGTTGCTCCTGGCTGGGCGTTGAGTGGTGGTACGTTCGCGGAGTGGAACCCCAATGCGGTTGGGGGTCTCAGGCGGCAGCTTAAGGCGTTTCAGCAGGTTTTCTATTCGTTTGAGGCGACTGGGGCTGCGTCGACGGGGCCGAGTCTCGCGTCAGATGGAACGTTGCGGTTGATGCCGTCGAGTCTTCGGATCAAGTCATGGTTTCGTGTGCTGTATAAAGCTGTTTATGTCGCAGGTCACCAGGCTTCTCGGACGCCCGCCAGGGAAGTCGAAGGTGCTGCGGCGGTAGAAATCGGGGTGGGGGGAGCGCGACTGATCGATTACGGAGGGAACTTCAAGGAGGAGAAGGCTGTGAAAGTTCACAAAATTGACGGAAGGGACGTGCTTGATGTGCGGTTTCGATTACGCGACCCCTTCCGCGATGATCTGGGCTGGTTCATGGAGCTCGACTCCTTGAACTGTTTCGTTCAGTTGCATGTCGAGGGGGGTGCTGATGAGGGTTCGTCAGAGTCGGTCTTGGTTGTGCCAAGTGCCGTTGCGCGGAGTATGCATCTCAGAGTGTTGGTCGTGGAGGCGGGCCAGTTGGGGCGAAAGGTACGTTCGCTTGACGATAGGTCAGTTTTCTGAAAGGGCGCGTTCGCACTGGGGACCTAACGGCAGCTCGAGAGCCTCACGAATGCGGCAGCTGCACTTCGTTTGCTCAAAATCATCGAGGTCTAGACGGGCGCAAACCTTTTGGTCAGGAGGCAGGTTTGCGCAACGTGCCCCGTACGTCTTCTCAGATGCGTCTGCCCCGGCGGCGGCGAGGGCGAATACACAAAGGCCTCTGCCTCTGTTGCTTCGATCGAGAAGGAACAGCTGTTCGCACAGCGCGGCGTTCGTTCGGCAATACTCGGAGAGGCGTTTGTCATCGTTGATGAACTGAAAACTCTCACGCGTCTTCACCCCTAGGTGTCTTTCCAACTCGTCGCTCAGGTGTTTGCGTCCGAAGGGCTTGCCGTCGAGTTCGGACTCTTCGAACATGGTGCGAATATAGAGCAGGGTGAGCTCTCCCCTGCAGCTGTCTAGCTGGGAGTGGTAGGAGTAGACGTAGTCGCGGCCGATGTACTGGTAGATCTTCTCTTCGAGTTCGGGGCCGGCCTCGAGGATGTAGATGGCGCCAATCAGATACGCGGGGACCAAGTGCCCGAAGCGCACCCAAAGGTCGGGTTCCTTGGAGTCGATCGCCTCGCAGACCGTTTGCTCGGTGGCGCCTTCCGGAAAGGGTTTTGGGGCGATCGGCTTCAGCTGGGGGAGCGTGCTCGCGGGGGGCGGCGCGGAAGCGGGAGGTGGAGCGACCTCGGGGACAACGGTGCTTGGTGCGACAGCACTGGAGCCAGAATGAGGCTTCTCCCCGGAGTCCTGCCCGAGGCTACCACCGCGGCAGCCGACAGACGCGAGGACGAGAAGGAGACAGAGCCGCGATACGAACATCTATCGTCCACCTATCAGGCAGGCTGCATGGTGGCCAGCGGCTGTCTGCTGTCAGCCGTGTGCATTCGGGTACGCGCTCCTGGTCGGTCGTCGCTCGGGCCGCGAGACGGGTCCCAAACGATGCGGGCGAGTGGTGCCGGTCGTGCGCGATGCCGGCTCGGGGCGGAGGTGCAGGCGGGGGTACCTGCTGCCGACGCCCCCCCGCTCAATACCCGAAATTCCGGCGCGAGCGCTCGGTGGTCGTCGGCTCGGGAGCGGGGGCGGGGCGCGGGGGAGTGGCGCGGGTCGGCGTCGGGGCACGACGGGCCGTCGTCGAGGCTGCGGACGTATCGCTGGTCGGCCGTGGAGAGGCGGTCGCGTCGCTGGTGGGCTGCGGCGGTGCGTCCTGTGGCTTGTCGGCGGAGGCGTCGGCCGTCTTAGCTGCGTCGAGTGCTGGGTCGGCCGCTGGTTGCTCGTTCGCAGGCGGTGAAGGGACGTCTGCGGCGGGCTCGGTGGTGTCTGCGGCGGGCGCGGCTGGTTGGTTGGTGTCGTCGGAGGCGACGAGCGCCGCTGGATCCAGGGTATCGACGCCTTGCGCGCTGGCGGCCGCTGCCGCTTCGTCTTCGGCGCCGCCGGACAACGCCACGACCACGACCGCGGCGAGGGCGACGACGCCCGCGCCGGCTCCCAAGAGCAGCCCCAGCGGTCGCTTGGTGCGCTGCACCTCGACGGCTTGTGAGGCGCCGAAGGCGCCCGGGGTCGCGGCGCGGACCACTGGCGCCTGGATCGTGGAGGAGCCGGCGGTGTGCTGGAGCGCGGTGTGTTGGAGAGGGGCGTGCTGAGCCGACGCGCCGCCTCCGAAGGTCTGTTGCTCGCCCGTGGGGAGGCCAGCGACGCCGGAGACGGAGACGTGGCTCGCCCGCCCGATGCCCGTCGGGGCCTCGAAGCCGCCCAGCGTGATGCCGACCGCCGTGGCCCAGCTCTGGAGGGCTTCGGCCAGCTCGGCGCAGGTCTGGAAGCGCTCGTTCTTCTCGCGCGCCATGGCCCGGTGCACGAGGTCGGCGAGGGCCGGGTCGAGGTCGGGCACGAGGGTCGTCAGTCGGGGGGCCTCCTCGAGGACGATCTTGAACAGCAGGTTGTTGAAGTTGTCCGCGTCGAAGGGCACGCGCCCGGCGAGCGCCTCGTAGAGGATGACCCCGACGGCGTAGAGATCCGCGCGGTGGTCGACGTCGCCGAGGCCTTTGGCGACCTCGGGGGCGATGTAATAGGGCGTGCCGACCACCATGCCGGTGGCGGTCATGCGCATCTCGTCCTTGCCCAGGTTGAACTTTGAGATCCCGAAATCGATGATCTTCACGAAGTCGCGGATCCCCGCCTTGGTGCCGACGAGGAAGATGTTGTCGGGCTTGAGGTCCCGGTGCAGGACGCCCGCGCCGTGAGCCGCGCCCAGCCCGTTCAGCAGCTGCAGGGCGATGTGGACGACCTCGGCCGGATGGAGGCGCTGCCGCTTCCGGATGCGATCGGAGAGCGTCTCCCCGTCGAGATACTCCATCACCATGTAGCGGCCGCCGTCCGCCAAGGACCCGATGTCGTAGATCTCGAGGATGTGGTCGTTGCCGATGCGCCCTGCCGCGCGGGCCTCGCGCTCGAAGCGGATGACGCTCGCCTCTTCCTGAATGCTCGGCAACAGCGTCTTGATCGCGATGCGGCGGTCGATCAGCTCGTGATGGCCCTCGTACACGGCGCCCATGCCGCCCTGCCCGAGCAGGCGGACGATGCGGTACTTCCCGTCGAGAAGCTGGTCAGGTTCCAGGAGCATGGTGCGAGAGGGGGTGAGTCGCCCTGGACGGGTACGGAGAGGTCTGGGGCGTCGTCCCCCAGAATCGTACTCGACCCCGCCGGACGAGGGTCAAAGAGGTTGTGGTGGAGCGTACCCCCACTTAGCATGCCGGGCGCCATGATCCTTGCACTTCGCCCGCTTTTCAGCGCTACGATTGCAGCCTCGCTGCTCCTGTCCTCGGCCGGCCTGGTCCACGCTCAGACCGCGGAGGAGAGGGCGGGGGCGCGCGCGGCAGCGGAGGCCGGGGCAGATGCCTTCGACGCGGGGCGCTACGAGGACGCCATCGAGCTCTTCCGGCGGGCCGAGGCGGTGGTTCACGCGACCCCGCACCTTCTCTACATCGCCCGAGCGCAGGCCAAGTTGGGCCGCCTGGTGGAGGCCCGCGAAGGCTATCTGGCCATCATCAACGAGGGGCTGCCGCCCCGCGCCAACCCGGTGCTGGCGCAGACCCGCAAGGACGCGGAGCAGGAGCTCGATCTGCTGGAGCCCCGCATTCCCCAGATCACCGTGGTGGTCCAGGGGGGGAAGACCGACGGCCTGCAGGTCTTCATGGATGATCGCGAGGTCCCGTCGGCGCTGGTGGGCATTCCCCGGCCGGTCAACCCGGGGGCGCACGAGTTCTACGCCACCGCGGTGGGCAGCGAGAGCTCCCGCAACATGGTGACGATCAAAGAGGGCGGGCAAGAGACGGTGATCCTCACGCTGAGGCCGAGCCAAGCGGCGGCGGCGCCAGGGCCGGCAGATTCGGCTCCCGCGCAGGCCACGGCGGCGACCCCTGACAGCGGGCCGAGCGGGCGTCAGATCATCGCCTACTCGGCGCTCGGCGTGGGCGCGATTGGTGTCGGCGTGGGCGCTTTGTTCTTCGCCCAGGCGAACAGCCTGAGCAACGACGCGGACAACACCTTCGCCGCTTGCAACCCTGGGTGCACGGACGCACAGGTCAAGGACATCACGGCCCTCGACGACGACGCGGGATCCACACGCGCCCTGTCCTTCGTCGGGCTCGGCGTGGGCGTCGTGGGCATCGCCACCGGCGTGACGCTGCTCCTGCTCGGTGACTCGTCGTCCGAGGACGCGGCGTCGAGGTCCGCCGAGCTGAAGCCAGGTGTCCGTCCGTGGGTCGGGCTCGGCTCCGCGGGGCTCTCCGGACGTTTCTGATCGATCCAAGATCTACGGCGGCATCCTCACGGGTCTTCCCTCGGGATCCTGGGCGCCGCGCACCTCGACCCAGAGGGTGGTTCTCCGCTAAGCTCGTCGATCGTGAACCTGCTCGGGCTATCTACGGCGCAGTTCGGCTTGCATGGGGACGGGCTCCCCATCGACGTCCTGGTGACGTCATACCTGGCCACGGAGGTGATGTCGGAGCCGTACCAGGTGCGGGTCGACTTCTGCACGAGCGACGCCGACTTCGACGTGGACGGGTGTCTGCGCAAGCGCATGTTGCTCGAGGTGGTGAACCACCAGGGAGCGCGACGCTGGTTCGACGGCGTCGTGGCCGAGGTGAGCTTCGTCGCGGCGCGCGCCGGCAAGCTGCACTTCTCCTTCGAGATCCGACCGGCGCTGTGGGCCCTGAGCTATCGGGTGAACTCCCGCATTTTCCAGGACGAGAGCGTGCTGGACATCGCCCAGACGTTGTTCACGGAGGCGGGGTTCATGGACCGCGTGACCTTCGAGGTGTCCGGGAGCTATGCGCCGCGGGAGTACGTGGTGCAGTACCGCGAGAGCGCGCTCAATTTCGTGCAGCGCCTCTTCGAGGAGGAGGGGCTCTTCTACTTCTTCGTGCACGACGAGGACGGCCACCGCATGATCGTGGCGGACGCACCCGCGGCCTTCGAGCAAGCCGGTGATCCCGTCCCTCATAGTCTGTCTCAGGGGGTCTTGGCTTTCGGAGAGCCGTTACATTCCTTCTCGCGGCGCCGCGCGCTGCGCTGCACCCACCTGACCCTGCGGGACTACGATTTCGAAAATCCCCAGGTGCCTCCCGAGTCGGAGTTGCCCGCGGACGATCGGTGGCCCGCGGTTCACTTCGACTATCCAGGTCGCTTCACTGCCGCCGCCGAGGGCAACGTGCGTGCGTCGGCGCGGCTCCGCCAGCTCCGTCACGACGCGGACGTCTGCGAGGGGCGGAGCGAGGCGCCTGGCTTGTCCGTGGGCGCGCGCATCACCGTCGACGGCGCCGCGGAGGACGATTTGAACGGGACCTACGTGCTGACGGAGGCCACGACGCGCGGGCACCAGGCGGTGGACGACAGCTCCAAGAACGTCAGCTGCGACGTGAGCTTCCGGGGCGTGCCCGAGGGGACCCCCTACTTGCCGCCGCGCCGCGCCCGGCGGCCGCGCATCGCGGGCATCCAGACCGCGGTGGTCACGGGGCCCGCGGGCAGCCCGTCCCAGTCGATCCACGTGGACGAGTACGGCCGCATCAAGGTGCGCTTCTTCTGGGATCGCGTCAGCCAGCACGACGAGCACTCGAGCTGCTGGATCCGCGCGTGCCAGGTGCCCCTCGGCGGTTCGATGATCCTTCCGCGCATCGGGTGGGAGGTGTCCGTGGCGTTCCTGGAGGGGGATCCCGACCGCCCCGTCGTGTTGGGCCGGGTCTACAACGGCGAGAACGCGCCGCCCATCGCGCTGCCCGCGGGGCGCGCGTCGGGCTCGCTGACGAGCATGTCGTCGCCGGGAGGTGCTGGCTCGAACGCGATCACGATGTGCGACACCGGCGGGAGTCAGGGCTTCTCGATCAAGGCCCAGAAGGACCTGAACATGACCACCGGGCACGATCAGAGTGAGGAGGTCGGCGTCGACGACGACACTCACATCGCGAGCAACCTGTCCCGCTCCGTCGGGGTGAACGACACGGTCAACGTGGGGTCCAACCAATCGGCGAGCGTGGGCGCCCACTCGACCCTCAAGGTCGCAGGAGATCAGAGCATCACCATCGGCGCGAACGATCAGCATGACGCCGAGGCGAACTTCCTCGAGCAGATCGCGGGTTCGCGGAGCCAGATGGTGGCCGGCAACCAGACGACCATCTCGAACGGAGAGCGGCGCAACGTCCAGGGGACCTTCGCGCGCAAGGTGGGCGCCGTGGAGCTCACCGCGGCGGTGGGCGCGATCGCCGAGAACTACCTCGCGACGTCGTCGTCGTCCGTCGGCGCGGTCCGCGTGCACGTGACGGGGGGCAGCCACGGGGAGGTCGTCGCGGGGGCCAAGGCGCGGACCATCGCCGGCGCGGAGGTGCAGATCGTCAAAGGCGACGACTCGAACTCGAGCGACGGCGCGACGACGCGCCTCGTGGGCGCCGCGCACAACCAAAAGATCGGCGGCGACTACGTGGTCAAGGGGTTGGTGGTGTCCGTGTTGGGCGCGAATGCGAAGCTCAAAGCAGGCGGCAGCGAGGTCACTTTGGCGGGTGGCCCCATCACCTTGAAGGGCTCCAAGATCCAGGTGAAGGCCGGCCTCATCAAGAAGACCGGCGGTCAACTGAAGGTGGGTGGTTGATGGCACAGGCGGGTCGCATGGAGGCCGAGCTGACGGTCGGCTCGCTGCGCTTCTCGGTGTTGAGCTACGATCTGCAGCGGCGCTTGGGCGCCGTCGATCGGCTGCACTGTCGCGCAGTGATCCCTGACACGGCTCCGGAGCGGCCGGAGGCGCTCGTGGACGCGCAGGCGCGTTTCCGGCTGCGTCGCCTGAGCGACGAGGCTGCGCTCCATTTCACCGGCGAGATCGTGCGTGTCTCCGTCGAGCAGTCCGTCAGCGGAGCCGCGATGACCACCTTCGAGGTGCGCCCGCGCCTCTGGCGCCTGGGGGCGCGGCGCGCCAGCCGTGTGTTCCAGGATCTCGCCGTGCCGGACATCGTCCGCCAGGTCCTCGTGGCGGGGGGTGTGGACGCGGCGCGTCAGGAGTGGCAGCTGGTGGGCACCCATCCGGTGCGCAAGTACGTCGTCCAACACCAGGAGACGGACCTCGAGTTCTGTCAGCGGCTCCTCGCGGAAGCCGGCATCTATTTCGGCTGCGTCCACGATCCGGATGAGGACGAGAAGGTGCTGTTCGGGGACGAGGGCACCGGCTTTGGAGAGGTCGCCGGTGGGGCCACGGCGCTGCCGTTCACCACGAGCTTCGGGGCCGACGGCAGCCGAGACGACATCTCCCAGCTCTCGCGTCGCTCACGGATCCGCTCCGGTCGAGTCACCGCCCGCGACTACGACCCCGAGCGCCCCAGCCTGAGCTTGGAGTCCGTCAGTGACGGCTGTGAGGACGACGCCAGCCTCGAGGTATACGCGTTCCCCGCCCGCGCGACGGAGCCGGACGAGGTCGAGGCGCAGGCGACGCGGCTCCGGGAGTCCCTCGAGGTCGATCGCCACCTCGTGAACGGGGAGACCGGAGCGCTGCACCTGGAGCTCGGTCACTCCTTCGAGATCGTCGGTCATCCCTGGGAGCGCTTGAACGGCACGTGCATCGTCAGCCGGCTGCAGTACTCCGGGAGCGTGGGACGCCAGTTCGCCGTGGGCGACGAGACGGAGCGGGAGCACCATGTCTGCCGTTTCGAGGCGGTGCCGGGGGCGACCGTGCTGCGCCCCGAGCCACGCCCGGCGGCGCGCGTGGCCGCGGGCATCCAGCTGGCGATGACGACCGGATCTGCCGGGGAGGAGATCCACACGGACGAGCAAGGCCGGGTCGTGGCGCAGTTCCTCTGGGATCGGCAGGGTAAGAGCGACGAGCACTCGAGCTGGTGGATGCGCACGTCGCAGATGCCCACCGGGGGTTCCATGCTGCTGCCGCGCGTGGGCTGGGAGGTGGCGGTCCGGTATGCCGAAGGTGACGTCGACCAGCCTGTCGTCGTCGAGCGGCTTTACAACGGCCTCACACCGCCGCCCTACGCGCTGCCGGCGAACGCGGCGCGCTCATCGCTCCAGACGGCGACGACGCCCGGCGGGGGCAGCAGCAACGAGCTGCGTATGAGCGACGTGGCCGGAGAGGAGCAGATGTTCCTCAACGCCTCCTACGACATGAGCGTGAACGTCGGCAACAACGCGACGCTCTCGATCGGCAACGATCAGTCGGTGCAGGTCGGCGCCAACCAGACGATGGCGGTGCTCGACAGCGTGAGCTCTACCGTCGGAGCCGACCAGAGCATCGAGGTGGGCGCGAACCAGACGGTCTCCGTGTCTGCGCTGATGGTGGACGACGTCGGCGGCGACCACTCGCTGTCCATCGGCGGCAACCGCATGCACTCGATCGGCGGCGATCACCGCCGCACCGTGACCGGGGACAGCAGCAGCACCGTCGGCGGGAACGACATCAACCTCGTGGTCGGCGACGTCAGCGACTCCACCGTGAGCGCTTACACCCACGACGTCGGCGCGGCCTACATCCAGATGACCGCCGCAGATCGCTCGTTGCTGATCGGCGGAGCGCGCACCGAGACCACCGGGGCGGCCAAGGTCATCCTCGCCAAGGGCAACCGAGGCGTCGAGGCAGGGCTGTTGTCGGCGCAGACCGGGGGCGCGCTGTTGGTGAAGGTCGACGGCGACTCCACGGACAGCGCCACCATCGGCTACTCGGAGACGGTGGGCGGGGTAACGACGGTGAAGGCCAAGAACGTCGTCATCGAGGCGACGGTCTCCCTCAGCATCACCATGGGCGGCGCGAGCGTGACCCTGAGCCCAGCGAGCGTCGCGATCTCCGGAGCCAGCGTGAAGTTCGACGGGAACACCGTCGACGTGGGCATGGTCTTGGATAACTAAGCGGCGCCTTGTGGTGCTGCGAACGTCGCGCGCCCCCAGGGGTGAGGG
>JAEWOQ010000016.1 GCA_023460875.1 Pseudomonadota bacterium
CTCCGTCCGCGCGCAGGAGCGCCAGCGCGCCGAAGAGCAGCCCGGCGCGCCAGGCGTTCCGCGTCGTCGGAGGACCCGCCTCGCGCGTGAAGTGGAGGGCGAGCGCGAGGACCCCGAACATGAAGCCATGCTCGAGCCCCGCGATGGCCCACGCCGCTACCGGGCCGCAGGCGAGGAGGAGGACGCTGCCCGTGCCCGCCCGCTCCCAGGTCGGCCTCCAGGCGCCCTGGACGGGCAGCGCAATCACGAGCGCCGCGACCGCCGCGCCGATGAAATCGAGCACACGCGCGGACCACATCGGGTCGAGCCCGACGCAGGTCGCCGGCGCGTTGAGGATGACCCAGAGGAGGTTCGTGTAGCCCTCGACGGGGCGCCCCTCCGTCCAGGTGAGGCCCTCCCCTGCGCAGAGGCGCTGGGTGTAGCGCAGGCTGATCAGCGCGTCGTCGGAGAAGAACGGATAGTAATGGGAGGCGTGCAGGAGCAGCGCCCCGACGACGCTGGCGAACAAGAGGAGATCGACGGCGCGCCCGCCGAGGACCGCGGAGCTCGCTCGCGAGCTCGACGGGGAAGCGTCGCCGGTGGTCGACGGGGAGGCCATTGTCCTTCCAAGGAAACGAGCGTCGGGGGGGACCATGACGCTCGGACGGAGCGATACTCCGGCGTCGCGGGCACGTCCAGCCAGGCTGCTCCGCCCCTTCGGCGCCCCGTCGTCTGCGGACTGTGGCTGTGGCTGTGGCTGCGGGCCTGCGGGTCACGTCGCCGTTTCAGGAGGGCGCGCGCGGCGGGCCGCGGTCAGTCCGGGGAGCGCTTCCCGTCTGGAGGGCTCGACGACTGGAGGAGCTTCTCCAAGAGCTCTTCTTCGCTCAACCCCGAGTGGGCGAGATCCGCCCGCTCGAGATCCTCGGGGAGGAGGGGGCGCGGCAAGCGATACTTCTCGTCGAGCCAGTTGCCCAAGTCGATCTTCTTGCAGCGCGGGGAGCAGAAGGGGCGAGACGGATGATCGTCCGGGACCTCGAGCTCCTTGCGACAGATGGGGCAGCGGATGAGCACGCAAGGAGCCTACGATGGCCGTCGAGCGTGTCCAGAGCGAGGCTGCGGCGCGACGCCTCGGCGGGGTAGAGTGGCCTCGATGGACCTCTCGATCTTGGACAAGGCCGCGCTCCGCGACGCGCTCCTCGCGGACCTGGAGGAGCGACTCGCGGTGGTGCGAGCAGCTCAGAAGGCGACCCACGAAGGGGCGACCCACGAGGAGAGCCGCCCCGAAGGCATCAAGGACATGCGCTCGACGGAGACGTCGTACCTGGCGCGCGGCCAGGCGGAGCGGGTCGTCGAGCTGACGGAGGCGATCGGCCAGGTCCGCGGCTTCCCCCTGCGGGCGTTCGCCGCCGACGCCCCGATCGGCGCCTCCGCGTTGGTGCAGCTCGAGAACGAAGCCGGCGTCGTGAGCTCCTATTTCATGGCCCCCGCGGGGGGAGGCATCCAGATCGACGCTCCGGGCGGCTCCCTCACGATCGTCACTCCACGCTCTCCTCTGGGGCGCGCCCTGGTGGGGCGCCGCGTCGGAGACGAGGTGGAGCTCGTGACGCCCCAGGGCACCCGTGAGCAGGTAGTGGTAGCGGTCGCTTGAGGGCGCGGTGCTCCGCCCGCGCAGGTGGGCCGCCAGAGAGCGACTAGGTCCGGAGCGCGGGTCCGTCCTTGGGCACGAGCAAGGACAGGGCAATCGCGGGGAGGGTGAGGGCCGAGACGATCCAGAAGTAGGTGACGGAGCCCACCTGTTCGTAGAGGCGGCCGCTGTAAGCTCCGACGCCCATCTGCGCGGCGGAGTAGATCGCCGTCGCGAAGGCGAAGTGGGCGGCTTTGTGGTTCGGGTGGCAGCGCCGCATGATGAACACCATCTGGGCTGCGGTGGCCATCCCGCCGCAGAGCTGCTCGATGACGAGGGTGAGCGTGGCCAAGCCCAGGGTGAACGCGTGGGCGGACAAGTCCAGCGTGCGGAGCGTCACCGGCACGCCGTCGATGGCGATGTCGAGGACGGGCGCGAACTGAGCGAGGAGCGCGTAGAGCGGCTCCGTGACGGCCATCAGCAACGTGATGGGGAGCAGGGTCGCGCGTAGACCACGGCGAGAGATCCAGGCGCCGCCCAGCATGGCTCCGGCGATGCTCGCCACGGTGCTGGCGGTGTTGATGAAGCCGCCCCGGAGATCCGTGCCGATGCCGAGCTCGCGATCGAGGAGCACCTTGGACATGGAGAACATGAGCACGTCCGCCATCTTGTAGGTGAGCAAGAACGCGACCACGAGCAGCACTCGATCCTGGCGCAGGAAGCTGCTGTAGGCCGCGGCCACGTGCCGGAGGGAGCGCCGCTTCGGCTGCGTCGAGGTCGCCGCCTCGGATGCGCTCGCCTCGGATGCGCTCGTCTCGGATGCGCTCGTCTCGGGCGCGCTCGTCTCGGGCGCACTGGCGGCGGCGAGGTCGTCCGCCGCGGCTTGGGGCACCACCTCCGGTGATGGAGCCGCCCGGGGGAGGAAGCGGCGGTGAGCGAGGGCCAAGCCGAGCAAGAGGACGGCGCCCACGCCGAACCCCACCAGCCAGTTGAAGAGGCCCCCGAGGAACACGAGCCCCGAGGACCCCACGAGCATGGCGGCGCGAAACGCGGCGACCCGCACTCCGGAGAAGCGCGCCTGCTCCTCGGCGTCGAGCGCTTCCATGTAGTAGCCGTCGCAGGCGATGTCGTGGGTCGCCGACAGCACCCCGATCACCACGAGGACGATCCAGATCCAGGCGGTGGGGGAGAGGCCCGCGCCGCTCACGGCGTCTGGGCCCGCGGCGCTCACCTCGCCGACCGCCCAATGGGCCAGGAACGCCAACACGCCGACCGCCACGCCGAGGAGCGCCTGGGTGCCGATCATCCAGGTCCTCAGGGTGCCGAACAGCTCGACGATGGGGCTCCACAGCAGCTTGAGGAACGTCGGCCCGTGGAGGAGCGACGTGTAGCCCACCTGGGCCGGGCGCAGCCCGATCGCCGTGAAATACTCCGCCGCCACCTGGTGCAGCAGGGACCACGGCAGCCCCTCGGCGAAGTAGGTCGAGCTGGTCCAGGCCAGTGTTCCCTTGCGCCGGCGCCGTCTCACTGCGGCCCCATACCAGAGGGGCGCTGCCGGGGTAAAGCCGCCCAAACCGCGCCCCTCGATGCGGTCAAGGGCGGACAGTGTCCGGGGATCCGGGCGCAACCCCGCGCAACCCAGGGCCTTGGCTCTCGGCGAGTCCGGCCGTCCTGGCTCGAAGAGGGGCACGCGCGCGGAGGCAAGCCCGCGGAACGGGAGCTCATCGGTATGCGGCGCGACGGGGAGGCGGCACGAATGGAAGGGCGCAGGAGGGCCAGGTGACACGGGTGGACACGAGGTACTTCATGACACTGGGGAGCGTGCGCTCCGTCACGCGCACGGGGACGGGCTTGCTCCTGGAGGTCGGTGAGGAGCGCTGCCGCGTCGACGTGGTGCGCGCCGACGTGCTCCGCCTCGCCATCTCGCGGGGAGGGACCTTCGACGAGCGCCCCACGTTCGCCTGCGTCGCCCGAGGCGCGAGCGCCGCGCCCTTCGAGCTGAGGGAGGAGGGCGAGCTGCTCCTGCTCGAGACCGAGGCGCTGATCCTGCAGGTGCGCCGAGACCGCTTCGCCCTCGCGGCCCGCCGCCGTGACGGAACGGTGATCTTCGAGGACGCCACGGACGAGCGCGGCGAGCCCCGCGGCTACCTGTGGTTGAACGACGAGTTCGTCGTGACACGGCGCGCGGCGCCGCACGACTCCATCTACGGCCTCGGCGAGAAGACCGGGAAGTTCGACCGACGCGGTCGCGACTTCGTGCTCTGGAACGTCGACGTGCTCCACCGGGGCGTGGTGCGGCAAAATCGGCTCGAGGAGGTGGCCTCGCCCGCGCCGGCCACGAGCACGAGCTTCGATCCCTACTACGTGTCGATCCCGTTCTTTCAGCACTGCCGCGAGCGCGGGACGGACGCGGATCTCAGCGGCTTCTTCGTCGACAACGGCTACGCGGGCCGCTTCGAGTTCAGCCACCGGGACTTGGTCCGCTACCACTTCGCGGGAGGCCAGTACGTCGAGTACGTCTTCGCCGGGCCGAGGCTGCCCGACATCCTCGAGGCGTACACGGAGCTGACGGGGCGCATTCAGGTGCCGCCCTTGTGGGCCTTGGGGCTCCATCAGTGCCGCTACCACGACTATGACGCGGGCGGCGTCGAGCGGGTGGCGGCGGAGTACCGCGCTCGGGGGCTGCCTTGCGACGTCCTGTGGCTCGACATCGGGTACATGGACGGTTACCGCGTCTTCAGCTGGAGCGGGGAGCGCTTCCCCGATCCGCCCGCGTTGATGGCGCAGCTCCGCGCCGAGGGGTTCCGCGTGGTCACCATCGTCGATCCGGGCGTCAAGCTGGAGCCGGGCTACCCGGTGTACGACGAGGGCAGGGCGCGGGGGTACTTCTGCAAGACGGCGTCGGGCGCCGAGTACGTGGGGCAGGTCTGGCCGGGGCGCACGGTGTTCCCGGACTTCTCTCGGGCCGCGGTGCGGAGCTGGTGGGGAGAGCTGATCGGTCGTCACGCGGCGGTCGGCCTCGCGGGCATCTGGAACGACATGAACGAGCCCGCCACGGGCGACGTACCGCCCTTCGCCATGCGCTTCGGTGAAGACGCGGAGCATCCCCATGAGCGCTTCCACAACGGGTACGCCCTGCTCATGGCGATGGCGACCCAGGAGGGCCTCGAGCGGGCCCGCCCCGAGCTCCGCACGTTCCTGCTCAGTCGCGCGGGGTCCGCGGGCATACAGCGCCACGCCGCCCTGTGGACCGGAGACAATCAGTCGGATTGGCCGCACCTCGAGGTGAGCGTGCCGATGTTGGCGGGGCTCGGCGTGTCCGGTCACCCCTTCGTCGGCGCGGACGTCACGGGCTTCGCCGGCAGAGCGAGCGCCGAGCTCGCGGCGCGCTGGATCCAGCACGGGGCGCTGACGCCGTTCTGTCGCTATCACAACAGCCTCGGTGAGGCGGATCACTACCCGTGGTCCTTCGGGGGCGGCGTCGAGGCGGCGAGTCGGGCCGCCATCGAGCTCCGCTACCGGCTCTTGCCGTACATCTATTCGACCTTCGTCGAAGCGAGCCGCAGCGGCGCCCCCGTGCTGCGGCCCCTGCTGTACCACTTCCAGGGTGATCGCCAGGCGCGGGACACGGAGGACGCCTACCTGCTCGGCTCGGCGCTCCTCGTGGCGCCCGTGCTCTCGCCCGGGGTGACCGCCCGCAACGTGTACTTGCCGGAGGGCAGCTGGATCGACTGGTACGGGGGGACCGTGCACCGGGGCGCGCGCTTCGTCACCGCGGAGGCGCCCCTCGACAGGATCCCGCTGTTCGTGCGGGGCGGCGCGGTGGTCCCGACCTTCGACCCCGTGCCGCGCACCACGATGGACCACTTCCCGGAGTCGCTCACCCTCGAGCTGTTCGTGCCCGCGGAGGACGGACGGTCCGTCTCGGAGCTCCACGAGGACGACGGCGTCACCACCCGGCGGGCGCAGGGGCGCTACTGGCACACGACCTTCACGCTCGAGCGCGCGGGGCCGTCGCTCGCGCTCCGCGGGGCGGTCGCCGGCTCGGGCTTCGACGAGTTCCGGCGTGAGACGTTCCGCGTGGCGGTCCGCGGCGCCGAGCCGAAGCGCGCCCTCCTCGGTGGGGTGGCGCTGCCTCTCGAGGGCGGCGTCATCGAGGTCCCGAACCGCGCCGAGGACTTCGAGCTCAGCTTGGAGCTCTGAGAGTCCTCCGACGTGGCGTCCGCGCGCTCTCCCAGGTGCGCGCTCTCCCAGGTGCGCGAGCGGCGCGTGGGTCAGCTCTCTTGCAGGAGCCCCTGCAGCTTCGACGGGAGGATCCGGTAGTCCTTCCCGCAGTAGTCGCAGACGATCT
>JAEWOQ010000017.1 GCA_023460875.1 Pseudomonadota bacterium
TCGACAACTGGAAACCGGCCCCATCAGGAGCCCTCTGGGCAAATTCCTGATGGGGTTTTCTCTTTCTACATCACGCCCGGTGATCCATCAGGCCGCTCGAGGCCATCGGATCGCGTGGCCGTGCTCAGCATCTTTGAGGACGAGTCCCTCTGCGGAAGGCTCGTGAACGATCCTCGAAGCGCCATCTCCGAGATGAGCGCTGGGCAGAAGGCTCTAGCGGGCATCCTCGCCGGACTGTTCCGCGACCTGGATCAGCAAAGCCTTGTCTTGCTGGATGAGCCAGAGAACTACCTTCATCCCAGCTTGGTCGCTCGATTCGTTCGGGCTCTGAACGTGCTTCTGACCGAACGAAAGGCTTTCGCTGTCGTGGCGACACACTCGCCAATCGTGGTTCAGGAAACACCGAGCAGGTTCGTGACGATCATCGAGCGGTCCGACTCCACGATTCATCTCCAGCGTCCGACCTTCGAGACGTTCGGCGAGTCAGTGGAGAACATCGACGAGTACCTCTTCGAAACGGATTTCGGGTCGAGTCATTGGAAGCAAGTGTTGAGCGGCTTCGCCAAGGAGGCTCTTACCGACAAACAAATCCTGTCGGTGCTCAGTTCCAGGGAGCTTCCCTTGCTGGCCCAGACCTACCTCGAGCGGCAGCGGATCAAGCTGAAGAGCTAGACATGCTGAAGCTCGACCTGCCCGTTTGTCCAACGACAGCCTACATCCACTGTGAGGCACAATGGAGGGCCTATCTGGGGGCGCAGAGGAAAGGAGACGCGCTGTCGGCGCTCGAGGATGCGGTGTTGTCCAGATACCAAGAGTACCTTCGCCATGAGGGTGATCCGACGAAGGTTGGAGCGTCACCTTGGCCGCGGCGGTCAATCCTAGGAGACCTGCTCTATGGCTGCTACGCCTCGGGTAACGGCGCAGATCGGGCCATCGTGGAAGCAACCCGAGCCGTCGCGAAGGGCTACTGCCCCTACTGCGGCTTGAGGCTAAAGCAGCGGCCGGGAGGACGAAACCACGAGTCGGACCACCACCTCCCCAGGTCGGTCTTCCCGGAGTTCAGCGTGCTCTCCGCCAACCTAGTGACGGCCTGCCACGATTGTAACGAACACAAGAGCAACATCTATCTCACCGCTTGCGGCGGTCGACGGTTTTTGCATCCGTACTTCGACTCCTGCCTCAGCCTTCAGTTGCTCGAAGCGGACGTACGGGCCAGTCGCACGGGGACTCCGCTCGTTGAGTTCCGCCTCAGCCCGGTCGCTTTGTCGTGCCCCGCTTCGGCGATTATCGCGGAGCATGTGGAACACCTCGACGTCCTGGAGCGACTCTCCGACGAGGCTACGGAGGCCCTGGTGCCCCGCCTCCAGGAAGCGGCGGCACGGGGCGAGCCTGTGGACGAGACCCGTAAAGTCTTCCGCGTGGTCGGCTCCGCACAACTCCTTCATCGCCCGAATGATCCACTGGGCCTGACGCTTGTGGCGGCAAGTCAATCCCCGCACCTCTCCGCGCTCATCGACGTCGCAGGTCAGCACCTAACGAGATGACTGCAGCGCCCCTCCCCCAGGCGGGACCCCGGACTGCGAACCTATACCTGGGAGTCGTGCTGGGGCGCCTGTTTCCGGTGCGCGGGGCCTCCGGATGCCGACACACGCGAGGAGCCACCCTCGCATCTGGCGCCTTGGGCTTCCGGCCTCGGATTGGGCTGGGGTTCGAGGTAGTTTTCAGTATTGAGGAGCCCCCCAGCCAGAACCGCTCCGAAACGGCCGTGCCCCGCCCCTGGTGTCCACCCCTGTCCACTCCTGCGTCGTACAGGGTGCCCTCGCGCCCCACACGTCCCAGCCATTTTCGCCTACAGTCGCGGCCCGAGAGCCGACAACAATCCCGCTGGCGCCATGTACGGCCGATCAGGATGCCGCGCTTGCTCGTGCTGCCTTCAGAATCAAACCCGCAAGCTCGAGCAGCGCGCGCCACAGGTCAGCTCGAACAACTCGATCCGTCCCCCATCGTCCGCTATCAGCAGCGTTCCTTGGCGGAGCCGCGCCGTGGCCTGGTGTACCCCCTCGAGTCTTAGGTGAAGCACCGGTCGGTGGACGGCCCGTGCCACCGCGAGGACGTCAACCACGGCCGACTCGTCCCGGCGAACGCGAATGACGATCCAGTCTTGGTCCGCGTCGAGGATCCGTACATCGAGGCCATCTGCGGTGCCGACATCAAAGGCGCCAGTACCGTCCTCTCGCCCGATACGGATACGACGCTCCCCGCCCACGTCCGCCTCGACGATTGCGCAGGCACTCCCCCCCGCCGCCAGGAGGCAGCGCTCCGACGGGGTTGCCCGCCGACGCAAGCGAAGCCCGGGCGCGAGCTGGTGCTCCCAGATCTCACCGTTTCCGAGTTGCCAGATGACCTGGAGGGGCGTGCGCACGATCTCCACGACCCTCTCCGGCAAGACCGCCGACGCCCACAGGGAACGCACCTGCTTCGAGCAAAGGTCGAGCGCATGCACCTGACGTTCGAGAACCACGAACCATTCGGAGCCGCCGAAGCTGCGGGCGAAAGGTCCTGAGGGCAGGTCGGCGTAGCGTGCCGCCCGTCGAGCGGACAGGTCGAGGAGGGACACGACCATTGTGTCTCCTCGGCGTGCCACAGCCAGCGCGCGGCTTCCGTGATCGGAGATCACCAGATCCTCGCAAGGTACGTCGAAGTGGTGAATCGGCTTGCCAGCGCGAGACAAGAGCCAACAGCCCGCCTCACCCTTCGCCACCAGGATCCGCCCGGCGCCGAGCTGTACCGCGTCCCAGATACGACCTGGACCGATATCGCCCTCCGGAAGAACGAACACGCGCGGAGCCGGCTCGGACATGAGCTGGGAAAGCTCCGTCCGCCGCGGCAGACTCGGCAGATCGGCGTGCAGCGCACCGTCACCGCTCTGAAACGCAAGATCCCGGAGTAGTTCGGATTCGAGCACGTTCAGGCCGGCGGCGCGATCCCGAAGCAGGGAGCGGCACGCCTGGCGAGCCAGCGCGCGGAGCTCGAGCGTCGGGGTCGTGCGCAGGCGCTTGATGAGCTCTCGACCGAACTCCGCGCGCGAGGCCGCTTCGTCGGGCCGTTCATCGTCCAGGAGATCGGCAAGTTTCACTCGCACGGCTTCGAACGCGGCAGGTGTTTGAAGTGCCTTGAGGACCAGCGCTCGTGCCCCGACGATGCCACCCGCAGCCACGGCGCGGTCGAGCCAAGCTTCCGCGATACGCAGTGCCTCCGTTTCCTGCCCGAGCAACTCGACGGCCGCCCCGTAGTTGCCCGACTCCGCCAGGTAGTCAGCCCAGAGCAAACGGAGACCGCGCTGCAACTCGGGCCAGGCCCTTAGCCGCGCCATTGCGTCCTGGTAGGCGTTGTCGCGCCTCGCAATGAGAATCGCTCGGTCGCGCTGCCCGGCCCGGAACCACTGCCGCACGATGAGACCAGGTGAAAGATGACGAGCTTCAGCCAACTGGGCCGACTTCTCGAACAACCCGTGTCGATCGAGCAGCGCCACGGCTTCCTCATCTTCCTCGAGTAGCTCACTCAGCACGAACGCTGACTCGACATAGAGCTCCCGTTGCTCCAGGTCACTCGCAGCGCGACGGTAGGTTTGGCGCAGCAGCGCGAAGAGCTCCTGCTCGAGGGGTACTGTGCCCCCTCGCACACGCTCGGCACCGAGAACGAGAGCATTGCGGCCGCCGAAGGGAAGAAGCGCAGTCGTCTGCTCGGCGCCGTCGCCCCCTTTGCTCGCAGGTAGCGCTCGCCTGAGGGCCTGCTGATAGTCGCGACGTTCGAAGAGCTCGAGGACCTCTGCGAGATAGCGCCCGTGCTGGCGGCCGAGCCAAACCCCGATCCGGCTACGCCATGCCCAACGCTTGACGGCCTCGAAGAGCCGCTGCCAGACCCCGACA
>JAEWOQ010000018.1 GCA_023460875.1 Pseudomonadota bacterium
CGTCCGAAGCGCTCCTTCGGTCAGAACTTCCTGGCGGACGCGCATTTGTCGGCGCGCATCGCCGAGCTGTCCGCGCCCCACGTAGACGTGGAGGTGCTCGAGCTCGGCGCTGGGCTCGGCTCTTTGACGGCGCAGCTGTTGCCCCGGGTGAGCCGTGTGGTGGCGGTCGAGCGAGATCGGGATCTTATCGCGCCGCTCCAGGAGCTGTTCGCGGGGGCGCTGAGCGTGGGTCAGCTCGAGCTCCTCGAGGCGGACGCCAAGGCGGTCGACTTCGAAGCGGTCTTCCGGGGCCCCCCTCGGCGCCGCGTGATCGCCGGGAATTTGCCTTATCAGCTCACGGGTCCGCTGCTCGAGCGAGCCGTCGCGGCTGGGCGTGGCATCCGACGCGCGGTGTTCCTCGTGCAGAAGGAGGTCGCCGATCGCTTGGCGGCGCAACCGAGGTCCCCGGAGTATGGCGCGCTCACGGTGTTCACCCAGGCACAGTTCGAGGTGGAGCGCGCCTTCGTCGTGCGCAGAGGAGCGTTCTATCCGCAGCCGAATGTGGACTCTGCGGTCGTGGTGTTCGAACCGCGAGCGGAGTCCCTCAGCGAAGAGACGCCCGTCTTTCGGCGGGTCGTGAAGGCGGCGTTCGCCAGCCGCCGCAAGACGCTCCGCAACGCTTGGAGCGGCCTCGGTGAGCGGGCCGTGCTCGAGGAGGTGTCCCGAGCGGTGGGCGTCGATTTGGACGCGCGGGGGGAGACCCTCTCGGTCTCGCAGTTCGCGGCCTTCGCGCGAGCGCTCGCGGAGCGTGGCAGGCCCGGAGGAGCGCGGTGCTGAGCAGGCTCCGCCCACTCGGCTGCGCCGCGTGGATCGGGTTGGTCGGGTGCGCGCCCGAGCCTCCTGAGGGGGACGGACCGGTGCGGGCAGAGCTCGGGGTGTTCTACGGGGGCCAGGTCCAGCAGCTGCGGCGCGTGCCGTGGCCCGAGGACGGTCAGCGTCCCACGTTCGGGTTTCGCCTCACGTTCGCCGAGCCGCTGCCTCAGGAGCAGGTCGTCCGCTGGGAGGTCGAGATGCCTTCCCGGACCACGGCTGGGCAGCGCATCGAGCGGATCGCCGAGGCGCGGCTCGAATCGGGGCGGGCGCGCCTGGATCAAGCCGTCGAGGTGCCCCCCGGCGCTCGGCTGGGGCTGTGGAACGTGCGGGTGATCGTGGGGGAGCAGCTCGTCCTCGATCGCGCGGTGACGCTCTTCGATCCAGGTGCGCGCTGACGGACGCGCGGAGCGTGGGAGCCACGGCGCCGAGGCTCCGGGACGGCCGGCGCATTCATGGGGTCCGGAGGGGGCGTGGTCGGACGCCTCGGCGCTGTAGCTCGGCTTCGCCGATCTCGCGAGCGAGATCGATGCGGAGGCCGAGAGCGTCCCGGACGATGGCCGCGCGGGGCTCGTTCCCCTCGGGGAGCGCGCGCGCTTCGCTCATCGAACACCAGCGGAGATCCGTGATGCGTTTGGGAAAGGACTCAATCGCGCGCAGCAGGGTCGCGCTGCGGAACGGATCCGGGGGGCGGGCCCACACGTACACGACGCTCGGTCGACGGCGCTGTTGGCCCAGCGCGCGCAACGCCCCGGCGAGCTCGGCTTCGGCGCGGGGGCGCTCGTCGGTGTCGTGGGGCGGAGATTGGATGCCGTAGGACAGCAGGTAGTGGCGGAAGAAGCGCTCCCGCGCGCTGGAACCTCGCGGGGGCGGGACGCGCAGGGGAGCCCGCGAGAGCCACGGTTCGGCGCGGCGCGCTAGCTGGTCCAGGTCCGAGCTGCGCAGGCGAGTGGCGACGCTGGGCTGGAGCGGGCGTAGGTGCTCGAAGACATGTCGAGCGAGCTGAGCCTCGTCCCAAGCGCTCCGATCCGCGTCGGAGCACCCGGTCTCGAAGGCGAGCGCCTTCATGAGCTCGAGGGCGTGCTTGGGGCCACGGTCCGGCGTGAGCCACGCCAGCCGACGAGCGCCGAAGAGGCCCAGGCCAACCTGATCGCCGCGTCCGAGGTGCCTCCCCACGATCGCGGCGGCCTCGTCCAGGGCGAGGTCGAGGGGAGCTTGCCCGGGCGACCCCGCCCAGCCCTCGACGGACGCGTCGACGAGCAGCCAGACCAGATCGCGCTCCTCGATCTCGTTCTCGGTGACCAGCAGCTTGCCGCGCCGCGCCGAGGCCTTCCAGGCGATGCGCCGGAAGGGATCGCCCGGGCGGTGTTCGCGCAGCTCGCGGAGCTCGACGCCATCTCCCGCGACGCGACCCGACCGCGCCTCCGGGGAGCTCATCCGGCTGCGGCCGCCGCGCGCGGAGTGCAGGATCGGAGCGTAGGGTGCCGGGAGCACCTCGATGGCCTGTGGGTTGGCGAAGGTGAGCGGGACCTCGAACAAGCCCGGGCTGCCGAGCACCTCCAGGGACAACCCGTGGACGCCATGGCGACCGACCCGCGGCGCGTGAACCTCGACGCGCACCTGGAGCCTGCCCTGGGCCGGCACCTCCGCCGCCTCGGGCTGCACGCGGACCTCGAGATCCGGAGCTGCCACCACACGGAGCTTGCCGTAGCGAGCAGCGCGTGCGTCCCGATTGCGGATCTCCGCCAAGAGCTCGACGCGGCCTCCGCGGGCGATGCGGCGCACGCGCTCCGGCTCCGACCACAACATTTCGAACCCCGCCGCGCGCACCCGAGCCACCCCGAGCTGGGTGACCGTGCGGGCCACCAGCACACCGGCGAGCAGGGCCGCCCCGAAGCCTACCGAGGTGGGCACCTGGGCCACGAGCCCCGCCGTGATGGTCGCCAGGCCAGCCCACACGAGCTCTCCGCAGGGGCGGGCGGGATGGATCTGCACGGGCGCACGATAGCAAAGCCTCGGCGCAGCTTCGACGCAGACCTGCTGGGAGCGGCCAGGGCACGGGAGCTGGCGCCCGGAAAGCGTTATCGATGGCGAGGGCGGACATGTAGGCTTCCTGAGCGTTGCTCCGCCGGCTCTCTCCCGCTCTCGTCCTCTGGTGGGCCATGCTCGCCGTGATGCTCACGAGCGCGCGCGCGCGCGCCGAGCACCCCATGTCGGATCTCGAGCGCTCCGTCGTCGCGGAGGCCCTCGACGCTCGGGGCTGGGAGATGGACCCCGAGCCCGACGGCAAGTGGATCGAGCAAATCGAGGTCTACGCGATCGATGTCTTCGACGATCGCGATCCCGTCCCGAACGTCCTCAACGTGTTCCACGTGACCTCCCAGGACTACGTGATCCGCAGGGAGATGCTGTTCCGCGTCGGGACTCGCTACGATCCGGTCGAGGTGCAGGAGACGGAGCGGAATCTGCGCGCGCTCCGGCAGCTCTCGCTGGTGATCCTGGTCGCGGCGCGAGGCTCGAGCCCGGATCGGGTGCGCGTGCTCGCCATCGTGAAGGACACGTGGAGCCTCCGGCTGAACACCAGCTGGGCCGTGGGGGCCGGCGCCTTCGAGTACCTGTTACTGAACCCGAGCGAAGAGAACCTGTTCGGAACTCACACCAGCGTAGGGCTCCTCTACGTCCTCGAGCGGGATCGGTACTCTGCCGGAGGGCGCTTCATCAATCGCCGCGTCGGCGGCTCTCGGCTCTGGCTCGGGACGCAAGCTACCATCTCCTTCAATCGCCACACGGGCGTCGGAGAAGGCTCGGCGGGGCAGTTCGTCTTCGAGCAGCCCCTGTACTCCCTCCGCAGTGAGTGGGCCTTCTCCAGCCGCGTCGCTTGGCGCCAGGAGGTGACCCGTTGGTATAGCGGCGCCGAGATCGCTCGGATCCCGATCGAGACGCCGGAGGGGACGGAGCTGGTCCCCTTCCTGTACGACACGGATCGCCTCGCCGCGGAGTACTGGGGGGTGCGCTCGTTCGGCCGCACCTACAAGTTCGATCTCACCTTCGGGATGGAGGCCACCCGCGGACGCCACCGCGAGCTGGACATGGGATCCTTCTCCCCGGCGGTGCGAGAGGCCTTCCGCGGGCAGGCGCTGCCCGTCGACGACGTCCGCATCAGCCCCTTCCTGCAGCTGCGCGCCTACACGTCCCGCTTTCACCGCACGCTCAACCTCGAGCTCCTGGGATTGCAGGAGGACTTTCGCCTCGGGCATGACGCGCTGCTGCGGGTTTACCCTGCCAGCAGCGCGCTGGGATCGACGCGCAGCTTGCTCGGCGCGCTCGCGGAGCTCGGCTACACGGTGCCTGTCGGCGACGGTCTGGCGCGGGCGGTGGTGAGCTCGGACATCGTCGTGGCCGACGGCGGCCGTCACGAGGCGCTCTTCTGGAGCAGCGCGAGGTTCGCCAGCCCGACGTTCGCCGGCGGCCTGCGCCTGCACCTCGACGGCGTCGTCGCCCACCGTTATCAGAACTACCTCAACGTCCCGCCCTATTTCCTCGGGGGCAATGGGCGGCTCCGCGGGTACGTCGCCGACGGCATCCGCGGGCGGGACATGGCGGTGGCCAACGTCGAGCTGCGCACCCGCCCCATCGACGTCCTGTCAGCGCAGCTGGGCGGAGCCGTGTTCTACGACGTCGGCGACGCGGCGAGCTCCCTCGGGGTGCTCGAGCCCAAGCAGGGCGTCGGCTTGGGGGCCCGCATCCTCTTCCCCCAGACGGAGCGTCTGGTGATGCGCGTCGACTGGGCGATGCCCCTGAGCGGCCCCGACGAGCCCTTGCCAGGTGCCCTCTTCGTCACGTTCGGACAGGCGTTCACCATGCCAGGGGTGATGCAGCCCAGCGTGACCAGCGCGACGAGCGCGGCGGGGGGCCATTGATGAGCAGGTGGCGTCACGCCTCCCGCTCGTGCCACGCTGAGGCAGTGCAGGGTGTGTCGCGACAATCTGAAGCCAGAGCGTTGCAGGCTCCCTTGCGGGCGCGCGCTGAGAAGGGGGTGGCCTTCTTCGAGCGGGTGCTGTCCTGGCCCCGCGGGCTCGGGCTCGTCCAGGGGGCGCGGGCGCAACGTTTCGTCTTCTCTCGGTTGGCTGCGAGCGCGCTCTTTCTGGGAGGAGGCGCTGCTGCGGGGGCCACCTGGGGGCCTGGTGCGGCGGGGATGGTGGTGTTGGCCGCCGTGGTGGCTCCCCGGCACCGGATCAGCGCGGTCGCCGTGGAGGCAGGCGCGATGCTGGGGTGGTACTCGTTCCACTCGAGCACCCCCCGCTGGACCTTGGTGGTGGTCGGTCTGCTCGGGTTGGTGCTGCTCATCACGGCGCGGACCGTACGTGGCCGCGCGCCCGTGACGGAGCCGCGCAGCTGGGGGCTCGGCCTCGGGTTGGCGGCGCTGTGGGCTCTCGAGGGGGTGCCGCTGCCCCAGGTGGGCGCGGCGGCGCGCTGGCTGGTCCTGTCGGGCTGGGTGTTGGCGGTGCTGCTGGCCCTGTTCACGGAGGGCTTCACGCCGATCCGCGCCTTGCGGCGCTGGCAACCGCCGTCAGTGCGTGAGCGGGTCTTCGGTCGCGGGAGCGTCAGCCGGAACGTGATCGCGGCCGCCGTGGCCACCGGGGCAGACTTCCTCGTGTTCCGCTTGCTGTTGGAGTGGCTGTCGCCTGCGCTGGCGACGCTGTTCGGCTGCGTCATCGGGGGGGGCCTCAACTTCACGCTGAACCAACGCTGGGCCTTCGACACGAGCCGGCCGCTGCCCGCCGCGGCCATGCGTTACGTGTGGGTCAGCGCGGCCAGCGCGGCCTTCAACTCCGCGGCGGTGGCCGTCGCTTTGCTGGACCCGACGGTGTCGCCGGTGGCCGCTTGGGGGGTGGTGCGGGCGCTGGGGTTCCTCGGCTGGAACTACCCGATGCAGCGAGATCACGTCTTCGCCCACGGTCGTCCCCGCTGAGCCCACCGCGCCGCTGAGCCCACCGCGCCGCTGAGTCCACCGCGCCGCTGAGCCCACCGCGCCGCTGAGCTTACGGCGGCGCCGTCGGCCTCGTCAGGGGCGTCGCGGGGGGCGCTGGTAGGCGGTGCGCGCCAGCGCTTCTTCGACGATCCCGTTGCGCGCGCCGGAGTCCGCCTCGAGCTCGGGGATGAGGATGAGCCTGTGAGCTATGACCGCCCGGCTCACGGCGCGCACGTCGTCGGGGGTGACGAACGGGCGGCCCTGGAGCACCGCGTGGGCTTTGGCCGCCTTCAGCAGAGCGAGCGAAGCGCGCGGGCTCGCGCCCAGCACGACGCGGGGATGGTGGCGCGAGAATCGGCACAGGGCGACGGCGTACTGAAACAGGTCCGCCTCGACGTGGGCACGATCTGCGATCGCCTGGAGGCTGCCGATGTCCTGGGGATCGAGCACCGCTGCGGGCGCGGGGGGCTCCACGCCGTGCGCCTTCAGCATGGCGATCTCGGCGCCCTCCTCGGGATACCCCATCACGATGCGGACCAAGAAGCGATCGATCTGCGCTTCTGGGAGGGGGTAGGTGCCCTCGAGGTCGATCGGATTCTGCGTCGCGACCACCAGGAACGGATCGGGGAGCTCGAGCCGTTCGCCCTCGATGGTGACCTGCCGCTCCTGCATCGCCTCCAGCAGGGCGGACTGGGTCTTCGCCGGGGCGCGGTTGATCTCGTCGGCGAGCACGACGTTCGCGAAGATCGGACCGGCGCGCAGGGAGAAGGCGCCGCTCCGGGGGTCGAGCACGTAGGTGCCGGTGATGTCGGCGGGGAGTAGATCTGGAGTGAACTGGATGCGGCGTACGGAGCAACCGAGGGTGTGGGCGAAGGCCTTGGCCAGCGTAGTCTTGGCGACCCCGGGGACGCCCTCGAGGAGCACGTGTCCCCGGGCCAGCAGCGCCACCAGGAGCATGTCCAGGGCGGACGCCTCTCCGATGTAAACGCGGCTCACCTGACGCCGGACGTCGTCGAGTCGTTCCCGCGCCGCCTCGACCTCGCTGATCTGTAGAGCTTGACTCATTCTTGCATCCTTGGGCTCGGGGCGGGCCGTCGGCGTGGGGGCAGCCCCGCGCGCTCCACCAGGCCGACCACCTCCGAGTGGAGCTGGACCAGCTCCCGCTCTCGGATCTTGATGGGGCTGTTGCGAACGACGGATTGTTCCACCTGCGCGAGGCGCGTCGCCAGTCTCTGCAGGAGATCACAATCCTCCGGCGACAGCACCTGCTCCGCGCGACATTGCTGCGGCAGGCGCTCCAAGGCAACGGGGCCAGGAGCGCGCAGCCGGCGCCCCAAGGCCTCTTGAAGCGCGAGCTTGAGCTCCAACAGGGGCAATACGGCGGCGGTGCACGGCGCGGCGAGCACCGCCGCCCGCCCCCCGACCCCCCCGAGGGCCGCGATGGGGGCCGTGCGGGCGGAGCGCGGCACGCAGGCGCGGTAGGCGCGCAA
>JAEWOQ010000019.1 GCA_023460875.1 Pseudomonadota bacterium
GGGCCGGGACGGGCTGCAGGCGGCGGAGATCGACGCGGCCGGGCCCGAACTCACCGAACTCGTGAACGACCTGCTCCACACCTGCCACGGACCGCGGTTCACGGTCTCGATCGAGACCACGAAGCTCAGCGCGGACGGGAAGCGCCAGCTGGAGGGGTGCGAGGTCCGAGTGATCGACACCGTGCGCGGCCGCGATGCGGATGGCTCGACCTTCAGCGGCGGGGAGCGGGTCATCATCGGGGAAGCTGTGAGTCTTGCCCTATCGATGCTCGCGTGCCGCCGAGCTGGCATCGACGGGCCCACGCTGGTGCGGGACGAGTCCGGCGCTGCGCTCGATGCCGAGAACCGGCCCGTCTACGTGGCGATGCTGCGACGAGCTGCCGCTTTGGTGGGCGCACGCCACGTGCTGTTCGTTTCCCATGACGCCGAGGTCGTCGACCTGGCGGACGCTCGCATCGAGGTGGGCTGAATGGCGGCGAGCGAAGCTCATGAGCCCGAGTTCGTCGAGCCGGAGAGCGGCCCGGACCTCGTCAAGCGCCGAAGCGCCACGGATCTCGCCCGGGTCTGGCATGAGCAGAAGGAGCGCATCGAGCGCGCATTCGCTGAAATTGCCGATGCGCAGCACGTGCTCGGCCTCCACTTCTCCAGCAACCCCACTGAGCTCGAGTCAGGGCAGCACGACTTCCACATCCGGGTCAAAGTCGACCACCGGCTCGACTTCAGCAAGCCGGAACCCTCTCTTCTGGATCTGCGGCACAAGGTCTGGGACCGCATCATCGACCTGTCGGGGGTTCGCCAACTTCTCAGCATTGACGAGGCCAAAAAGCTCGACGAGCTCATCCGAGATCGCGCGCTCCCGGAGATCACACCCGCGGCGGTGCGCGACCTGGCAAACAGCTACCGGAACCAGATCGGGGAGCTCCACGCTGCGGCCGTGCGCGAGGTGTTCGAAATGCTTCGCCCCCGGAGGAGCCGCTACCGCACGAACACGGAGTTCGATCTCGGCGAGAAGGTGATCCTTACAGGATGGGTGAGCCTGCTCTGGGGCAGGAACCACTTCGACCTGAATTACGACCACCACGCCGAGGCGACCGCCCTGGAGAACGTCTTCCGTGCCCTCGACGGACAGGGGCAGGTGGCGAAGAGCCACTTCCCGGACCTGTACCACGCGATCGAGAAGGCCGGTCCTGAGGGCATCGGGGAGACATCGCTGTTCGCGTTCAAGTGCTTCGCCAACGGCAACCTCCATCTGAAGTTCAAGCGTGCGGACCTGGTCACCGCTCTGAACCGTGTTGCTGGTGGCCATCGGCTGAAAGAAGGCGGCAAGTGAAAACTGTGCAACTCTACCCAGAGCGCCACGGACAGGTTGCACTGGTCGACGACGCCGACTTTGAGCACATCTCAAAGCATCGTTGGACCGCCTTCAAGCAGAAGCGCCCGGACGGCTCAGCCAAGTGTTGGTATGCCGTGCGCAACGTTCGCTCGGGCGGGAAATCAAAGTTACATCTGATGCACCGGGTGATCCTGGGCGCACAGGATGGAACATCCGTAGATCACGTAAATGGAAACGGTATAGACAACCGTCGCTGCAACCTACGGTTCTGCACCGCGCTCCAGAACTCTCAAAACATGGCCCCTTCGCTGCGCGGCTCGTCGTCCTACAAGGGCGTCACTTGGCACAAGACCGAAGGCAGATGGGTTGCTCAGATCAAGGCTTACGGTCGACACATCCATCTTGGCCTGTACGCCGACGAGGTGGATGCGGCGCACATCTATGACCGTGCTGCAAGGAGCCTGTTCGGTGAGTTTGCTCGAACCAACTTCGAGCATGATGACCCATCGGTCACGGACAGTCGTAGGGTACCCGCGTCTAGGTTCCGTGGTGTGACCATTCCGAAGCCGGAACGCCCATCTCCATGGGTGGCTTCGATTCGCATCAACGGAAAGTCCGTTTACCTCGGGGCGTACCGCACCGAGCGGGAGGCCGCCATGGCCTACGACGCTGCCGCTCTTGCTGCTCATGGTGAGCGGGCTCGACTGAACTTCCCCAACCGCATCGCTGGCAGCAACCGCCTACGCGGCACGAGGAGCGCGCGATGAGCCGGCAACTCGACATCTTCGGCGCTCTCGCGTCCGATGTCGCCCCGGAGTCCAGTAAGGCGCCGACGGCGCAGCCCCCAGCCCCGGTTCCGGCCTCCCACGAGGAGGCCATGCGTCTCCCCCGCCAGGGCTTCGAGTCGGCGGTCGTGAAGCTCTTCCGCGGCATCGCCGACTACGCCGACGCGCACCGGGAGCGCTACGGCGGCCGAATCATGGACGACGGCTACATCGGTGAAGCCTGGTACACGCTCGGCCACGCGCTGATCGATCTTCTCAACGGCGAGACCGGGCGACTGGACTGCGCCACGCTTGACCGGCAGGTCCGTGACCTTATCGAAGGCGGCGGTACCGCGGCCTCCACGAAGGTCGTTCGAGAGCTGACCTCGCCAGCTCCGCCACCTACCCGCGCTCCCAAGGCGAAGTCCCCAAGCGCGGAGGACATCGGCAAGCGGCGCCTCTCCGAGCGGGAGCGGGAGCTGCTGCGCAACCTGCGCGTTGACGACAACTTCGCCGTCTACGTGCCGGAGGAGTTCATCGAGGACTGGGCGATCCTGAAGGCGATCATGCAGGCGCTCGGGGGCAGCTGGTCGCGCAAGACAAAGAAGCGACACGGGGGCTTCGCATTCGCCGACGACGCCGATGCGCAAGAACTCGTGCGGCTTGCCCTGGAGACAGGAGAGATCCTCGACGCGCGCGCCGCTGAGTTCTTCGAGACGGGCCCGGAGCTCGCTCGAGAGATGGCCGAGTGGCTCAAGCCGCGGCCCGGGGAGCGGCTCTTGGAGCCGTCCGCCGGCAAAGGCGCCCTGATTCGGGCGGTCCGTGACGTCTGCCCGAACGTCTACGTGAACTGCGTGGAGGTGTTTCCGGAGAACAGGACGGAGCTCGTACGCCAAGGCTGGGAGCCGATCGCCGCCGACTTCCTGACGCTGTCGGAGCACCACGTCGGGGGGCGCGTGGATCTGGTCATCGCCAACCCGCCGTTCTCGAAGCGCCAGGACGTCTCGCACATCACCCACGCGATCCACCTGCTGCACCCAGGCGGGCGGCTGGCGGCCATCGCCAGCGCCGGGGTGCTCTACCGCGACGACAAGATGGGTCGCGACTTCCGGGCGCTCGTGCAGCGCCACAACGGAACGATCACGGAGAACCCCGACGGGAGCTTCGCTCACGCCGGCACGCTAGTCCGGACGGTTCAGGTCCGCCTCACGAAGAGCTGACGTACACCATTCAGGGAAAAACATGGCGCCACGTGGCATAGGAGGAATATCAAATGAGCGAAGGGTATAACAGGTGGGTAGGGCTCGGTAACCTGGCAATGGATCCGGAGCTCAGAATGACTTCCGGGGGCCAGGCAGTCCTGAAGCTACGGCTCGCTTGCGGCGAGAGCTACAAGGGACGCGACGGTAACCGCCAAGAGCGGACCGAGTTCGTCAACTGCGTCATCTGGGGGCGGCGCGCGGAGGCCCTCGGGAAGTTCCTGGGCAAGGGCGACCGGCTCCTCGTCGAGGGGAGCCTGCGCACGAGCAGCTACGAGGACCGGGAAGGCGTCAAGAAGTACCGGACCGAGATCATCGCGCAGAACGTCGTGCTGTCTGGAGGCGGCCGGAACAACGGTGGCGGCAACCGCAGGAGCGACGCCGACGAGGGTGGGCGCACCGGCGGGGGCGGGTACGACGACGCGGACTACGGCGGCGTCAACGACGACGAAATCCCGTTTTGAGGGGAGCAATGAAGCACACGACCAAGCGGAACCGCTACGAGCTCATGGCGGAGCTCCGCCGCCTGAAGGCGGCCGTGGCGGCCATTCACGACCTGCTCCATCGCGGGGCCGTCGGCGGGGCGCCCGAGGCCTGCGAGTGCGCCATGTCCGGGGACGCCGTCTCGCAACCGAGCCTGTCGGTGACGGCCACGGCGGGCCTCCAGGATTTCGCGCACCAGTTCAACGAGCTCGCCAAGCGCACGGGCAAGATGGCTGCAGCCGTCGTGATCGTGCCCATCCAGGGCGACTCAACGCGCGCCAGCGTGCAGCTGTGCGGTCACGTCGAGACGTGTCGCGTGGTGGAGACGGCTCTACGCGGGCGGTCGAGCCTCTACATGGGCGACCACGGAAAGCAGGGCGGCTGATGAGCGGAAAGTTCATCGTCCTCGAAGGCATCGACGGCGCCGGCACGACGACGCAGGCGACTCAGCTGGTGCTCGCGCTGCTGGCCCGCAACGTCCACGCGGTCCGCACGCACGAGCCGTCAATCGGGCCTGTTGGTCGGCAGATTCGCTCGCTCCTGAGGGGCGGGGAGCAGGTCGACCCGGAGACAATGGCGCTACTCTTCGCGGCGGACCGGCTCGACCACCTGACTCGCGAGGTGGAGCCCGCGCTCGCCCGGGGCGCGGTGGTCGTCTGCGACCGCTACGACCTGTCGACACTGACGTACCAGTCCGCGACGCACCCCGAAGGGGAGGCGATCCTCCCCTGGCTCCAGGCCATCAACTCGCGAGCTCGCCGCCCCGACCTGACGATCGTCCTCGACGTGCCCGCCGGGGTCGCCGCGGACCGTCGCGCTAGCCGGGGCGGCGCGGAGGAGCTCTTCGAGACTCGCGAACTCCAGCGCCGACTCGCTACGATGTACGACCGGGCGAGTCAGTTGGCGCCCGGCGATCGAGTCGTCCACGTCAACGGATCGCGAAGCGTGGAAGCGGTGGCTGGAGACGTGCTCCGGGTAGTGACCACGCACATCTATGGACGGGACCGCGTGGCCACGGCGCCGCCGAGACTTCAGCCCGTCGGAGAAGACGATGTCTGAGCAGTGGCGCCCCATCGCCGGCTTCGACGGCTACGAGATCAGCGACCAGGGGCGAGTGCGTAGCTGGCGCGGGATGGGCCGTCGCCCGCAGCGCCCGAAGAAGCCCACGATCATCGTCCCGCAGTTGCGCGACGGCGGACACCTCTGCGTGGTCCTAAGACAGGGAGGCGGCTACCGCGGTCTAACGATCGACGTTGCTCTCAGGGACACGTGGGGGATCGAGCGCCGCACCATCCGAAAGAGCAGCAGACCGAAAGGAGCCATCGCATGACATCCATCGACACGGCGGAGCGAGCAAAAGCACTGCGTTCTGCGCTGAGCGTGGCCGCATCAGACGCTGACGAACTCCGCGTCGCCGTCCTCGGCGAGCGCGAGACCGCCAAAGCTCGCATGGCGGAACTGATGCTCGAGATTTCTCGCAAGGACATCGCTCTGGGTCGCGTGGAGGGGCTGGTCGGGGAGGACGCGGTGGCGCGCATATGCGACCTGGAAACGCAACTGTGCCTTGCAAAGGACCAGTTGGAAGAGGCGCAAGAAGCCCTTGCCGCCCGCCGCGCCCGTGATGCGGATGTGAGGGCGTGCCTCGAATACTGCGATGAGGACGACCCGACGATCCCGGACGGGATTGGCGAAACGGCGCGAGAGCTACTGGCCGCCGACTTCCTGAAAGGGGCCGAGTGATGGCCGCGCCTGACCGGGACCGTTTACGGGACATCCTGGAGAACCTCTGGAACGAGGCCGAATTTTGCGCCACGATTCACGCGATAGGGGCATCCGAGCATCGGACCGTGTCCATTGATGGCGCTCTAGACGAGCTAGTGGAGGCTATGTCTGCGCCCGCTGCGGAAGACGGGCACGCGTGCCCCGAGTGCCACATGGTCGAGCGCTGCAAAATGAGCTGCTCGCGAGGTGGCTCGAAGGGGGCGCGGGTCTCCGTCCCGCTGATCCAGTCCGACCCGCTGACTGTGACTATCCGCCGCATCTCCGCGGATGAGCACGAGCCGGACCGCCTAGACATCGATGTGCGGCGCGGGGAACTGCGCGTGCTCTCGACCGAGGTCTACCGCGGCGAACTGCTCCACTGCGACGCTGACATCACCGTGCGCGAACGGCACCAGATCGGCGAATTGTTGCTCAATGAATGGAGCGCCTGGAGTGCTCCCCGCGCAAAACGAGAGGAACCATGACCGCACACCCAGTCACCTGCCTGGTCGACCACGAGGACGGATACCGGACCGTGATCACACTCGAGGAGCCAACCGACTACGACACTGAGGCGGGGGCAATTGCCCGTCTCCGCATCACGACGGACGACGGAAAGACGATCCAGGTGGGGCTGTCGCCGGAGGCTGCGGAGGCCCTCGAACGCCGTCTGCGGGAGCTGCGCGGCGCGGAGGACGAGCAACCGGAGCCCGGCACCGTCGTCGCCAGGGTGCTGTGCCCGTGCTGTGACGCCAGCATTCAGGTCCAGGCTGGTGAAGACTACGAGCCGGAGCACGTCGCGGTGCGTCGGGTGGCGTCGCCTGTGATTCGCGGCCTGTCCGAGTCGGTGAAGCGAGCCGAGGAAAGCACCGAGGCGCTCGTGGCGTCGCTCAGCAAGCTCCAACGCTTGGCCCTTCCGATAGACTGCCCTGACTGCGAGGGGCACGGCTCACAGCCCCACGGCCCGTGCGGGACGTGCGGCGGGTGGACGGACGAGAAGCGCGACCGCGCCTCCCGTTTGCGGCCGAACGACGGGCGCAGCGGCCGATGCGGACTCCGTATCGACAGCGAGCACTGGTGCGCGCTCGACCACGGGCACAGCGGGGAGTGCGCGGGATGAGCCCTATGAGAGACCAAGGGGCAACCCCCGTCCCCGGGACACGTTGGTGGTGGGCAGAGCGCGACGCTTCGGGGCTCGTCGTCCATCTGACCCTCGTCGAGGTGGTGGGGCCGGCGTGGATGCGCGACCACCTGAGCGTGAAGTCTGTTCGCAGCAAGCGGACGTATGCCGCTCCGGCCTCAGCGCTGCTGCCCGTTGGGGCATTCTCTGACCCGGTCGAGGTGTGCGACAGGTGTGGGCGCCCGCGCGGCAACCACAACGCGAGGCACATGTTTGTGGCGCGAAAGGCCACCTCATGACCGACCCCACCATCCCCGAAATTGTCGCGCGGCTGAGGGAGCTGCACGCAAAAGCCAACCCAGGGCCGCTAGACCTCGTTCGCTTCGATCACGACGACGGCGACATCAGCTGGCAGTCTCAGCAGGCGAATCCGCCGCATGAGGTGCTAACGAACGTGCTAGCATCAGATCTGCCGCAAGCGCGCGCTGCCGTCGAGCTCATCGTCGAAGCCATCAACGCGCTCCCCGCCATCCTCGACGCGCTGGACCATGTTGGTGACGCGGTCGCCCATTCTCCCGACGGCGGGAACATCGTCGACCAATTCCGCGCCGCAGGACAGAGACTGCGCGCGCAGGGCGTCGACACCGCGGCGATGGCGGCGGAGTACCAGGAGAGCAGGCTGGAGCTGTACCGCTGGCGCCCCATCACTCAGCCGCCGAGTGCGGAGGTGCATGCGTGGTGTGGGGGTTGGTACCTGTTTCGTGAGCCGCTGTACGACCCGCGGCCGCAGCGAATCAGGTCGCGGGACACGTGGGTGCTGTTTGATAAGGGGACACTCACAGAATACCTCCCCATCCCGCCCAGCGACGAAAGGAGGGGGTGATGCAGAGGTTCCGAAAGAAGCCCGTGGTCATCCGGGCAATTCAGCTCAACCATGCCAACAGGCAGCGCGTCGAGTCGCTGCTGGAGAGCAAGGGGATGGCCATACTCCTCGGCAGAACCAACGAGTGCTCCGACCACTGCGGGGAAGACGCGCCCTGGCTCGATCTCGTCATACCTACGCTCGAAGGCGACCACCTCGCCAAGCACGGTGACTGGATCATCGAAGGCGTCCAGGGCGAGCTGTACCCCTGCAAGCCGGACATCTTCGCGGCGACGCACGAGCCTGCCCCATCGACAGAGGGAGGCGACGGCGTGTGCCCGTTCTGCAACTGCTACACCGACACGCCGCACACCTGGCGCGATTGCGCGCACGACCTGCGCGAGACGGCGCAGGGACTGGCAGAGCGAGCAAAGCGCGTGACTCGCGACTCCGTGGCGGCCATCTCGCGTGTAACGGGCCGACTCGCCGAGTTCCGGCTGCGGGTCTCCGAGGCTGCGGGGTGCACGAGGGTCGTGACCGATGTCACGCCAGAGCCGTTCACGGTCGCGGCTAGCGACGATGTTGCATTGGGGGCCATCCGTGATCTCAAGGAACGCTCCACCTGGCGCCCCATCGAGGAGTGCGGGGAGTTGGGGCGAGGGCGGTATCTGGTCCAGCTGCGCAGCGGAGCGCAGATCGTCGCCCTCTGTTCCGGAGACTCCGAGGGGTGGGTACTGCGCCAGCGCGACCTCGACGAGTTCGATTCGCCGCGAGACATCACCCACGTCCACCGCATGGGCCCCATTCGCGGGCCGGGGGAAACCGATGGGAATGTTTGACGAACTGAAAATCGACGTGCCGGACGGGTTCGTCCCGAAGCGCACGTGGCAGACCAAGGACTTCGACTGCGGCCTGGACGTGTACGAGGTCCGCGACGGCCAACTATGGTGCACCGAGTGGGGCACTCACGATGCGCAACCGTCAATGCACACGGGCGTCGTCTGCTTCTATGCCTATGGCGACAGCGGCGAATGGATCGAGTGGTGCGCTGAGTTCCACGACGGAAAGCTCGTTGAGGTGCGCAAGACCGAAGAGCCCATTCGCGGGCCGGGGGAGGGGTAATGGCTGACCTCCTAGCGCGCATCACGAAGGCCGTGCGCCTCGCCGACCGCAAGTTCGAGCAGGTCGGCGGCAGTTCGCGACACTGGGTCCGGGAGTGTCTGCTTCCCGGACTGGAGACTGAGGGACTGGCTGTCGTCGACACATCCACCCACTGGGTCCCCATCGAGGAGTGCGGGGAGTTGGAGGAGGGGCGAACGTACCTCGTACTCGTCGACGGGGAGTCCCTGTACCTTGCCAACTGGCAGATGGGCGAGTGGTTGACCATCGAGCGCATTCATCCGAGTCGAATCACCCACGTCCACCAAATGGGCCCCATCCGCGGGCCGGGGGAGACGCCGTGATCATCAGAGACGGCAGTTTCACGTACTACGACACGCCAAAGCGCCCGTTGCGGGAGGTCCTGAGCATGCTCTGCGGTGGCAAGGCGCCGCCGCGGTTCGTGACGACACAGCACTTCACGACACAGTTGTCGGCGGAGGACCAAGAAAAACTACACGAGTGGGCCGTCAAGAACGTGAAGCCCCAGTGGCTCACGGGCATCGGCGTCCTGGAGGCGGCGGACGCGATGGTGCGTGAAGCCGTCGCCAACGCGAACATTCGCGGACCCGAGGAAGGAGCGAAAGATGAGTGAGATTGCGAAGTGCCGGTGTGGGATTCGGGACACTGGCGTAGACAGTGACTATGATGGGTGGGCCGTCACCTGCAACGACTGCGGCTGCCGCGGTCCGTTTGTCCCGACATACGAGGAAGCCATCTCCGCCTGGAACGCCCTCATGCGCCCGCGGCCGGTGGCGGAGTGGAAGGCGTTCGTGCTCGGGAGCGACCGGGGAAAGCTCGCCTCCGGAAGCCTGACTCTCGGTGAGGTGAGCGGGGACGGGAACCACTGGGTGGCCAGGTGTTACCTCACCGACGAGACCCGCGAGTGCGCCAACCCGTGGGCCGCCCGCGCCTGGCTCGAGGAACGGGTGAAGGCGGCTGGGTTCGATGTGGAGGACGTGAGCGATGGGTGAGGTCCACCGCTACTACCTGCCCAGCGTGAGGGGAGCCGACGGGCGGGAGATCGACAGCTGGTCTGTGTGGTTCGTCGACGAGGACACGGGCTCTCTGATGGTCATCGGCGACTACGGCAACTGGGCCCACACGTGGGGGCACGCCGGGCGGAGCAGCCGCGGGAAGAACGACTTTCGTCTTGAACTCCTCCGCTTCGACGGATGGTACATAGGCAACAAGCTGTCCGTCGACGTTGCCCGTGTCTTCAACGGAGAGAAGACTACGCAGGCGGTTCGCCGGTGGGTCGTCGAGGCCCGCAGGGGCCGGAGCATCGATCGCACCCGGGCGCGTGAGCTTTGGGACGACGCTGGGGACCTTGACGTCCAAAGCGAGTTCGCCGCGTTCCTCGAACTCCACGACACCCACGGCGAAGACCTGTGGGAGCTCTCTGTGTTCGAGCCGCACGAAGCGTGGTGGCTCAACCACCTGATGGAGGTGACGCTGCCGCGCTTCAAGGCGGCAGTTCGCGCCGAACTATTTCGCGAAGGATCGCTCCGGTGGTTTCAACGACAGGAGGCGGCGTGAGCGAGAAAACAGGAGAGCCCCGGGGCCCCTTGCGGGGTGAGTCCGGGGCTCCGCGACAGTCCCGGCGATCAACCGGGATGCTCTTCCGGCGTGGCCGGCCAGACGTCGCTTCGAGCTTCGAGGGAGCCTACAGTCGGACCGGGCCCTCGGCGAACGTCGTGAGGAGGATCGGGTGAACTTCGGACATTGGGGTTCTGCCGCCCTCCGCAAGCTCGGGGCGGTACCCGAGGGCTTCGAACTCTTCGAGATCCGGGGGACGCGATGGGGGACGATGCTTCGGGGCGGAGTCCCGAGCGTCACGAAGACCGGCAAGAACAAGGGCCGTAAGCGCTGGACCGGTCCGTACCTGACGGCGCTCGTGAGCGACAAGGAGTACGCCGCCGAGCTCGTGCGCTACGAGGCGGAGACCAGCAAGTGCCACGAGTGCACGGGGGAGGCGTGGGTGGTGTACGGCTGGAGCCACATCGAAGGCCACTTCTGGAAGGAATGCCCGCGGTGCAAGGGGAGCGGCAAGGCTCCCGGGAAGGAAACGACGTGACGCTCGCAATCTCCGTCCACGCCCCATTTGCCTGGGCACTACTCTACGGGGGGAAGCCGCTCGAGAACCGCGCCCCCTCGTTCCCCATGCGCTTCCGCGGTGAGTCCGTGCTCGGGGACGTGTGGCTGCACGCGAGCTTGTGGCCGGGCAGTTCGGGGCGCCTCACCAGAGGTCAGATCACCAGGATGCTTGATGAGCGCGAAAGCATGATTGCCGCGCTGTTCGATGCGCAGGGCTGGCCAGAGCCCCACGCGATCGGAGCCGAGGCCGGCATCATCCTCGAGCGACTCGGGCGCACTCCCGCGGTGCAAACGCTGGACGCCATGCGCGGCCACATCGTCGGTCGCATCCGCGTCACCGGCTATCGAGACCCCGACGATCCACCGGACTCCCGCTGGTACGTGCCAGGGAGCCGCGCGGTGCTGGTGGAGGACCCGCGCCCGCTGGCGACGCCGGTGCCCGCTCGCGGGGCGCTGGGGTGGTGGCGGGTGCCTGCCGATGTGCTCGAGCAACTGCGGAGGGCCGAGTGACCCGCCTCGCGGAAGGGGAGGAGCCGTTTTGACTGCCGCCCGTGCCCTCCCTGAGCCCGAGCTGCGCGCATGGATCGCGGACACGCGGCGCCTGCTCGAGCGGATCGAAGGCGCTCTCTCGCCAGCGAACGACACGGGCGAGACGGTGGACGAGTGGTTCGAGCGGTGGATCGCGGACCGCTCGCGCCTCGGACACGACGCCGAGCATGAGCAGCTGACGTATCGCCGGTGGCTCGCGCCACGGCTCGGAGAATTGCGTGTGACCGGGCAGCTTCGGGGACCCGTCGATGACTGGGTCCACTGGATCGAGGGGCGGGTGGACGATGGGGCCCTCCACGGCACCACGGCCTGGCGCGTGTGGACCGTGCTGGCCGCCATGCTCCGGGACATGTACGCGGCCCGCAACCGCGGCCTCCGGGTGCGCGTCGACAACCCAGCTCCGGACGTACGAGGGCCACCACGGGGCACGCCGCGCGTAGGGACGTTCCTGTACCCAAGCGAGTTCCTTCGGCTCGCTTCGTGCGCGCGCGTGTCGCTAGTGGAGCGCCGCCTGTACGCCGTCGCTGTCTACCTCTACCCGCGCCTCGGCGAGCTCGCGGCGCTGCGTTGGGAGGACATCGATCTGCCGACAGGTCGCGTGCACATCCATCGCTCCGTCACCCGGCTCGGTCTCGAGAAATCGCTGAAGCGCGGCGAAGACCGGCAATTCGTGGCCGAGCGCGCCGTACTCCCGCTGCTCCGTGCAATGCGCCGCGGAGCTCAAGGTGACGTCTTGTTCCCGGACATCGACCGCCAGAACGCCGCGCCGAACCTGCGCGCCGCGCTCCGGCGTGCCGGCTGCAAGCGCGCCGACCTCTACGCCGACGACGAACGGCGCAGGCCCCTGACGTTCCACGACCTGCGCGCGACGGGGATCACGTGGCAGGCGATGCGGGGCGACAATCCCACCGCGATCCTCGAACGGGTGGGGCACACACACCTCTCGACAACCGAGCGCTACCTGCGCCGGGGACGCCTGATGGCCCTGGCCCAGGGCGAACGCGTCTTTCCGCCGCTGCCGCTCCTCGGCCGGACGAAAAAGTGACGCCCGAGGACAAATTCCCGCGCTCCGCCCTTGACCGTGATTCGGTGTGCCCGTAATGTCCGGAGTGTGAGCAGCGCAGCTCACGCAAGTGGGCCCCGCGAGGCGGCAACCTCCGGGGCCCTGGCCGAAACCTGTTGAGGAGATTTCGACATGACGATCACTATCCAATCCGAGGGCCGCCGTCACTACCTGATCGGGGACACCTATCCGATCAAGGGCGCCATCCGTGACGCTGGGTGCAGGTGGGACCGCGAGCGCGGCGCCTGGTGGACCGGCAAGCGGGAGACCGCGGAGGCCCTGGTCTCCCGAGTCCAGAGCGGAGCGGTCAAGGCCGTGGCGAGCTTCGCCAAGTTGGACGGGGGCAAGTGGGGCGTGCGCGTTCCCGGGGTGCCGGCCGTCGGCTCGACCGTCGAGGTCGAGAGCAAGTACGGCCGCAAGACCGTGACCATCGCCGCCGTCCTCGAGACCCGCGACGGCTCCTCCGTCTGCTCGATTGCCGCCGAGCCCCGCAAGCCGCGCAGCTCGAGCGGGCGCAGCTCCCACGGTGGCGGCCGTTGCCGCGAGTGCCGCGGCCCGATTGTCAACGCCCCGCACCACCGCGCCATGGGCGGGCTCTGCGGCGGCTGCGCCTTCGACGAGTACGACTGCTGATCCACCGCGGCGCCCGCTTGGGCCTCTGAGCGCGTCAGAAGCC
>JAEWOQ010000020.1 GCA_023460875.1 Pseudomonadota bacterium
GCCCGATGGATCCCGCTCTCCCGCGGTGCGGACGGCCGGCCCCCGACTTGCGCTGCTGGCCCGCGCTGAGCCACGAGAGCAGCCTCACCCGCCAGACCCCTGGCCCACCCGGGGCTCCCCAGAGAGCGGCGGAGGCCACGTCAACGCCACTGGAAACCGCGTTAAAGCGGCGCCCGGGGGCGCCGCGAAATCAACAATGTGCGGCAGGGGCACACGCCGGCCTTCCGGAGCCGCTCGGTCCCTCACTCGCTTAGGGACCGAGAGGCGGAGGCCACGTCAACGCCACTGGAAACCGCGTTAAAGCGGCTCTTGCATGGTGGAGCAGTGGAGGGTGCCCAGGCCCACCACCAGGTCGCGCGCGTACACGCCCACGACGGGCCGCTTCGGGAAGCACTCCGAGAGGATGTTCAGGGCATCTCGATCCCGCGGATCGTTGAACAGGGGTACGAGCACCGCCGCGTTCCCGATGTAGAAGTTCGCGTAGCTCGCCGGGAGCCTCACGCCGCCGTAGGTGACGGGGCGCGGCATCGGCAGCTGGATCACGTCGAGGGCGCGACCCCGCGCATCCCGCGCCGACCGCAACACCCTCTGAGCGGCCCGCAGCGGCCCATGGTTGACGTCACGCCGATTCGGCTCGTCGCACACGACGACGCGCCCTGGCCCAACGAAGCGGGCGAAATCGTCCACGTGCCCGGAGGTGTCGTCCCCGGCGACCCCGTTGGGCAGCCAGATCACGTGCCGCACCCCGAGGGTCGCCGCCAGGAGCTGCTCCGTCCCTTCCCGGCCCAACCCGCGATTGCGGCTGCGAGGGGACGTGAGGAGGCACTCCTCGGTCGTGAGCAGCGTGCCCTGCCCGTCGACGTCGATGGAGCCCCCTTCGAGCACGGCGTCGCGTCCATCCGGGAGCCGCGGCCGCACGTACTCTGGCGCGAAGCCCCGCGCGATCTGGAGGCCCGCCGCCTCGTCCAGCAGATGGTCGCGGTAGCGCGCCCAGCCGTCGAAGCGGAACTTCACCGCCACGAGGCTGCCCGCCGGATGGCGCACAGGCCCCGCCGCCGCGGGCGTTCGTCCAGCCGCGCCACCGCGCGCTCTGCCCTTCTTCACGAACAGCGGCGCATAGTCCCGGGTCCAGGAGCGGTTCGTCGGCGCGAGCACCAGGTCCAGGCGATCCATACGGACGCCAGCGCGCTCGAAGACGCGCTCCGCCCGGGAGCGCTCCGCCGCGTCGGCGACCAGGAGCCGCACGCGCTCCCCTTCCGTCAACAGGCGGGCCATCTCCGCGAACACCAGCGGGATGGCGCTCAGCTTACCGGGCCAGTCCGTGCGGTGATGGGGATACGCGAGCCACGTGGCGGCGTGGGGTTCCCACTCCGCCGGCATCCGGTAGCCGGAGGGCACCTGCTTCAGGAGTCGGCCAGCCATCGCTTGTCCAACCCCGCGTACGCGTCGATCCGGCGATCCCGGAGGAAAGGCCAGATCTGTCGGGTCTCCTCGATCCCCTTCAGATCGCACTCGGCGATGAGCACCTCTTCTCCCGCGCCCGCCTCGGCGATGACGCGGCCGAAGGGATCGCACACGAAGGAGTGACCCCAGAACTCGATGCACCGCTCCGGCGGGCCCTCGGTGCCGACGCGGTTGACCGCGACCACGAACACGCCGTTCGCGATGGCGTGCCCTCGCTGAACGGTCTGCCAGGCGTCGAGCTGAGAGGCGCCGTGCTCCGCCTTCTCTTCGGGGAGCCAGCCGATCGCCGTCGGGTAGACGAGGACCTCCGCGCCACGCAGGGCCGTGAGCCGCGCAGCCTCGGGGTACCACTGGTCCCAGCAAATGAGCGGCCCGACCGCGGCGCGGGGGGTGCTCACCGTCTGGAAGCCGAGATCCCCCGGCGTAAAATAGTACTTCTCCATGAACTGCGGGTCGTCGGGGATGTGCATCTTCCGATAGACCCCGAGGCGCTCCCCCGTGGGACCCAGCACCACGATGCTGTTGTGGTACACGCCTGGCGCGCGCCGCTCGAAGACGGAGGCGATCACCGTCACCCCGCGCTCCCGGGCCGCCTTCGCCACCGCCTGCACCGTAGGCCCGTCGAGGGGCTCCGCCAGCTCGAAGGCGGCGGCGTCCTCCTCCTGGCAGAAATAGGGGGACGCGAAGAGCTCCTGCAGGCACACGATCTCCGCGCCGCGGGCCGCCGCCTCGCCGATGCCCTGCAGGGCCTTGTCCACGTTCTCGGCCTTCTTCGGCGAGCTGCTCGTTTGTACTAGCCCGATCACCGCCGTGCGTGAGCCGGCGCGGGGAGGCGAAGAATTAGGGGTAACCATCGCGCCGGGAACCTAATCCGCTAGCGCAGGCCGCGCTACCCATTCCCTCCCCGCCCACCTACCGTGCTAAACGGGGGGCCCCAGCATGACTCAGCTTACCTCAGCGCCGGACCCTGATTCCGGGCCCGAAGCGAGCCCGCCCGCCGAGTCGGCACCGACGGACTCGCGCCCCGGGTCTGGCCCCGCGGAGCAGAGGCCCTCTGTCTCGGAGAGGGTCTCGGAGCGGGTCTCGGAGGGTGCCTCCTCGGAGACCCTCTCCCCCCTCGATGAGCCGTGGGGCCGCAGCGCTCGCTCCGTGGCCCTCGCGAGCCTGCTCGGGTTGGCGCTGGTCGCTTGGGTCCAGCTGTCCTTCTTCGCGCCTTGGTTGACCGAATACCTCACCAAGAACGCGCTCCCCATGCCCGAGCGCATGCTCTTCCTCAGGACGATCCTCGGGGGTGCGGGGCTCGGCGCCGTGATCGGCGGCGCCATCGCGTGGCGCGCGCGGTTTCGCGCCCCTGCCCTCGCCGAGCTCGAGCGTTGGCTTTGGTTCCTCTCGCCCCTGGTCCTGCTCCCCGCCCTCCCGCTGTTCTTCCATGCGGACGCTTGGAAGAGCCGTCACGAGGAGCTCCTGCCGGCGGTCCTCATCACCGGCCTCGTCTGTGAGGTGCTGGTCTTCCAGGCCCTACGCAACGTCCCCAGCGCCGTCGGCGAGGGCGCGCGGCTCCTCCGCGAAGATCTGCGCAAACGCTCCCGCCCCTGGCTTGCCCAGCATGGGTTGACGGTCCTCATCGCTGGCGCCTGCCTCGCGTACGGGCTCTTCATGAGCTTCTACACGATCCGCTGGCACCACAAGCTCGGGTCGGCGATCTTCGATCTCGGGATCAACAACAACTTGATCCACGGAGGTCTCGAGGGGGTCTTCAACCAGAGCACGGTCATCTTCCCCGAGAACCCGATCAAGTACTTCGCCAACCACGTGAAGCTCGGGCTCTATCTCTTCCTGCCCATCTACGCCCTCGTGCCCCGGGCAGAGACGCTGCTGGTGATCCAGTCCTTCGCCCTCGGGCTGGGGGCGCTGCCGCTCTTCTTGTTCGCGAGGCGCCGCCTCCCCGAGTGGGCCGCCGCGGTCATCGCCCTCTGTTACCTGCTCTACTACCCGATGCACAGCGCCAACTTCTACGAGATGAAGGAGGTGCCCGTCGCGTCAGTATTCCTGCTCACCACGATTTGGGCGGCCGACGCGCGCCGCTGGAAGATCTGCGCGGCGGCGTTCTTCTGCACGCTCATCATGCGGGAGGACACCCCCCCTGGGCTCGCCGTCCTCGGGGTCTTCTTGCTGCTCTCCGGGCATCGCCCCCGCGCCGGCGCGATCATGGCGGCGATCGCCACCTCGTGGTTCGTCTTCCTCCGCTTCTACCTCATGGAAGAGGCGGGCGACTGGTGGTTCCCGAACATGTACGAGGACCTCTGGTCCCCTGGGGAGCGCGGCTTCCGCAGCGTCTTGAAGACGTTAGTCAGTAATCCCTACTACACGCTCACCCACGTCATCGTCGAAAAGAAGGTCTACTACCTACTTCACCTCCTCGTGCCGGTGATGTTCGTCCCGGCTCGGCGTTGGTACCTCTGGGCGGCCTTCGTGCCGGGCGCGGTGATCACCCTGCTGGTTACGGACTACGATCCGCCGATCATGTTCACTTTCCAGTACGTGATGTACTGGGCGCCCTTCTTGTTCGTGGCCGTCGTGCTCTTCCTCGCGGAGGTCGCCAAGCGCGCCGATTTCGGACGGCAGCGCGCCCAAGCGGCGCTCGTCGCGATCGCCCTCGCCAGCCTGACCCTCAGCTTCAACTATGGCGCGTTCGCGGCCCGGGAGAAGAGCTTCCGCTCGGGGTACCACACCATCAGCTTCACCTTCAGCGACGAGGAGCGGCAGCGCTACTCCGATCTGCGCGAGCTCATCGCCCATGTGCCGCCCAAGGCGTCCGTCACGGCGACGGAGCGCATCGGCGCTCACGTCTCGGACCGGCGGCTCTTCTACTCCATGCGCCGCGGCACGCACGGCTCGGACTACCTGATCGCCCGCAAGAGCGAGCTCCGGCTGGATCGTACGAAGACGGTGCTCCAGGCGGCCCTCGAGCGAGGTGAGTACGGCGTCCTCCACCGCGTCGGCGAGTTCGTCCTGTTCAAGAAGGGGCACGAGACGTCCGGCAATCAGGCCGTGCTCGACGAGTGGGGCCTGGTCAAGCGCAAGCCGAAGGCCCGCAAGAAGAAGCAGGTCGACAAGGCGGAAGAAGCCGGCGACAAGGGCCAGGCGAACAAAGACGCGGACGCCGCGGGCGACACCCCGACGGAGCCCGACGCGTCTGCCGACGCGATGACACCCCAAACGAACGAACCCGACACAGTCACGGACGACGCGGCCACAGACGACGAATGAAGCGCCGCCCCTCCAGGTCCTCCGGGCGCGAGCCCGCCGTTCCGCCTCCTTTCGCGCGGTGACCGCGAACGGGCGGCGGCGTCCACGTGCGCGTGCGAGGATCCCTCCCCGAGGCTCCCAGTGAAACCCCCCGGCTTCCCAGCGACATCCGACTCCGAGCTCGATCAGCCCGCCCAGCTCGATCTCTCAGTGGTGGTCCCCGTGCACAACGAGGAGGAGAGCCTCCCGCACCTGATCCGGGAGGTTCATGAGGCCCTCGATGATCAGGGGCTCACCTACGAGCTGATCCTGGTGGACGACGGCTCCAGCGACCGCAGCTTCGACCTGCTCCAGAACGCCGCCGAGCTCGACGGCATGCTCACGGTGCTCCGCTTCAGGCGGAACTTCGGTCAAACCGCAGCGCTCCAGGCGGGCATCGACGCCGCCCGCGGGGCGCGCCTCGTCTTGATGGACGCGGATCTACAGAACGATCCAAGAGACATCCCCGCGCTGCTCGCCCAGCTCGACGCTGGCTACGATCTCGTCGCTGGCTGGCGCGCCGAGCGCAAGGACCCGTTCGTCAGCCGACGACTCCCCTCGATGATCGCGAACCAGCTGATCAGCACGATCACCAAGGTTCGTCTGCATGACTACGGCTGCACCCTCAAGGCGATGACCCGCGAGGTGGCCAAGGAGCTCCGCCTCTACGGCGAGATGCACCGCTTCATCCCAGCCGTCGCCAATTGGGTCGGCGTGCGGGTCATCGAAATGAAGGTCAACCACCGCGCGCGCCAGTTCGGTACGAGCAAGTACGGGATCGGCCGCACCCTGCGGGTGGTGCTCGATCTGATCACCGTGCGCTTCATGCACCAATACCTCACGCGCCCGATGCAGGTCTTCGGCCTCGCGGGCTTCATCAGCAGCTTCGTCGGCGTCGCCATCTGCGCTTGGCTCGCCTTTGAGAAGCTCTGGTTCGAAAAAGAGCTCGGCGGCCGCCCGCTCCTCCTCCTGGGCGTGCTCCTCATCGTCGTGGGCGTACAGTTACTGTCCCTCGGGCTCGTCGCCGACGTCGTCTCACGCACCTATCACGAGTCCCAGGACAAGCGCCCCTACTACATCCGCGAGAGCATCCAGGGGAGCGGCTTCGTCCCCGCCGGCCCCCCCAGCGGCAGTCACCGAGTAGCCCGGGACCCGATGAGCGTCTGAGACGCGTACGCGGCGCAAGGCAAACGAACGCTCGAAGTCTCCCCGGTGGAACCGACGTCTCCGAAGTCCATCTCCGGGGTCTAGTAG
>JAEWOQ010000021.1 GCA_023460875.1 Pseudomonadota bacterium
CGCGCGGCCCGCTGGCGCTCTGTCCTCCGCTCGTGGGCTTGGCGGCGCTCTCCTTCGTGCTCGGCGCCGCACACGCCGTCCCGGCGCCAGGCGGCGAGCCTCCACCGCCGCGCGCCCCCTCCGCGCCCTCAGAGCCTGCGACGGCGCACGTCGAGTCATCCATACCCATCGGACCAGCGAACGCGCCGGACGGCGCAGGAGGAGGCAGCACGCGTCCGGCGACCGCCAACCCCGAGCTGGCGCCCTGGGTCGTCGCGCTCCGCGAGCTGCTCACCACCGCGAGCTCCGAGGCCGGCGAGGTCGGCCTCTACGTACGCCACCTCGGGAGCGGAGCGGAGTTCTCCTGGCTCGCAGACGACAGCTGGTACCTCGCCTCCGGCGTCAAGGTCCCCGTCGCGGTGGCGGTCCTCCGCCGAACGGAGCAGGGGCTCTTGGCGCTCGACGCCGAGGTGGCGCTCCAGGCAACGGATTTCGTCGACGGGACGGGGCACACGAACCGCTACTCACCAGGCGCGCTGCTCCGGGTGGACTACTTGCTGGAGCAGATGCTGGTGTACAGTGACAATACCGCCAGCGACGCGCTGATCCGGGAAGTCGGGCTCGACGAGGTCCGCCACATCGCCCGAGAGCTGGCGAGCTCCGACTTCGCCATCACGACGCTCGCGGACGTACGAAGGAAGGTCTACGGGGGGCTGCACGACCAGGCAGCAGGGCTCGGCTTCGAGGACTGGGTCACGCTACGGCGGACAGCGACCGCGCAACGCGTGACCCACCTGCGACGTCTCATCGGCGTGAGCGCAGCAGACCTCATGGTGGCCAACTTGGACGACGCCTACGACTCTTACTACGCGCAGGGGCACAACAGCGGCACCCTGCGCGCGTACGGGGCGCTGCTGGCGGGCATCGCCGAAGGCGAGGCGCTGGGTCCGGAGGGCACGAGCTACTTGCTCGAGGTGATGAGCCGGATCCGCACGGGCCAACGGCGGCTGCGCGCGGCGCTGCCGGATCACGTGACCTTCGCCCACAAGACGGGGACCCAGCATCGCAGGCAGTGTGATCTGGGCGTCGCCCTCCCGTCGGGGCGCGGCACCTCCTCCGGCGTAGTGATCGCCGCGTGCGCTCGTGGCTTCCGCTCCTTGGCGGCAGCCGAGCGCGCCCTGCGCCGCGTCGGCTCGGCGGTGAACGCCTCCGGGGTCTGGGATGTCTCCCCCCAAGAGCACAGGAGGGACGATGCACCAACCAACCAGGCACTCTCCACGCCGCCCACCATCGACACGGGCCCTGCGGACGACCGCGCTGCTGACCGCGACGCTGCTGGCCGCTCTGCCCACGTGGACCTGCCAGCAAGCGGTCCCTGAGGGTCCGCGCACCGCGAGCCGGGCGTTCGAGCACACGGGCGCCCGCCTGGGCACTCCCACGAGGGACGGCCGGGCTAACACGAACACCGCCCGGTCCGTCGCTCCTCCCGCGGCGAGCGCCGCCATGGCGTCCCTGGAGGACGTCCTCGAGGAGGGGGCCGATCCTTCGGGGCGAGCGCCCTGGGCGCTCCGGCTGCAAGAGCGCCTCGCCACGATCGACGCGCAGCTGCCCGGCGAGCTGGGAGTCTACGTGAAGCGGCTGCACGACGGCGGGACGCTGCGCTGGGAGTCGGCTCAGCGCTGGTACCTGGCGTCAACGGTGAAGATCCCGGTCGCCATCGCTGTTCTGGAGAGCGTCGACGCCGGAGGGCTGTCCTTGGATCAGCAGATCGAGCTGCAGGAGACGGACTTCGTGGACGGCGCCGGCGACTTGAAGCTCCGCTCACCAGGGGAGCGCTTCACGGTCGCCGAGCTCCTCGAGCACTCCATCGTGAACAGCGACAGCATCGCCACGGACATGCTCATCCGCCTCCTCGGCGTCGAGCAGCTCAACGCGCGGGTCCAGAGCTGGACGTCCTCCGGCTTTGGACCGCTGACGACCCTGCAGCAGGTGCGCTACGACGTCTATGGTGTGCTCGCTCCTGGCGTGGCTTCGCTCCCTGGGCGGACCTTCCTGAGCGTCCGGGCGGCGGGGCACGGCGAGCAGCGCCTGTCCGCCCTCGCCGCCGCCCTCGGGGTGCCGCGGGCTCGGCTCGGCGGCGACGACCTCGAAGGGCTGTTCGAGCGGTACTACGCGTCCGGGAACAACGCGGGGAGCCTCGACGCCTTCGGGGCGCTGCTCGAGGACCTCGTCCGGGGAGAGCTCCTCACGCGGCCCTCGACCGAGCGCTTGCTCGCGCACATGCAGCGCATCACCACGGGCAAGCGCCGCATCGAGGCGGGGCTCCCAGCGCAGGTGCCCTTCGCCCAGAAGACCGGCACTCAGATTTCCCGCGCCTGCAACGTGGGCCTGCTCTACCCAGCCGAAGAGGCTCGCCAGGTGGTCGTCGCCGCGTGCGCGGCTCGCTACGAGCGCCTGGAACAAGCCGAGGCGGCCTTCCAAGCGCTGGGCCGCGCCCTAGCGGAGACCGGTGCCCTCGACGGGATCCTCGACGGCGCTCCCGACAGCGTCCGGAACGGGGCCCGCGGCAGGACCCCCAGCGCGCCGCCCTGAGCGGCGTTCCGCCTCGAGCAGGCGCGCCAGGCGCCGCTGGGCCGCCGGCATCGGCAGCTCAGCGAGCTCCTCTGGGCGCCTCCAGGCGATCGCCGGCGCCCCCACCGGTCGGGCCTTGCCGGACTCTGCGGCGCACGAGATCGCATGCAGGGTGATCCGAAAGCGCGTCACTTGGTGCCGGAGCTGCGACAGCTCGCCCCGGGGAACCACACGGAGCCCCGCCAACTCTCGGGCGGCCCGCCGTGCGCCCTGAGGAGGGCTCTCGTCGGCGCCGCACTCCACAGTGGGGAACGTCCACATGCCCGCCCAGCGCGGCGCCTCCGCGGGCAGCCGCACGACGAGCCAGCGCCCTCCGCGGCACACCAGAGCGGCCGCGCTCTGCACCTCCGTGGGGGCGCTCCGCGCCGGCAGCTCCGGGAGCTCACCGACCAGGGCCTCCCTCCGAGCCACGCAACGGGCGCGCAGCGGACAGACGTCGCAGGCCGGTCGCCGGGGGGTGCACACGGTCGCGCCGAGCTCCATCAGGGCCTGGTTGAAGTCCGCCGGGCGATCCTCGGGCACCAGCTCCCCCGCGAGCCGCCAGAGCGCGCGGCTCTGGGCGCTCTTCGAGGGGTCGCCACGCAGCGCGAACAGCCGGCACAAGACCCGCACCACGTTGCCGTCGACGATCGGCGCGCGGACTCCGTGCGCGATGCTCGCGATCGCGCCCGCGGAGTAGGGGCCAATGCCCGGGATCGTCAGGAGCGCGTCCACGTCGCGCGGCAGCTCTCCCCCGTGCTCCCGACAAATGTACTGCGCGCCTTCCCGTAGCCGCCGCGCGCGGGAGTAGTAGCCGAGCCCCTGCCAGATCTGGAGCACGTCCTGCTCGCTGGCGTCAGCCAGGCTCTCCATCGTCGGAAAGCGACGCATCCAGCGCTCGAAGTAGTCGACGACGACGCTGACCCGCGTCTGCTGCAGCATCACCTCGCTCACCCAGACCGCATAGGCATCGCGGGCCCTGCGCCAGGGCAGGTCGCGACGGTGCAGCTCGTACCAGCTCAGCAAGCGCTGTCGCAGGTCGTCCGCGGCTCCAGGCTCGAGATCCACGCTCCTGTCTAACCCGAGGACCAGCCAACCCGAAGGCCCGCGCGGCCCCGGCAGCGCCCAGCGCCCCCTCTGCGGCACCCGTACGCGGCGACTGACGTCCTCGGGTGTACGGCGGCTGGAGGATGTGATTGGCTCGCTCCGGCCGGACTCCGATGACCAGCCCCTCCCCTTCCCCCGCGGCTCGGGCCCGCACCGACGCCCCCGCCATCGAGTGCCAGTCCCTGGTCAAGCACTACGGCTCGAAGGTCGCCGTCGCGGGCATCGACTTGGTGGTCCAGCGCGGTCAATGCTTCGGCCTCTTGGGCCCCAACGGCGCTGGCAAGACCACGACCGTGGAGATGCTCGAGGGGCTCCACCCGCCGACTTCCGGCCTGATCCGCCTCTTCGGTGTGCGCTGGGGCGAGGGCCGCGATCAATGGATCCGTGAGCGCTTCGGGGTCCAGCTCCAGGACACACAGCTCGCGGACAAGCTGACGGTCGAGGAGGTGCTCACGCTCTTCCGCTCCTTCTACGAGACGGGGCGCTCGGTGAACGAGCTCCTCGAGCTCCTCGACCTCACCGAGGAGCGTCACCAGCACTTCTCCAACCTCTCCGGCGGGCAAAAGCAGCGCGTCGCCATCGCCACGGCCCTCGCGGGCGCGCCCGACCTGCTCTTCCTCGACGAGCCGACGACCGGCCTCGACCCCCGGGCGCGCCAGACCCTCTGGGGAGTCGTGGAGGACTTTCGCAGCGCGGGCGGCACCGTCCTGCTCACGACCCACTACATGGAGGAGGCGGCCACCTTGTGCGACGAGCTCGCCGTGATGGATCAGGGCCGCATCATCGCCCGCGGGAGCCCCCGCGCCCTGATCGACTCCCTGGGAGAGGTTCAGTTCGTCGATTTCGAGAGCCTCGGGACCCCCGACTCCGCCGCGCTCCTGGCCTTGCCCGCCGTTCACGCGGTGGACCAACGCGGCGCTCGCTATCGTCTGCGCATCGAGCGGAGCCTGCGGGCGCTCACGGCCGTGCTCCTGGAGCTCGAGCGGCAAGGGGTGGCGCCCGTCGGCCTCAGCACGCACCAGGCGACGCTCGACGACGTGTTCCTGCACCTCACCGGTCGAGGCTTGAGCCATGAGTGACCCGACCCCGACGCGACATCCCCTCGCAGAGCTCGTGAAGGCCCGGCTCCGCGAGTTCCTGCGAGAGAAGGGGATGATCTTCTGGGTCTTCGTCTTCCCGTTGCTCATGGCGATCGGGCTCGGCATCGCCTTCCGCTCACGTCCACCGGAGCCGCCGCGAGTCGCCGCGGTGGACCTGCCCTCGAGCGCCGTGGGCGCCGCCCTCCGCGACAGCGAGCGGCTCATCGTCGAAGAGCTCCCGGAGACCGCCGCCCGACGTAGCCTCGCTCGCGGCAAGGTCGACGTGATCGTGCTCTGGGAGGACGCGGCCCCCACCTACGTCTTCGACGCCTCGAACGAGAAGGGCGTGAGCGCGCGTCACGTCGTCGACGACGTGCTGCAGCGGGCCGCGGGGCGCGTCGATCCGCTCACGCCCCAGGAGCGGACGATCTCGGAGCCGGGGACGCGCTACATCGATTTCTTGTTGCCCGGGCTCATCGGTCTCAACCTGATGGGGAGCAGCATGTGGGGCGTCGGCTACAACTTGGTGGTCGCTCGCAAACGCCGCTTGCTCCGGCGCTACGCCGTCACGCCGATGCGGCGGTCCCATTTTCTGCTCTCCTATTTCTTCTCTCGCAGCGTCTTCCTGGTGCTCGAGCTGATCTTGCTGGTCGGCTTCGGAGCGCTCGTCTTCGGCACGCTCGTGCAGGGCGACTACCTGAGCCTCGCCGCGCTGTCGGTCGTGGGCGCCGCGTCCTTCGCCGGCATCAGCCTGCTCATCGGCGCGCGCGTCGAGAACACCGAGTCCGCCAACGGCTGGATGAACCTCGTGCAGCTCCCGATGTGGGTGCTGTCCGGGGCGTTCTTCTCCTACGAGCGCTTCCCCGAGTGGCTCCACGGCCCCATCCGCGCCCTGCCCCTGACGGCGCTGGTGGACGGCCTGCGCGCGATCTTCAACGACGGAGCCTCCCTCCTGAGCCTTGGCTCACAGCTCGCGGTGCTGCTGGCCTGGGGGGGCATCGGGTTCCTCGTGGCCCTCCGCACCTTCCGCTGGCAGTAGCGCGCTCCGCCCTGGCGTCGGACAGGCCCCGGCGTCGGACAGGCCCCGGCGTCGGACAGGGGCGCCCCGCGGCAGCGACCGCCCTGCGACGGACGGCGTGGAGGCCCGGAGAGAGCGTCCGCTCCACGCGGGCCCGCCGCCGCGCCTCTGCGGGAGACGCGCGGCGAGCCCGTGAAAGGACGCCTCAGGAACGCGAGGAGCGCTCAGACGTGGAGAGGATCGAGCTTGTCGGGATCGACGCCAAGCTCCTGGATGGATCGGGCGACGGTCTTACCGTCCACCTTGCCCTGCTTACGCAGGGCGTGGAGGGCGGCGATGACGATCGACTCCTTGTCGATCTCGAAGTGACGACGCAGCGCTTCCCGGGTGTCGCTCATCCCGAAGCCCTCCGTGCCGAGGGAGGTGAGCTGGCCAGGGATCCACTCGCGCACCATGTCCGGGAGCGCCTTGACGTAGTCGCTGGCGGCGATGAACGGCCCCTCCGCGCCCTGGAGCGCGCTCGTGAGGAAGGGCACGCGTGGGTCGGCCTCCGGGTGCAGCCGGTTGTGGCGGTCGCACTCCAGAGCGTCGTAACGCAGCTGCTGGTAGCTGGTGACGCTCCACACGTCCGCCGAGACACCGTACCTCTCGGCGAGGATGTCCCGGGCCTCGAGGACGCGGTTCATGATGGGCCCGCTGCCGAAGAGCTGGACGTGCTTGGGCTGCTTCTCGGCCGCGTCGCTGTAACGATAGATACCGCGGATGATGCCCCGCTTGACCTGGGCGAGGAGCTCGGGGTCCGCCTCGCGGCCCGTCGCCGTGGCCCAGTTCGCGTGCCCGGGGATGGCCGGCATCGCGTGGTTCTCGTTGTAGACGGTGATATAATAGAAGATGTTCTCCCCGTCCGTGTACATGCGGCGCATGCCATCTTCGATGATGGTCGCCAGCTCGTAAGCGAACGCGGGGTCGTAGGCCTTGACGCTCGTGAACGCCATCGCGTTGAGGAGGCTGTGGCCGTCCTCGTGCTGCAGGCCTTCGCCGTTCAGCGTCGTGCGGCCAGCGGTGGCGCCGAGCATGAAGCCGCGCGCCATCTGATCACCGGCGGCCCAAATCTGATCGCCGACTCGCTGGAACCCGAACATCGAGTAGAAGATGTAGAACGGGATCATCAGCTCGTTCTGGACGCTGTACGACGTCGCAGCCGCCGTCCAGGAGGCCGTAGCCCCCGCCTCGGTGATGCCCTCCTGGAGCACCTGACCGTCCTTGGACTCCTTGTAGTAGAGCAGCTTGCCCTTATCGATGGGCTCGTAGAGCTGCCCCTGAGCGGCGTAGATGCCCACCTGCCCGAACAGGGCGTCCAGACCGAACGTGCGGGCCTCGTCGGGGATGATCGGGACGACGCGGCGCCCGAGCTTCTTGTCGCGGATCAACTTGGCCAGGAGGCGCGCGAACACCATGGTGGTGGACGCCTCGCCCTTCGCCATGCCTGCGTCGAACTCGTCGTAGAACTTCGCTTCGGGCAGCTCCACCTGCACCTGGGCGTTCGTGCGACGGGACGGGATCACCCCGCCCAGCTGCCGCCGCCGCTCGAGCATGTACTCGACCTCGGGGCTGTCCATGCCCGGATGATAGAAGGGCGCCTCATGGAGCTTGTCGTCGGGGACGGGAAGCTCGAGCTTGTCGCGGAAGGCGCGCAGCTCGTCGAGGTCCATCTTCTTCTTCTGGTGGGTGACGTTCACGCCCTCGAAGCCCTCGCCCAGCGTCCACCCCTTCACGGTGTGGCAGAGGATGGCCACGGGGCGCCCCTGTCCGTGGAGCTGCGCGGCCCGGTGGTAGGCCGCGTAGACCTTGCGGTAGCTGTGGCCGCCGCGGCGCAGCCGCGCGATCTGGTCATCGCTCAGGTCCTGCACGAGCTCGAGCATGCGCGGGTCGCTGCCGAAGAAGTCCTGGCGGATGTAGTCTCCCGGCGCGTTCGTGTAGCGCTGCCACTGACCGTCCACCGTGCTGTTCATGTGGCGCCGCAGCACGCCTTCCGCGTCCTTGGCGAGGATGGGATCCCACTCCGGGGCCCAGATCACCTTGATGACCTCCCAGCCCGCGCCGCGGAAGATCCCCTCGAGCTCCTGGACGATCTTGCCGTTGCCGCGCACCGGTCCATCGAGGCGCTGCAGGTTGCAGTTCACCACGAAGACCAGGTTGTCGAGCTTCTCCCGGGCGGCGATGCTGAGCTGTCCGAGGGTCTCGGGCTCGTCGCACTCCCCATCGCCCACATAGCACCACACGCGCTGGGCGTCGGAGTTCTTGAAGCCGCGGTTCTGCAGGTACCGCGCGAAGCGCGCCTGGTAGATGGCGCTGATCGGCCCGATCCCCATGCTCACCGTGGGGAACTGCCAGTACGTCGGCATGAGCCGCGGGTGCGGGTAAGAGCTGAGACCGGCGCCGCGATCGACCTCTCGGCGGAACCGATCCATCGCCTCGACGGACAGGCGCCCCTCGAGGAACGAGCGCGAGTACATGCCAGGTGCCGCGTGCCCCTGGAAGAACACCAGATCGCCGCCGCCCTCCGCCTCGGGCCCGCGGAAGAAGTGATTGAAACCGACCTCGTACAGGGTCGCGCTGGAGGCGTAGCTCGACAGGTGCCCGCCGATGCCGGAGAAGCGGGTGTTGGCGCGCTGCACCATGGCGACCGCGTTCCAACGGATGATCCGCCGGATGCGCTTCTCCATCTCGCGGTCCCCGGGGAAATCGGGCTCGTCCTCGACCGGGATCGTGTTCACGTAGTCGGTGAACAGGGGCCCCTTGGGCTCCACGCGGAGCAGGCGAGCGCGATCGAGAACCCGGCGCAGCAGATAACGGGCGCGCTCGGGACCTTCGGCGGAGATGACGGACTCGAGCGAGTCGATCCACTCGCGGGTCTCTTGGGGGTCTCGGTCGATGGCTTCGGGCAGATTCGTGCTCACAGTGGTGTTCCTCCGGCGGAGCGCGACGCTCGCGACGCTCCTTGGCCCATCTGGCTCACCCGCTAGGGGCGATGCCGTCCGGGTCTGGCCTCGACGGCCTTCCCAGAATTTCCGGTCTCGACCCTCTCCTCGGTCACGGGCGTGGCCGGGACTCGGTGACGGGGCTTGGCCAGGTTCTTACCCGGCCTCAGCCTCGGAGTCGAGTCCCGAGGTGGGGTCCGCAGGGGGTCTGTAGGGTGCCGTTCTCGACGCGCCGAGCCGCCTCTTCCGAGATCCTCGACGCTTCCTTACGGAAACATTCCGGGGCCGAAAAGTGTTCCCCCAGTTGAAGCCGGGCGCCGAGCTGGCGCGTAGTGTACCTCTCCACCATGTCCCTCACCGTGACACTTCTGGTCTGGGCGTTCCTTTCCATGACCATCATGGGCCTGGGCCACTATTACCTGTGGCGGCGACTCATCCGGGACGCCGGCCTCCCCCACCCCTGGCGCGCAGTGGCCACCGCCGCGCTCGCGGTCCTGGCCGTGAGCCACCCCATCATGTTCTTCCTGGGCCGCAACCTGCCCCGGGATACGATCCATCCCTGGGCGTTCGCCGCCTTTTCCTGGATGGGGTTCCTCTCCTTCCTCTTCATGACCCTCGTCATCGTCGATCTCTCGCGGTTCGGCGCGCGCGGAGTCGCCCGCTTGCGGAAGCCCCGCGGCGACGAGGGGGACGAGCCCGAAGATCCGGGCCGGCGCCGCACCTTGCAGCGCTTGCTCGCCGCCACCGTGGCGCTCTTCTCCCTGGGGCTCGGCGGTGAGGCGATGGCGCGGGCCCTCGACGGCTTCCGCAAGAAGCACGTCCGCGTCGAGCTCGCGAAGCTGCCCCCTGCGCTCCACGGGTTCCGCATCGCCCAGCTCACGGACGTCCACGTGGGCCCGACCATCGGTCGGGGCTTCGTCGAGCGCATGGTGCACGAGACAAACGTTTTGCTACCGGACGTGATCGCCATCACCGGCGATCTGGTGGACGGCTCCGTCGAGAACCTCCGAGAGCACGTGGCACCTCTGGGACAGCTCCGCGCCCGCCACGGCGTCTTCTTCGTCACCGGGAACCACGAATACTATTCGGGGGTCGAGGAGTGGGTCGAGGAGCTCGAGCGGCTCGGTATCCGGGTGCTGCGCAACGAGCGGGTCACCATCGGTTCGGGCGATGACTCCTTCGAGCTGGCGGGGGTGACCGACTACTCCGCCGGGCGCTACGGGGACGCTCCCGATCTCTCGCGGGCGCTGGCTGGCTGCCCCGCCGATCGGGAGATCGTGCTCCTCGCTCATCAGCCCCGCGCCGTCCACGAGGCCGCGCAGCGAGACGTGGGGCTGGTGTTGGCCGGGCACACCCACGGAGGCCAGTTCTGGCCGTGGAGCTGGGTCGTGCATCTGGCCCAGCCGGTCGTGTCCGGGCTCGCTCGCTTCGGGCGCACCATGATCTATGTGAGCGCGGGGACCGGCTACTGGGGCCCGCCGATGCGCCTCGGGACAGAGGCGGAGATCGCGGTAGTGGAGCTGGTCAGCGGGGCTCGGTCGGAGATGGCGCGGCGAGCCTGAGCGGGTCCCAGCGGCGAAGCCTCTCTGCGCTCTGGGCCTCTGGGGCCTCTGGGTCAAGTGAGGAGTTGGTGACGTTCCTCGACCTGGCTCGCCACCTTGCTCGCGACCCGCACGCCATCGACGGCCGCGCTCACGATCCCCCCCGCATAGCCCGCTCCCTCCCCACAGGGGAACAGCCCATTCAAGCCGACGGCCTCGAGGGTCTCTGGGTCACGGACGACGCGTACGGGAGCGCTCGTCCGTGACTCGACCCCCACGAGGACGGCCTCCTCCGTGACGTACCCACGCAGCCGTCGCTCGAAGGTCCTGAGGGCGGCGCGCAGTCGCTCGGCGAGCGGCAGCTCCGTCGCCTCGAGCACCGCGCCCACGTCCGTCGCGGTCAGGCCCGGCAGGTAGCTGGTGCGAGGCAAGGTCGACGAGCTTCTGCGAGCCAAGAAGTCCGTCACGCGGGTGGCGGGAGCGCGATTCTGCCCTCCTCCTGCGACCTGGGCTGCCCGCTCGGCGCGCCTCTGCACCTCGATCCCCATGAACGGACCCGAGAGCCCGAGCGTTGCGGCGTCCTCCAGCTCGATCCCCGCGACGAGGCCCGAGTTCGCGAAGTCCGAGTCCCGCTTGGACAAGCTCATCCCGTTCACCACCAGGTGCTCGGCGTCGGTCATCGCGGGCACGATCCAGCCCCCCGGGCACATGCAAAAGGAGAACACCCCGCGCCGATCCACCGTGCTCGCCAAACGGTAGGCCGCGGCCCCGAGCTTGGGGTGCCCAGCGTGGCGCCCATACTGCGCCCGATCGATGAGCGCCTGAGGATGCTCGATCCTCACCCCGAGGGCGAAGGGCTTGGCCTCGAGCCGCACCCCGAGTCCACGGCACATCTCGAGCACGTCCCGGGCGGAGTGCCCCGTCGCCAAGACGATGGCCGTGGCCTCCAACAGGTCACCGTCTGCCAGCTCGACCGCGGCGACCCGCCGCTCGCTGCCCACCCCCTCGGTGCGCACGCCGACGACGCGGGCGTCGAAGCGGAAGCGGACGCCGCACCCCTCGAGGCGCGCCCGCATCGCTGTGATGATCTGGGGGAGGAAGTTGCTCCCGATGTGGGGGCGGGCCTCCGTCAGGATCGTCGATGGCGCGCCGTGCAACGCGAGCACCTCCATGACGTCCCTCACGCTCCCTCGCTTGTGACTGCGCGTGTAGAGCTTGCCGTCGCTGTAGGTGCCGGCGCCCCCCTCACCGAAGCAGTAGTTGCTCTCGGGGTCCACGCTGCCCCGAGCGTTGAGCAGCTTCAGATCGCGCCGTCGCGGCTGCACCTGCTTACCTCGGTCGAGCACCACGCAGGCGACGCCCTGCCGGGCGAGCTGATAGGCGCAGAAGAGACCCGCCGGGCCGTCGCCTACCACGACCACGCGCGGGGGGCCGCGAACCTCTCGCGGAGCCGGCTCGCCGAGCGTCCCCGCGGCGCGCGCGCCCAGCTCGAGACACAGCTGGAAGGCGACGCGACCACGTCGCGCGTCGAGGGAGCGCTTGCGGAGCAGGAGCGGCGGGACCTCCCCCTCGGACACCCCCAGCTGACGGGCCACCGCAGCGCGTAAGCTCGCCTCGTCCTCGGGCTCGTCGAGGCCGACGCTGATCTCCACTTCTCGCGGCGCGGGTCCCATCATGGCCCTTGGGCTACGACGAAGCCCGCGCGAGCGCCAGCGTGACACCGAAGTCCTCTCCTCGGCGCGGCGGGCGGCGCGGATCGCCACCTCGACGTGCGCGACGAGGCTTACTGCTCTGCTTTCACGGCTGGAGGGGGCTCCTTGGATGGCTCCTTGGGTGGCTCCTTGGATGGTGGAGGCCGGCTGGGTCCGTTCGCCGTCTTGCCGCTCTTGAGCTTCATCCCTCCGTAGGGAGCAATGCTGGGGATCTCGGCGAACGTCTTCTTGAAGAGCTCGTCCATCTCAGCGAGCTTCTCGGGCTCCTTCTTGGCGAGATCGTTCTCCTCGCCCGGATCTTCCTTCAGGTTGAACAGCCGCTTCTGCCAGCCAGCGTCGAACACGAGGAGCTTCCAGTCGTCCTTCACGATGGCGCGACGGTGGGGATTGTGGGTGTCCTCCGCGAGCTCCGTCACGATCACATCACGCTTCTGGGGCTCCTCGGCGCCGTAGATCTCCTTGACCAAGCTCTCCCCGTGGAAGCCCTCGAGCGGCGGCTGCTTCATCAACTCCATCATCGTGGGGGCGAGATCGATGTGCGTCCGAGGCTCGCTGATGCGCCGCGGCTCGGCTCCCGGTGCCTTCACGATCAGCGGGATACGTACGAGCACCTCCCACAGCTCGAAGGCGTGCTTGTACATGCCGTGCTCGCCGAACGCCTCGCCGTGATCGGCGCTCACGATCACCGCCGTGTCCTCCCACCAAGGTTGCTGCTTCGCGAAATCGAAGAACTTGCCGAGCCACATGTCCGTGAACCAGACCTCGGAGTCGTAGCGATCGCGGTTCTTGTCCCCGAAATCGGGGCTCTCCTTGTGCTTGATGTACTTGTCGTGGGGATCCATCAGGTGGGTCCACGCGAAGAACTGTCCCTTGACGTTCTCGGGGTCGCTCAAGAGCTCGATGAAGCGAGTGATGCTCTTGTCGCTCGTGACGTGGTTGTCCGTCTGGGCGTCGAAGGTGATGCCCTTGACGACCTCCCATACGTCGAAGCCTTGCTCGAGGCCCTTGCCGCGCGAGAAGTACATGTGCGCATGGAGCCCTATGGTGCGGATGCCGTTCTGCTGCATCGCCTCCGTGATGAACTCGTTGTGCTGCGAGTAGCCCGTGAAGAAGTACCCCTGCCGGTAGAGCGTCGAGGCGTATCGGCCCGTGAGGATGGTGGCGACCGTCTGCGCGGTGTAGCTCGAGACGGAGCGATAGTTATCGTAGACCACGGACTCCGCGACGAGCTTGGTCAGGTTCGGCGCGATCTCCCGCGGATACCCGGTCCAGGGCATGTCCGCGCGGAGCGAGTCGATCGTGAGCAGCAGCACGTTCAGGGGCTTCTCCGGACCTTGGGGCGGCGGCGGCGGGGCCGGGGCGGCCTTCTCTTCGGCCGCTGGCTGGGCGACGACCGGCGCCTTGTCCTCCACGGCCTCCGCGGCGGGCTCGGCGGATTTCTTGTCGCAGCCCGCGACGAGCACACTCAAGCTCACCGCGGCGAGCACGCGTGCGGGGTGACCCTGGAGACGGAGACTGGGACGGGCTGGCTGCATCATGGGGTTCCTGAGCATGTGAGCGGCCACGGTACGCGCAGCTTTGAGGGCTTCGCGCACCGCGCGGCGTTTAGTGGGCTTTCTAGGCTGGCTGCGCGACCGCCGGCAAGACACCGATGCGGTGCTCGAAAAGTCGATGCGACGGGACGGCGTCACGCGCGGCGTGCAGATCGCGCCCCAGGTGTGTGAAATAGAGGACCTGTACACGTTCCGCCAGCTCGCCGAGGAGCTCGAACGCCGCACAGGCACGATCGTCGTCGAAGTCCACCAACAGATCGTCGAAGACGAGGGGCACCGGCGCGCGCCCCTCGAAGTAGTGCTCGAGGCTGGCCAAGCGCAGCGCCAGGTACAGCTGCGCGCGCGTGCCCCGACTGAGCTCCGTGAGCTCGAGCTCGGCTCCCTCCCGCACGCAGCGTAAGGTGCGCTCCCCTACGCCGACCCGCAGCCCCGAGTAGCGCCCCAGCGTGAGCCGCGGAAAGTACTCGTTGGCGCGCGCCAGGATCGGCCCCTGGTGACGCTCGGCGTAGCGCGCGACCTCCCGAGCCAAGAGCACGCGCGCCGTCCGCAAGACGAGGAAGTCTCGCAGCACTTGCCGCGTCTCCGCGGCCGCGCTGGCGACCTGCTGCTCCGCGTGAGCCGCGTCTTCCGATCCGTACAGCTCGAGCCCCGCGCCCTTGGCGCTGGCGTCGTACTCGGCGGCGCGCAGCTCTTCCTCGAGGTCATCGAGACGCGCCTCGAGCTCCTCACACTGCGCCGACAGCTCCAGGCTGCTGATCGCCCGCGCCTCGGCGATCAGCTCTTCCAGCGAGCCGGCCGCGGCTTTGCCCCGGAGCACATCCTCGAGCTGCGCGCGCTGTGCCCGGAGCTCGCGCGCGCGCCGCACCTGCTGCTCGACCGCCACGAGCTCGGCGGGATCGTCGACGTGCGCGGCCTCCATCAGCTCTTGCAGCGCCGCCCAGGCGACGGCGACCGCCTGCTTGGCGGCGTTCGCCGACGCCCGTCGGACCTCCAGCTCTTCCCGCAGACGCTGCCGCTCTCGCTCCACGTCCCGGGCGCGACGCACCCGCTCCAAGAGGGCCACCGCCCCCTCCAGAGTGTCCAGACCGGCGAGCTCCGAGGCGTGGCGCTCCACGAGACCCCCGACCAGAGCCCCGAAGCTGCGGCTGTCCTGGTCGATGGCGCCGAGGCGACGCTGCTTGTCGCGGGCATCCTCGGCGACGCGCTCCACTTCCGCGAGCTCGGCGAGCACCGCCTGCACCTCGTCGGGAGGTGTCTTTTCCGGCAAGCCCAGCTCTTGCAGGATCTGCTGCCACTCGGCGCGCCACTGCTCCAGCTCTCGCTCTGCTTCCTCGGCGCGATCGCGCTGCCGCGCGATGCGCAGCTCCAGCTCTTTCAAGCGGCTCTCCGTGGCGAGGGCTCGCTCCCGCCCTTGCCGCGCGGCGGCCAGGCGCTGCGCAGAGAGCTCCACCAGCGCGCCGAGATCCACCTCGACGCCGGCTGCCGCCGTAGAGGCTGCCGCTGTCGAGGCCGCCCCTACAATGCTCACGAGATCGACGCCGCTCGCCTGCGCGAGGAGGCGCGCGACCTCGCGAGCCTCCTCCTGGAGTGTCGCCAGCGCCGCCGTCAAGCGCGTGATCTGCTCTTGGGTCTCCCCGAGCTCCAGGAGACGCCCGCGGATCGCGGGGAGCTCGGTCAGCTCGGGGAGCGGGCCCCTCAGGGTCTCCCAGCGGGCCGCCCAGCGGTCGCGGAGGCCCTGCGCCCGGGCGTCGAGGGTCGCGAGCTCCGCGTCGATGCGATCGAGGGCGACCTGCGCCGCTTCGCGGACCTGCAGGTGTTTGTCCCGCTCGCTCACTCGATGGGCCTCGAGGCGGAGCCGATCGGCGACGTGATCCACGTCGCCGATCAGCGCCGTCAGCTGCTCCGCCCAGCGCCGAATGTCCGCTGGACGCTCCAGGATCGGCTCGAGCCTCGCCATCAACTCGTCCCGCTGGCGCCGGAGCTCGGCGAGCTTCGCTTCGCTCGGCACCTCCCCCGCCAGATCCTGCGCGCGCAGCGCTGCGATCGCCTCGTCGTGGCGCGCCTGCTGCTCGCTCCTCGACTCCTGGAGCCGCCGGGACGCCACCTCGAGCGCCTCCGCTTCCTTCCTCGCCTGGAGCACCTCACCTTCCGCGGGCAGCGCCGCTAAGAGCTCCGCTCCTCGGAGAGAGACCCGCACCTCCCGGGCCAGGCGCTCCGCCCGTTCGTGGAGCTGAGCGAGCTCCTGCCGCAGGGCTCCCGCTCGCTCCGACCGCGCGTGAGCCTGCCGCGCCCGTCCCAGGCCGACCTCGAGGGCGTCGACGTCCACCTGAGGAGGGAGCGCCTCGGCGGCAGCCTCCCCCTCCGTTCGGTCGCGACGGAGCTCGTTCAGCTGTCGCGTCGCCTCGCTCGCCGCCAGCTCGAGCTGCGCGTAGCGCAGCGTCGCCCGACGGGCTCTACGCTCCACGGCGGACTCGACCCGGAGCTCGTCCGCGACCTCCAGCGCCGCGCTCGCCGGGCGCCTCCCGATGCGGGCCAGGTGTCGCCCGAGCTCGTCGAGGCGCGTGACCAACTTCCCCTCGAGCTTCGGGCGGTCCTCGCGGGCCTTGTGCTCCCAGCCGATCTTCTTCTCGAGGGCCTCCCAGCGCTCCGCCTCGACCTCGAGCAGAGTGCTCGGCGCGGGGAGCTCACCGAGCCTCCGGCTCAGCTCCTCGATCTCGCCACCGAGCCGCGCGAGCTCTCGCTGCCCATCCCGTTGCGCGCGCTGAGCCTCGGCCCGACGCGCCTCCGCGTCCTCCGGTAGCTCCCGTTGCGGACCCAGCTGCTCGAGCTCCTCGGTGGCGTGGACCCAGCGAGCCACGTCGGAGCGCACCGCCGCCAACCGGTTGAGCCGTCCCTGCTCGAGCTTGAGGCGCCCCCGCTCCGTCCGCAGGACCTCCACCCGCGCCAGGGCCTGATCATGGGCGCGCTTCTGCTCACGCCATTTTTCCGGGGGGCGCGCCGCCTGCCGCGCGACGCGGGCGGCCTCCGTGAGGGTCGTCAGCGCGCGGTTCAGGGGGCGCTTCGCGCGGACGCCGTAGAGAGCCTCCTCCTCCGCCTGGAGCCGCGACAGCAGCCGCGCCACGTCGGGGCCCGCCGTCCCTGCCGCGAACAACCCCTCCTCGCTCCCCCCGAGGAGCGCCTCGGCGCCCTGCTCGAGCCGGGCCTGATCGAGCCCGAAGCGCGCGAAGAAGCTCCGCTGATCGAGGCCGCCCAACCAGGGCGCGAGGGCGTCATCCGGCAAGGGCTGGCCCTCCGCGTCGACGAGGGAGTCCTTGCGGCGCTTGCGCCGTGTCACCCGGAGCTCCTCCCGCTGGGCGCCGTCACCGCGCTCGAGCACCGCCGCGACGGCCAGGTTCTTCAAGGAGTGGAGGTGCGCGTCCGTGCTGCGCTCCGGGATCCCGAAAAGGAGCCCTTCGACCGCCCGCAGCGACGTGCTCTTGCCCGCCTCGTTCGGACCATAGATGACGTGGAGCCCACCGGGCGCGCCGCCGGACAGATCCAGGAGCTCCCGCGTGAAGGGCCCGAAGGCCTCGAGGTGTAGTGAACGAAACCTCACGAGCGCGCCTCCGTGTCTCCGTCCCCGAGCAGGCGCCCGAGCAGGAGACGCTCCGCTGCTACGAGGAGGTCCTTCGGGTCCGCCTCTTCCCGCAACAAGTCCTGGGCGATCCCGTCGAGGCCCACGGTCACCTCGGCGCGCAGCGCCTCGAGGGACTCCGCGTCCACCCCGACCTCCCCGATGCCGCGGAACAACTCGCCGATGGCGTCCTCGCGCTCGCGCAGCGCGTCGAGATCCACGGCGGGGCTCGTCTCGACGTCGACGCGCTCGATGTAGAGGTTACCCCAGGCGAGGCCGAGCGCGCGGAGCTCCGCCAACAGGCGCTCCTGATGACAGGCCAACGCGCCGTGGGCCGCCGTGGGCCCGCGTAGCCTCACGCGACACGCCAGGAGCCGCCCGTCCGCCTCGAGCAGCAGCTGTCGGAGCTGGCGCGCCGAGCACTCGAGGGCGTCCTCGAAGCTGCGCGCCTCTTCTAGGAACACCTCACAGCGCGCCCAGCGCACCACGTCCACGGCTCGGTGCTCGACGGAGCGGATCAGCCCCTGCTCGGTGCTGACGAGGCTGGCCCCCTTCGGGCCCGTCTCGTTGATGTGGCGCCCCTGCAGGTTGCCGCTAAAGACGATCCAGGGCTCTCGACCGAGCACCTCGCGAGCGTGTACGTGACCGAGGGCCCAGTAGTCGTAGCCCCGCGCCCGCAGCTGCTCGAGAGCGCAGGGGGCGTAGGGCGCGTGCCCGGGGCGACCGTCGAGGGACGTATGCAGCAGGCCGACGTTGAGCAGGCCCGCCTTCGGATCCGGGTAGCTGATGGCGAGGTTGTCGCGCACCTCCGCCGTCGCGTAGCCGACACCGTGCACCGCGACCCCCAGGTCCTCATAGGTGAGCGTCTCGGGCGCGGAGAACGACAGCTCCCGGACGTTGTCTGGGGTGTTCAGGTAGCGAGTGATCTTGCTCGAGGCGTCGTGGTTGCCACGCACCCAGGCGACCTGCACTCCGGCATCGCGGAGGCGCGCCATCTGCTGCACGAAAAAGAGACCGGTGGAGTAGTCCTTCCAGTCTCCGTCGTACAAGTCACCCGCGATCAGGAGCAGCGCCGCGCCCTCCTCGATGCACAGGTCCACCAGGTTCTCGCAGGCGCGGCGGGTCGCCCCACGGATCTCCTCCACGGGCGCGCCCTCGTAGGCGGACAGCCCGCGCAGAGGGCTGTCGAGGTGCAGATCGGCGGCGTGGACGAATTTCATGGCAGGCTCCTGTCCGGCCAGCGCCGCAGGCGAGCTTCCGCCGCGACGCGCGCTGGATGGCAAGCGGCGGCGAGGATCTCCGCGCTCTCGGCGATGCGAGGACCTGGGCGATTGAAGAAGGCGTTGCCGTCGACGGCGAAGGTCCGGCCCTCGAGGGTTGCCCGCAATCGCCGCAGCGTGGCTGCTCCCTGGGAGCCGTCGAGCTCGTCCAGGGTGCGCTCCACGTCGAAGCCGCAAGGCATCACGACGACCACGTCCGGATCCTCCTGAGCGACGCGCTCCCAGTCGACGGTGAGGAAGTGCCCCGGCTCGTCGAGCAAGATCGGGCGCGCGCCCGCGACCCGCGCGAGCTCCGGCATCCAGCCGCCCGCGATCATCGGCGGATCGATCCACTCGATGAGGGCGACCCGGACCGGGGGCGCTCCCGCGACGCACTCTCGCACTGCTTCGAGCTGCGCGTCGAAGCGGGCGACGAGGGCCTCCCCCCGCTCCTGCACCCCGGCCGCCCCCGCGATGCGACGGAAGTCCGCGCGGATGCCGTCCAGGTCGACGGGGCACGTGGACACGACGCGCGCGTCGCCCCCCGTGAGGCGCCGGCAGGCGACCTCGACGTCGTCGAGGGTGACCGCGCACACCGCGCAGTGATCCTGGGTGAGGATCAGATCGGGAGCGAGCTGCGCCAGCCGCTCCTCGTCCACGTCGTAGATGCTCAAAGCGCTCCGCACGAGGCTCCGCACCTGCCCGTCGATGGTGGCGCTCGACTGCCGCGGATCGATCTTGGTGGAGCTGAGCCGCGGACGATCCAGGATCTCCCGGGGCGCGTCGCACTCGTGGGAGATGCCGACGATCTGCTCGGCCAGCCCGAGGGCGCAGGCGGTCTCCGTCGCGGACGAGAGCAGCGACACGATGCGCAGGGGCTGCGACGACGTCATGGCGCCACCACCTCCTGGCGCGCCACGCCGAGCCCCTCGATCCCGTACTCGACGACGTCCCCCGGCTGGAGGTAGCTCGGCGGCGTGCGCCCCATGCCGACCCCGGCGGGCGTCCCCGTGCTGACGACATCCCCCGGCAGGAGGGTCATGAACTGGCTCACGTAAGCGACCAGCTCGGCGACCCCGAAGACCATCTCCCGGGTGCTCGAGTCCTGCCGGCGCTCGCCGTTCACGTCGAGCCAGAGGGACAGCACCTGGGGATCGGGCACTTCGTCGGCCGTCACCAAGAAAGGGCCCAGGGGAGCGAAGGTGTCCGCGCTCTTGCCCTTGACCCACTGCCCAGCGCGGCTCTTCTGAAAATCGCGCTCCGAGTAGTCGTTGCACAGGACGTAGCCGGCGACGTGTCCCAAAGCGTCCGCCTCGCTCACGTACTTGGCCCGGCTCCCGATCACGACGGCCAGCTCGACCTCGTAGTCCGTCTTCGTGGAGCCCCGGGGCAGCTCGAGCGCGTCGTAGGGCCCGCACAGGGCGCTCGTCGCCTTCATGAAGAGCTTCGGCTCTGCCGGGGGCTCCGCCCCCATCTCGGCCGCGTGGTCCCGATAGTTCAAGCCGACGCAGAGGATCTTGCTGGGGCGGGCCAGCGGCGGCCCGAAGCGCAGCCCCCCGCGCCGAAGGTCCTCCGCCGTCGCGGCCGGGGCGAGCACCTGGCACTGGGCGGCGTGTGCGGAGAGCCACTGCCGCAGGCGCTCCACACCTCCCGTCGCAAAGAAGCGCTCGCCGTAGTCCTCGTCGAAATCGGAGACGTCGATCGCCCGTCCATCCGCGAGGACGGCTCCGGGGCGCTCTTGGCCCGCGGGACCGTAACGAAACAGTTTCACGTCCCACGAGATACCACGACGTGGCGTTCCCGCGAGCCATGCCCCACAAATGCGCGCCCGTTCGGTGTTACCCTGCCGCGACGCAGCGGGCTCCGCGGCTCGGGGTACGCTGCTCAGGCTCCGCTGCTCGGGGTACGCTTCCGCGAGCAGCCACACCGAGCGGACCCAGCCTCCGAGGGGAGCACGCGCGAGACCGACCATGACACCTCCAACCGCAAGCTCCACCGCACGCACCAGCGCCGCGACGCGCCCCGCCGATGGCGACACGGACCCCGAGGCCCCCGACGTCTCCTCGGGCCATATCGCGGCCCTGAGCGCCTGTCGGCTCGGTCCCTTGGGGCTCGCCATCTACAACCTTCTCTATTGGCCCTACCTGCTCGGGAGCTGCGTGCTGCTCTTCGTGCCCGCCTCGGTGTTGTGGATCCTGACGGCGCCCTGGGACCCCCGGCGGCGCTGGCTCGGCGCGTTCACCCGCTGGTGGGGGCGGCACTATCTCGGCTGGGCGCCCTATGCCGGGCTCCGGGTCACGGGGAGCGAGCACCTCGCCTCCGTGAAGCAGGCCGTCTACGTGTCGAACCACCTGTCGATGGTGGACATCCTGGCCCTCTACGCCTTGCCCCGCCCGTTTCTCTGGGTGAGCAAGGTCGAGAATTTCTACGTGCCGTTCCTCGGCTGGAACATGTGGCTGAACCGCTACGTCCCCCTGCGTCGCGGCTACTTGCCGAGCATCATGCGCATGTACCGCACCTGCGTGCACCGGCTCGGCGAAGGCTTCAGCCTCTGCTTGTTCCCGGAGGGGACCCGCTCCGAGACCGGTCGGATGCGCCCCTTCTTTCCCGGGGCCTTCCGCCTGGCGCTGCGCGCCGGGGTGCCTGTGGTCCCCCTCCTCCTCGAAGGGTCGGACCGGGTCTTGCCGAAGAAGCGCCTCCAGATCGCGCCGCAACCGGTGACCCTCCGCGTACTTGCCCCCGTCACTCCGGAAGAGGTCGGGCACGACTGGCGTCGCCTCAGGGACGAAGTGCGCCGCCGGATGGAGCGAGCCCAGGCCGAGCTGCATGGGTGAAGAGCACCACGGACCGGTCCCCGGCCCGGACCTCCCCCTCGTTGGAGTCGGATCCGCGCGGGAGTGAACCCGTCTCGCTTTCGTCCGTTTCTCCGTCTACGGCCCCAAGAGCCGGGCCCTGGACGCCATGTGCAGATCGGTTGCGGCCCTCAGAGAGCACCTCCTCGTCGATCGGGAGCAGGCGCAGCGAGCGCGAGCCGAGCGCCTGCGCCGCTTCCACACCGTCGAGGCGCCGAGCGTCCGCGCCCTCGGGATGGCGCTGCTCAGCGCCATGGTCGCCCTCCACAACGCAGGTCTGACCCCCGAGCTCACCTCCCGCTCCCTGCCCTTCACCCTCGGAGCCCTGACCTACGCGCTGCTCAGCTGGATCCTGCTGCGCCGCGCCTACCGCACGCCCCCGGAGCTCCCCTGGGACGTCATCGTCGCCAGCGCCGACGTGCTCGTCTGCGCCGCGGCGGTGTGGTGCACCGGCGGCATCGAGAGTGTCCTGTTCCTCGTCCTGTGTGTACGCGTGGCGGATCAAGCGACGGCCTCGTCCCGACGCGTGGCCTGGTTCGCCCACGGCGCGGTGCTCGCCTACGCGCTCGTGTGCGGCGTCGATCTGCTCCTGCAGGGCGGTGACCTGACGCGCGCGGCGCTGCAGACCGCGCTGCTCTACTTGGTGACCCTCTACTTGACCGCGAGCTCTCGCTCCACGGAGCGGCTCCGCGAGCGCGGCATCACCGCGCATCGCCTGGCCCGAGAGCTCGTCTGGCGGCTCCGCGAACAGCGGGACGAGCTCGAAGAGGCGCGCGCCCGCTCGGAGCTCGCCAACCAGGCCAAGAGCCGCTTCTTGGCGGTGATGAGCCACGAGCTGCGCACCCCCCTGAACGGCGTCATCGGCATGACCGACCTGCTGCTCGACACGCCCCTCGATCCCGAGCAAGAGAGCCTCGCCCACACCGCGCGGGCCTCGGGGCACGCGCTGCTGCGCTTGATCGACGACGTGCTGGACTTCTCGAATGCAGAGGGGGGACGAATACAGATCGTGGCAGAGCCCTTCGAGCCCCGGGAGCTCGCCTGCGAGGTGTTGCGCGCCGTGGCCCCGGTCGCCGCGGCGCGAGGGCTGCTTTTGGAGTGGACCGTGGAGCCCGAGGTGCCTTTCCAGGTCCTCGGTGACGTGGAGCGGGTGCGCCAGGTGCTCCTCAATGTCGTCGGCAACGCCATCAAGTTCACGGAGCAGGGGGGCATCGTGCTGTCGATCCGCCTCCCCGAGACTCCAACGCAGGGCCTCCTCGAGATGGTCGTCGAGGACACCGGGATCGGGGTGCCCAGCTCCCAGCGCGAGCTCATCTTCGGGGCGTTCAGCCAGGTCGATGCGTCACCCACGCGCCGCCACGGAGGGACGGGCCTCGGGCTGGCCATTTCCCGGGCCCTGGCGCGCCTCATGGGGGGAGATCTACGGATCCAGGGTCGCAGGGGCGGCGGCAGTTTGTTCCGGTTCACCGCCCGACTGCCCGCAGCACCTGGGCCCCTGCCCGCCCCCCCGAGGCTGCCGCCGGCCCACTTCCTCGTGGACGTGGACGCCACGACGACGGCGGCCTTCGTGCAGCGGACGCTGGTCTCCTGGGGGCTCATCCCCGTTCGACCCGGCGGCGTGAGCCCCGACCTGGTCGTGGCCGACTCCAGCTCTTCCCTGCGAGGCCCAACGACCATCCTCTTGGTCCCTTGGGCGAATCACCGGATGGCGTCCCTCAGTACGTCGAGCGTGCGCCTGCCCCTGCGGCTCCAGGAGCTGCGACGAGCCCTCCAGCGGCACCTCTGCACGTCGGGTGTCCGCGATCTCTCAGAGAGCAGCCGCACACCGCCCATCGACGTGTTGGTGGTGGAGGACAACCCCGTGAACCAACGAGTAGCCCAGAAGACCCTCGAGCGGCTCGGTCACCGGGTCACCATCGCGGCCACAGGGGACGAGGCCATCCGGCGCGCCATCACCGGCAGCTACGAGCTCATCCTCATGGATCTACAGCTCCCGGACGTCGACGGCGTGGAGGCGACGCGCCGCATTCGCCACCATGAGCCCACCCGCGACGTACCCATCATCGCCCTGACCGCAGACGTCAGCCGCGAGGACCGCGCCCGTTGCCTCGCTGCAGGTATGAACGATCACCTCAGCAAACCGCTGAGGCGCGCCGATTTGGAGAAGGCCCTGCGGCGTTGGTGCCGCGGGGCCGATCTCGCGACGGCGCTGGAGCGGACCGAGAGACCCTCCCGGGCGCTCGGCTCATGAAGCGGGCTCATGAAGCGGGCTCATGAAACGGGCTCATGAGCCCACGGTCTCCGCACCGTCCCCCCTCGAGGATCCTTCAGTCGAACTTGCCCAGCGCCCCGAGGTCGTCAAAGGCCTGCACGAGCCGCTTGGCCATCTCCTTCTCTCCGAGGTGGAGCCAGCCGCGCGGATCGATGTACTTCTTGTTCGGCTTGTCGTCCCCTTCGGGGTTGCCGATCTGCGAGTGCAGGTAGCCGTCCTTCTCATCCATGTACTTCTTGATGGGATGAGTGAAGGCCCACTGGGTGTCAGTGTCGATGTTCATCTTCACGACGCCGTAGGACACCGCCTCGCGGATCTCCTCTTGAGAGGAGCCCGAGCCGCCGTGGAACACGAAGTCGACGGGCTTGGGTCCGGTCCCCCGCTGCTTCTGGATCTCGTCCTGAGAGTTCTTCAGGATCACCGGGGTGAGCTTCACGTTGCCCGGCTTGTACACACCGTGGGTGTTCCCGAAGGACGCCGCGATCGTGAAGGCACCCACCGGCTTCAGCTTGTCGTAGGCGGCGAGCACCTCCGAGGGCTGCGTGTACAGCTTGGAGTTGTCGATGTTCGTGTTGTCGACGCCGTCCTCCTCGCCGCCCGTGACGCCGAGCTCGATCTCGAGCGTCATGTTCACCTTGCTCATGCGGGCGAGGTACTTCGCGCAGATGTCGAGGTTCTCCTCGAGGGGCTCCTCGGAGAGATCGAGCATGTGAGAGCTGAAGAGGGGCTCGCCGTTCTTCTCGAAGTACTTCTCACCAGCGTCCAGCAGGCCGTCGATCCACGGGAGCAGCTTCTTGGCCGCGTGATCCGTGTGCAGCACCACCGGGACGCCGTAGGCCTCTGCCAAGACGCGCACGTGATGGGCGCCGGCAATGGAGCCGGCGATGGACGCCTGCTGCGCGGCGTTGTCGAGGAATTTGCCCGCGTAGAAGTGGCCGCCGCCCTGCGACAGCTGGATGAAGATCGGGCACTTGGCCTCGCGCGCGGCCTGCAGAGCGGCGTTCGCGCTGTGCGAACCGATGATGTTCACGGCAGGGAGCGCGGCTTCGACGCTCTTGAGGTGGTCGAACAGCTCCCGAAGGGCGCTGCCAGTCACGATGCCAGGCTTCAGCTTCAGTTTCGACATGGTATGCTCGCTGGTTGAAAGTAGCGGATTGCGCGGCTAGCGACCGCTGGCCGCGACGGCTCCGGGCCTCGATGCGTGGGCTACGGTGGTTCCTACCTGTCGCGGTTCTGGCGCGACCGCCCCAAGAGGGTGCCGGCCGAGCCGCTGGGCGGCCTTGCAGCCCGCGCGCGGGCGGACGCCTACCATAAAACGACGTGACCCCGACGCAAAACTGAACCGCGTCCCCTGGAAATCTAAGGGTTCGGTCCAGCCTGCGGGGTCTCCTCCACCGCGCAGACGCCGACGAGCGGACGCTCCGCGACCTTGGAGACCCTTCCCCAGGCGCAGCTCCGGGTCAATCCCGGGCTTCGATGGCGTATAGGATCTCGACCTGTTGCTGCACCGTCAGCTCTCCCGGCTCCACGGGCACCTGCGACTGCTCCTTCATCATCATGGGCGCCGCCGCGCTGCTGGCGAACCGCATGCCTCCGAGGGGCGGAGTGCTGATTGACATCACCCGACCCAGCTTCGCCCCCGCGAGGCTGGCCAGCTGCTGCGCCTGGTTGTGGGCATCTTGCACCGCCTCCGCCCGGGCCTGGGCAAGGAGCGGCTTGGGATCGTCGATCTCGAAGACCAGGCCATGGACTGCGTTGGCACCCGCCTGCGTCGCCGCACCCAAGACGCCGGAGGTCTTCGCGAGATCCCGGATGGTGACCCGCACCGTGTTCGACGCGCGATAGAAGCCTCGGGGGCCAGCGGGGACCGCCGAGCCCTCGCTCGAGGAGCCCTCGCCTTCCTGCGGGAGCGGGCGGGGGGGAGGATGAGGCTGATACTCCTGTTCGAAGTAGACGCTCACTTGCTCTGTCCGCAGGTCCGCGTCGAGGATGCCCTCCGCCCGCACGGCCCTGAGGACCTGCTGCATCGTGCGACTCACCTGGTCGACCGCCTCCGCGGCGGAGGCCGCCCGCGCCTCGACGCCGAGGGTGGCGCGAGCGACGTCGGGCTGCGCTCTCACCTCCCCTTGCCCCGAGACGCGCACCCCCTCCGGCGTCGGAGAGCTGTGCACCTCGATGGAGCGCCCACGGTGGGCACATCCGATCGCTCCAACGCCCACCGCGACGACGAGCACCGACGATTTCAGCCAACGTGTCATGAATTGTCCCTTCTGTGGCCCTCCGACGCGGCGCTCGGTTCGAGGCCCGCGCTGGGCCGTCCTCACGCGATATCGCGAAGCTGGTCGACCCGTCCAGAGCTCTCGAGCGCTCCTCCCTTGGCGGCTAGGTCGAGGTGCGCTGCGTCCAGGCCACCGATCTGGCGCGCGCTCGCCTCGAGCACCCCCGCGACCGTCGGCTCCCGCAGAGCGGTCCGCAGGCCGTCCCGAAGCTCACCTGGCGGGAGCGCGCGCCCCAAGTAGACGATCGCTTCCTTCAGCTGCCCGAGCACACCCCGCTCGGGGAACGTCACGCCGCAGCGACGAGCCAGGTCGTCCAGGTGAGCCACGAGGTCTCTCCCCGACGGACGTGGTGGCTCACCCCTACGCAGCAGCGCCTCGATCTGCAGGAAAATCCATGGGTTCCGGAGCGCCGGCCGCCCCACCATCACCGCCACACAGCCCGTCTCCGCCCGCATCCGCAGGGCGTCGGCCGCATACCAGGCGTCCCCATTGCCGACCACCGGGATGGTCAGCGCCCGCTGCAGCCGCTCGATGATGCGCCAGTCGGCGACGCCCCGGTAGAAGTCCGTTCGGCGGCGGGGGTGAACCGTGATGAAATCGGCGCCGGCGTCTTGCACGGTTCGGGCGATGTCCACGACCGCGCCTGCGTCGTCGAAGCCCGCGCGGATCTTCGCCGACAGGGGCAGGTGGGTGCGCGCTCGCATCACAGTGACGAGGCGACCCAGGAGCTGCCGGTCGCGGAGCAGCGCGGAGCCCACCCCTTTGCGCACCGCCTTCGGCGCGGGACACCCGAGGTTGATGTCCACAACGTCCGCGCCCGCGGCGGTCACGAGCTCCGTCGCCTCCGCCATGTTGTCGAGGTCGTTGCCCATGACCTGCACGCTGAGGGGCACCCCCGGAACTTTCACGACGTGACGGCGCAACAGCTTGAGGCTCACGGGCCCCCGCGTGATGCGGACGAACTCCGTGCACACGACCCCCACCCCGCCGCGCTCCGCCATGAGCGCCCGGAAGGCCGGATGGGTCAGCCCCTCCATCGGCGCGAGCAAGGTCGAGTGGCTCCAGGGCCACTTACCTCGCTGGAGCAGGTCACGGGGATTGACGTCTCGGGAGGTCAGCGCTCGTCCTCGACCGGGCGCACGGGCCGCGCGTCCTGCTCGTGACGCTCACCCGCCTGTTCGCTGGGTGTCTGGTTGAAGCCGTCCATCGAGCGCTGCTGACGGCCGTAGAACTCCCGCGAGCGCTGCTCCGTCTCTTGGGGCACCACGTCCCGCCGCTGGTTCGTCGCGCAGCCCATCGCCAGGAGGACGAACACCACCCACCCCGCGGTCGCGAACGGCGCTGCGGCTCCGGAGAGCCTCCGCCGTGCGGGTGCTCCCAGGGGGCGGGTGCGGGGCCGTGTCTGCGAGCTGCGCATACTTCTAGGATAGCCGATCCGGGCCCCACGGACGACCCCGGCGCCCGCCGCAGCTGGGACCTGCGGGCTCACTGGCCGGGCCTCTGCCTAGCCCGCGGAGCGCCGACGATGAACCGGGCAGTTCTGAGGGCGTTTGATGGAACGACAGGGGCCCCTCGCGAGGGGCCCCTGGGAGACCGTTCGGTTCACTGCCGGGAGCGCTCTGGGCGGGTGTCTCCCGGTCGCGCTCAGCCCCGGTCGCGCTCAGCGGTAGACCGCGGCGCACGGCATCCGCGTCGGCCGTCGCCTCCGGCGGGTACCAGCGCGCCGCGCGCCTCCTCAGAGATCCTTGGCGTGCTCGGCCAGGTACTGGGCGACGCCCTCGGGGTTCGCCTTCATGCCCTTGGCGCCCTTGTTCCAGCCCGCGGGGCACACCTCGCCGTGCTCTTCGGTGAACTGCAGCGCGTCGACCATGCGGAGCATCTCGTCCACGTTCCTGCCCAAGGGGAGGTCGTTGACGACCTGATGGCGCACCACGCCCCCCTTGTCGATGAGGAAGGAGCCCCGGAACGCCACCGTCCCCTCCGGCACCTCGACGTCGTAGGCGCGACAGATCGCGTGGCTCAGATCCGCCACGAGGGTGTACTTCACCGGGCCGATGCCGCCCTTGTCGACGGGCGTGTTCCGCCACGCGTTGTGGGTGAAATGGGAGTCGACCGAGACGCCGATGACCTCGACGTTCCGCTTCTTGAACTCCTCGATGCGGTGATCGAAGGCGATGAGCTCCGACGGGCACACGAAGGTGAAATCGAGGGGATAGAAGAAGATGACGGCGTACTTGCCCTGGATCGCCTCGGAGAGGGTGAACTTGTCGACGATGTCGCCGTTGCCGAGCACGGCGCTCGCGGTGAAATCAGGAGCCTTACGGCCAACCAAAACGCCCATGTTCGTACCTACCTTTGGGTTGAGAAATGGCCAGGTCGCCGCGACGGTACCGGGCCCGTGAGGCCGCCATCACGCCGAGTGAGATTCGCATACTTCGTCCCGCCGGGAACGTCCAGGGCTGGCCGGCCGGGATGGCCACCGGGGAGCCACCGGGTACAATCGCCAGCAGAGGGAGCTGCCTCGATAGGCGAAGGCAGCGCCGCGCCCGTCACTGGCGGCTCGCTCCCCTCGAGTATCGAATCAGGAGGCCATCGTGACCGATCATTCCCGCAACTTCCGGCGCGTCCTTTGTGCGATCGATTTTTCGGAAGCGTCACAGCGCGCCCTCGAGGCCAGCCTGCGCATGACGGACGGACGCGTCCTCGTCGTCCACGTGCTCGATATCCCTCACTACGTCAGCCCGCGCATGCTCGGACCGCTGGGCGGTGAGGGCGCCCGTCCCCTCTCGGACATCGCCCGCCAGGACGCGGATCAGCGCCTGGCCAAGAGCCTGGACGAACTCGAGACCGCCCTCCCCGGCGCTCGTGAGCGCCTGGACACACAGATCCTGCTCGGCTCCCCCGCGGACGCGATCTTGCGCTTCTCCGCCAGCCACAACGCCGACTTGATCGTGATCGGCACCGGCCAGGCGACGGTGCGCAAGCTCCTGCTCGGCAGGGTCGCCAACAGGGTCATCCGGGGCGGACCATGTCCGGTCCTGACCGTCCCGCCCACGGGGTTGTCCGAGCTGCGCCGCCTGCTCGTCGCGACGGATTTCTCGGAGGCCGCCACGAGGGCACTCCGTGTAGCGGCCCAGGTCGCCTCCCGGGAGAACGGCGCGGTGGAGGTGCTGCACGTCGGCCCGTCTCCGCTGGTCGTGCCCCCAGAAGTGGCGGTGGGCGCCCCCTCCGGGGACCCCCTGCTCGGCTCCGGCACCGTCGGCGCCCCCATGACTTGGCTCGAGATCAGCCAGCGCGTCGCGCAAGAGGAGATGGACCAGCTGAAGCGACAAGCGGCGGATGAGGGCATCGAGATCGGCGAGTGCCACGTGGATTTCGGCAACCCCGCTGCGAAGATCCTCGATCTCCTCGAGCGTGAGCGCTTCGACCTGGTGGCGATGGGCACCCAGGGCCGCCGGGGGCTCGCGCACCTTATGTTGGGGAGCGTCGCCGAGAGCGTCATCCATCACGCGCAGGTCCCGGTGCTCGTCACCCATCGCCCCGCGACAGACGGCTGAGCTCCCGCACGCGCCGCTTGCGCAGCTGATGACGCGGCCCATACTCGGGCGCGTTGCAGGAACGCGCCGTCACCCGTCGCTACGTCGATCCCCTCGACCAGCTCTGGCTCGAGACCGCGCGCGCCATCGGCCTGCGCGTGGCCCGGGACCGCGACGTGTTCGCCGCCACGGACGGCCGGGGCACCCTTTGGCTGGCGCCGTCCGCGGCGTTCGACGCCGACGACTGCCTCGCGCAGATGATCCTCCACGAGCTCTGTCACTCCCTGGTGATGGGCCCGGAGAGCTTCCGCGAGCCGGACTGGGGCCTCGACAACGAGACGGACGTCCACCTGAGTTTGGAGCATGCCTGCCTGCGGGTGCAGGCCGCCCTGCTCGAGCCCCTGGGTTTGCGGCAAGTGCTCGCGCCGACCACGAATCACCGAGTGTTCTACGACGCGCTCGCGCGCGACCCGTTCGCGCCGACACCGGGGGCCCCCGACGGGGGCAGCATTGTCCGCGCGCGGGTCGCCCTCCGCCGCAGTGAGACGCAGCCCTGGGCACCCCACCTGACCCGCGCTCTGGAGCGGACGGCCACGATCCTCCACGCCGCATGCCCCGCTGGGCTGTCCACTGGGCTGTCCACTGGGCTGTCCACTGGGCTGCTCGCTGGGCCGCCCACAGAGCTCGATGCCCACGGCGCGACCGCCGCGGAGGAGGACGCCCCTACCCTCTACGCGCTCCTCGAAAGGCGCGCGCCGCCGCACCCGAGCGGACTTCGCCTCGACCCCGTCTCGGGCCGCACGTGTCTGGAGTGTGGGTGGTACGCCGCACGGGCGAAGGGGGGGCGCTGTCGTCAGGCCCCCGATCTCCGGGTGGACGGAGACTGGCCTTCCTGTGAGCGGTTCGAGGGCCCCCTCGACTGCCTATCCTGCGGCGCTTGTTGTCGAGAGGCCTACGACGTCGTCGTGATCGGCCGCCGCGAGCCGGTGGTGCAGCGTCACCCGGATTTGGTGAAGCTCACGGACGAGGGCGCGGAGCTGCTCCGGCCCGACGGGCGCTGCGTGGCCCTCCTCGGTGGCGACCCCGTGGTGCCGCGGCTACCGACCGACGACGCCGCTCGGCAGCAGTTGCCGCTGCACCGCCCCTCGGAGGTGCCCTTCACCTGCCGCATCTACGACGAACGCCCCCGCACCTGTCGGGACTTCGAGCGGGGTGGAGAGCACTGCCTGAGCGCCCGCAGGCGCGTCGGCCTGAGCCGCTGAATGGCTCCTGAATGGCCCCTGAATGGCCGAGCGCGATGAGAGCGCGCGAGAATGGCCGCGGGTAGCTGCGCTCTGCCGCGTGGGCACCGCATGCCGCCGCGCCGCGCCGTCGCGACGCGCTGCATCCAGTCGCCGAGAGCGCACTCAGTCGCCGAGAGCGCACTCAGGCTCAGTCGCGGGGCGCGCCGGGCCCGAGGGGCTGTCCGTAAGAGAACTCGACGGGGTTGCCAGCGGGATCGAGCAGCCCACAGTAGTAGCCCACGGGATAGGGCTCCTGCTTGGGCGCCCACAAAAGACACCCCTCCGCCGCGCCACGCGCCGCTACGGCGTCGACCTCCTCGGTCGATCCGAGGGCGAACCCCAGGTGACCCAGCGCCCGCTCTTGGGGCTCCCGGCGCACGCCGCCCGGCAGCAGCACGAACACGAAGCGCTCCTCGTCCCCCGGCCGGGCCAGCCACACGATGCGCCCGCCAGAGGTCGACGCGGGACGCTCATGGGTCACCACGAGGCCGCAGTAGCGCATGTAGAAGGCGACGCACGCCTCCACGTCGGGGACGTGCAGTGCGATGTGGGTCAACACCGGGCTCACTCGGGGAGCTTACCAGCGAATTCGAGCTCTGCAGGCGCGGCCGCCATCGGACGCTCCCCCCGCAGGGGCAGCCCAGCGGCGGTGTAGATGGCGTCCATCAGCGTCGCCGTGGCGATGGCGTCGTCGCCCCCGGTGAGCACCGGAGCGCCGGAGCGGACCCCCTCCACGAAGGCCTCGAGCTGATGGCGGTAGGTGGTGCTGCCGGGAACGCGCTCGCGACGCTCCCCGGCGGTCGTCGTCAGGACGAGCTCGTGCCCAGCGTGCGGGGCGACGGGGTTGTCTACGGCGAGCACCCCCTCCTCGCCTTCGATGCGCAAGGTCGCTCGGAAGGCGCCCGCCGGATCCATCGAGCAGGCCAACGTCGCCTCGATGGGCCCCGGGAACTCCAACGTCGCGCGCATGGAGCGGTCGACGCCGGGCGAGTGCTCTTCCGCCGTCGCCGACAACACCCTGCCCCGCCCTCCGGCCGCGAAGCGCAGCCACTGGACCGGGTAACAGCCGAGATCCATCAACGCTCCCCCGCCGAGCTCGAGCCGCCAGCGGATGTCGTCCGGATCGTGGATGGGCGCGTCGAACACCGCGCTCATGCGGCGGAGCGTCCCCAACACGCCAGAGCGGAGGTGCGCGCCGATCCGCGCCGCCAAGGGATGATAGCGCCAGTGGTGCGCCTCCATGAGCACGAGGCCCGCCCCCGCCGCGCGCTCGACCAGCTGCCGGGTCTCGCGCGCGTTGCAGGACAGCGGCTTCTCACACAGCACGTGCTTGCCCGCGTCGAGGGCTCGGGAGGTCCACTCATGGTGCAGCGCGCACGGCAGGCCGATATAGACCGCCTCCACCTCCGGCGACTCCACCAGGGCGGCGTAGTCCTCGAACACTCGTGGCACACCGTGGACGGTCGCGAACGCCTCCGCGCGCCCTCGATCCCGCGCGGCGAGGCCGACGACGTCCACGAGTCCACGCGCAGGCTCGATGGCCGCCGCGGGCGCGATGCGGGCCGCGCCCAAGAGGCCCAGACGAAGGGGGCCGTCTACCCGTAGCGAGATCGAGTTCATGGTGGGGTCACCTGAGCGATTGGGAGGTCAGTCTGCGGCGCCCGGGGAGCCCGCCCAGGTCTCGCTGCCGAAGGGGCTACGCCGCAGCGCATCCGTCAAGTAGTCGATGAAGGCGCGGACCGCCGACGGCACCAGACGCCGGCTCGGATAGACGACGAACACGTTGGTGGCAGGGGGCCAGTGCTCTGGCAAGAGCTCGCGCAGCGCGCCGCTCTCCAGCTCGCTCACCACCGCCCGCTCCGGCAACAAACCGATGCCGAGGCCCGCGAGCACCGCCTGCCGAACGCCGTCGAGGCTGTTCACGGCGAAGCGCCCTCGCACGGGGATTCGGGCGAGCGCCTTGCCCATCTGGAGCGGCCAGACCGCCCCCTCCGTGCTCGGCCCCAAGAGCACGCAGTCGTGCTCCCGGAGCTCGGCCACGCTCGTCGGTGCGCCCCGCCGCGCCACATAACCCGGCCCCACGACCAGCCGCATCCCGCTGGAGGAGATCCGCTGGGCCACGAGGGATGGGTCCACGACCGCTCCGGCCCGCAGCGCCAGATCGTACCCCTCGGCGAGCAGGTCGACGTGCCGGTTGGAGAGGTCGAGATCGATCTCGACTCCCGGGTGAGCCTCGAGGAAGGTGAGGACGAGGCTGACGAGCCCCTTGAAATCGACCGGGGCCGTCATGCGCACCTTGCCCCGGGGCGTCGTGCTGCGCATGGTGAGCTCCTGCTCGGCGTCCTCCAGCTCCGCGAGGGAGCGGGCGGCGCGCCGATAAAATGCCCTCCCCGCCTCCGTGAGGTGCAGCCGGCGGGTGGTGCGGTGCAGCAAGCGGGCTCCCAGCCGCTCCTCCAGCCGCGCCACCTTCCGGCTCAGGGAGGAGACCGGGGCGTGCAGGCGGCGCGCGGCCGCGGAGAAGCTCTGCTCCTCGACGACCCGGACGAACACCAGGACGTCGTTGAGGTCCACAGCCACCCCTCCAGCATCAGGGATTATTGCCCCGACCACAAGAATCGCCCTTGGCGCGGGCAAAGCCCGGGGCCTCGACCGGGCAACGACAGCTCTGCCGATAGGTCGGTTCTCGTGGTATATGGACCCCGCCTGACTCCTGGCCCTGCCTCTCGGGCCCCCCAGAAAGGTCGCCATGCTCCGTTTCGCCGCCGACTACAGAACGCTGCTTTGGATGTTCGTCTTCGCTCCAGGCCTCGTCATCCTCCAGTATGCGCGGCCAGATCTGCTCCCGTATCTCTCCTGGTTGAGCTTTTACTTCGCGATCGCGGCGGGGGTCATCGCCCACAACCACCTGCACTCGCCGACCTTCAAGAGCAAGGCTCTGAACGAGTTCTTTGGGAACTGGATCTCGGTCTTCTACGGGTACCCTACCTTCGCGTGGATCCCGACCCACAACCTGAACCATCACAAGTTCGTGAACAAAGCCGGGGACGCCACGATCACCTGGCGGTACACGAACAAGCACAACTACCTGGTCGCAGCTACGTACTTCTTCGTCTCGTCCTACTTCCAGAAGGGGCCGATCGACGAGTTCATCGCGCGAGCCAAGGCCCGCAACCCGAGCCAGTATCGCAAGATCATCGGGCAGTACGTGATCGTGTTCGGATCCCATGCGGCGATGCTCGCGCTCGCCATCACGCTGCACGGGGTGGTCACCGGCTTGGCTGTGTGGGGCCTCACCATGGGCGCCCCAGCGTTGGTCTCCCTCTGGACCATCATGACGTTCAACTACGACCAGCACGTGCACACCGATCCGTGGTCGAAGCTGAATCACTCGCGTAACTTCGTGAGCAAGTCCGTGAACTTCCTGCTGTTCAACAACGGCTACCACACGGCGCACCACGAAGTGGCGGGCCTGCACTGGAGCAAGCTCCCGGAGCTCCACGCCAAGCTCGCCCCGGAGATCCACCCCGACCTCCTGCAGAAGAGCTTGTGGCTCTACTGGTTCAAGAACTACGTGCTCGCGCCCTTGTTCCCCAGCCTCGGCACGAAGCAAATCGGGCGTGCCCCCTTCGAGAGCCCCGATGGGGAACCCGTCGACCTGGCCACGGCCGAGGTGGGCCTCGGTGACGCGGGCACCAACGCAGCCCGCGTCTGACCGGCGGCGATGATCCTGGCCCGCCTCCGCCGCCGGGAGGGAAACCGGCGGCGCCTCCCCTGGGCGCCATCGACCGTCGCCCTGATCGGGCTCGCGCTTCCATGCACCGCTCGCGCCCATGACGCGCCCACGGAGGGGGCCGCGTCCGAGGCCCGAAGAACGCCGGAGGAAGGCGCAGAGGTCGAGGACACTGAGCCCGCCACCGAGATCGTCGTCACGGGCGAGCGCCCACCGCGGGCCGCCTCCGCCGTCGTCCGTGATCGGCGCCTGCTGAGCGCGGCTCCCCAGAACACCGGGAGCGAGTTGCTACGCACGGTCCCGGGCGTGTTCGTCTCGCAGCACGGCGGGCAAGGCAAGGCACACCAGCTCTTCTTCCGCGGCTTCGACGCCGTGCACGGCCAAGATCTGGAAATCTGGGTGGCGGGGGCCCCAGTGAACGAGATCAGCAACGTGCACGGGCAAGGCTACGCGGACCTCCACTTCTTGATGCCCGAGGTCGTGCGCCGGATCGAAGCGCTGCCGGGCACCTATGACCCGAGCCAAGGGGACTTCGCGGTCGCGGGCACCATGCGCTTCAGCCTCGGCTACGACTCGCCCGGCGCGACCGTCCGGGCGAGCCACGGTTCGTTCGACACGCGGCGCCTGTTCGTCGCCTATCACCCCGAAGGCGCCTCCCCCGAGACCTTCGGGGCATTCGAGCTCTTCGACACCGCCGGGTTCGGCGTCGGGCGCGCCGCCCAGCGGGCCTCGGCGATCGCACAACTCGTCCATCCGATCGCCGACGACCTGCAGCTGCGCTTGATGGCGTCCAGCTACGCAGGGAGCTTCGGAGCCGCGGGTGTCCTCCGGCAGCAAGACGTAGACCGAGGCGTCGTCGATCGCTTCGGCGCGTACCACGGCGGCCAAGGGGGCCGCTCGACGCGGACCCAGCTCGTCGCCGGGTTACTCCACGACGACGGCGAGACGGAGCTCGAGGTCGCCCCCTACGTGGTCCTGCGCACCCTGAGCCTCTCCTACGACTATACCGGGTTCTTGGTGAACCCCGGGCCAGGAGACACGACGCGCCAGCACAACGACTCCATCACCGTGGGGACACGCGCCCGCTACCGCCAGCGGGTGAAGGTCTTTCGGCGAGACGATGCCGTGGAGGTCGGTCTAACGGCGCGCAACGACTGGATCGATCAGAGCCAGAGGTACCAGGATCACGGCGGCCGCCCCTTCGACACGCTGATCGACGCGCGCCTGCGCACCAGCACCCTCGGCGCCTACGTCGACGCGGAGCTCCACCCGATCAAGCGGCTGCTGGTCCGCGGCGGGGTGCGCGCCGACGTGGCTTCCTTCGCTGTCCACGATCGACTCGCCCCGACCCCGAACCGAGAGAGCCAAGGCGCGTTCCTCGGCGAGAAGCTCGTCGTCGACTGGGTGATCGCCCCACGCCTCCATGGGATCGCCAGCTGGGGACGCGGCTTTCGCACGCCCCAGGCCCGGGGCGTCGCGGACGGGACACGGGTTCCCTTCACCGAGGTGCGCTCCGCGGAGCTGGGCCTGCGCTGGCGGGGCGCCTCTCAGGAGGCCAGCGTCGCCGCCTATGCCACGGATCTCACCGATGACGTGGTGTTCGACGAGCGGGTGGGCCGCAACGAGGCCGTGCCGGGCACGCGGCGCCTGGGCGTCGCGGCCCACCTGGAGACGACCCACGGCTGGCTCGCTTCGGGACTCGGCGCCACCCTGACCCGCGCGGCGTTTCGCGAGTCCGGGGGTCGCTTCGAGGCGGGCCAACTCGTCCCTTATGTGCCCCAGCTGGTGGTCCGCGCGGACCTCGCTGCGCGCCCGACGCTCGGCACCTGGGCGGGGCGGACGGTGCGCGCTCATTTCGGGATTGGCATGCAGGGCCTCGTCCGTCGCCCCCTCCCCTATGGAGAGTTCGGGCGGGACGCCCTCGTCACCGACCTGCGCCTGGGGCTGCGCAGGGCACAGCTCGAGCTCACGCTCGACGTGAGGAACCTTCTGGGCCTCCCCTGGAACGAAGGGGAGTTCGTCTATGCTTCTCACTTCGACTCGGGGGGCCCGACGTCGCTCATCCCCGCGCGCCACATCACGGTGGGAGAGCCGCGCAGCGCCCTCCTCTCCGCAGCGCTGTACTTCTGACCTCCCGACGTCGGGCCCTGCACCATTTCCGGGCCCTGATCTCGACCGGTGTCGCCCCTGCGCCCCCCTCTGAGCCCCCTGCCAAGCCCCACTGCCTCCTCGAGCTCAGCTCGGCTTCAGGAGCGCTGCGGCGCTGTCGTCTGCCCATGACAAGGTCCGCTGGGGCAGCGGGATCCGGATGTCCTTGGCGTCGAACGCCTGCTTGAGCCGGCGGCGGTACTCCCGCCCCACCGTCCATTGTTCGATGGGCTGGGTCTTGATCCGGGCCTTGAGCACTAGGGAGCTGTCATTGAAGGCGTCCACCCCAAAGAGCTCGATCGGCTCCAGGATCTTGGGCGCGAACTCTGGATCGTTGCGCAGCTCTTCGGCGACCTCTCGCATGATGGCCGCGACCTGATCGGTGTCTTGCGTGTAGGCCACGCGGATGTCCAGCACGATCGCAGACCACTCCTTGGTCATGTTCGCCAAGGTCTCGATTTTTCCGTTCTGGAACACGTGCACGGTGCCGGACAGGTCGCGGAGAATGACCGTGCGGAGGCCGATGTTCTCCACGAGCCCGCCCGTCCCATTGATGATGGCCACGTCTCCCTTGCGCACTTGGTTCTCCAACAGAATGAAGAACCCCGTGATGACGTCGCGGACCAGATCCTGAGCGCCGAAGCCCACCGCGAGCCCCACGATGCCGGCGCCGGCGATCAAGGGCGCGACGTTCACCCCGACCTGCATGAGCAGCAGCATGCCCGCGACGGCCCACACCGCGACCGCGCCCGCCGTCTTGACGATGCCGACGAGCGTCTCGACTCGCTTCTCCTGCTCACGCCCCGATGTCCGTCCCCCGAGGCGCGCCGCTCGGTGTCCCAGCGCCTTACAGCCCCAGGTCAGGAGCCGCAACGCCAGCAGCGTGAGCAATAGGATCAACAAAATGCGAGGGCCAGCGGTCACGACCCAGGCGAGCAGACCTCCCGCCACCCCCGACCAGAAATCAGCCGTCACCCACTCCACGCCGAACTCGGACATATGTGCTCTCCTTCCGCACTGGCCTTCCGCCACTGCCTTCCGTCGGATCCACTGGCCTTCCGCCAGTCCCGGTAGGCCTCCTGCTTCAGCCATAGGATCGATCGTCGCACGTCTCAAGGCGACCATCGTCAGGCGCCTCGCCGTGCGTCCTTGATGTCGTGTTATGGACGCCTCCATGCAAGCACGGCGAAGCGAGTCCTCGCGCGCTCTTTCACGACGTTCATTCACGCTGGCGACCGCGCTGGTCACGCTCGCCAGCGGCTGCAGCGACTCCACATCGGAGCAGCGCGTGCAGCTCCGCACGGAGGTCGCTCTCCATGGCTCTGCGACCTTCGACAACGCTCTGGGCTGGCACGTGGAGCTCGACGGCGTGTGGTTGTCCATCGGCTCTCTGCGGCTGCTCGAAGGCGCCCCGCTGGGCTCTCGCGCGCCCCAGCGCCCCTCTTTGCTGGACCTGCTGGTGAAGACGGCCCACGCGCACCCGGGGCACTATCATGAGGGCGCCGTGCTCGCGGAGATGCTGTCGCCCCAGAGCGTGAACCTCCTCGTGCCCACGGAGCTGGAGTCGGCCGAGGCCGTGACCGGAGAGCCGCTCTCGGGTCAGATCGTGGTCACCTCCCCGGCGGTCGGCGCCCACGCGGAGCGCCTCGGTGAGACGGTGGTCCGCCTGGAGGGTGTCGCTCGACCGACCGACACCGACGACGAGCCGCGCCCCGTCGTGGCGGCGGGGGCGCGGGCCGCGCGGGGGG
>JAEWOQ010000022.1 GCA_023460875.1 Pseudomonadota bacterium
TGGCGGAAGACGTTGGGGCCGGGGCGGCCCACGGCTCGGGGCAAGCGGGAGATGGTGAGGCCGTCCGCTGCTGCGAGCGTCCCGAGCTTGGCGGCCAGGGCGCTGCCGGAGCCTAAAGCCGTCCGGGGCCGGTGTCAGCGCGGCCGACGTCGACGGAGCGCGACCAAGCCCGCGGCCGCCAGGGCCAGAAGCGCCGGAGACCCTGCGCCGAAGGGGAGCGCGAAGCTGCACCCTGCCCGCTGTGTGCCGCCCGTCGCGAACAGGGTCTCCTCCTCGGGTCCCGAACGCTGCCACACCACGAACGGGTGGGAGCCGTCCGGGTTCGCCCGGTACACGCGCACCACGTCCTCATCGAAGGGTGTGGTCTCGTCGTCCTCGGGCGCGCTGTACTGGTAGACGCTGGTCCACACCACTTGGGCGCCCCCGAGGGCGAAGCGCGGATGAAAATGCTGAGTGCCGTCCTCGGGCGAGATGCGCACCGCGTCCTCCAGACTAGCGAGCGGGGACACGAAGATGCCATTCTCGGCCGTGCTGTCGTAGACGATGCGCGACCCGTCCCGGGCGACGTCCACGCTGTTCACGTCCTCCGCGACCAAGGCGTTGCGCTCGGAGTCGATCGCGCAGTCGAACTTGCCTTCGTCGTCCGCCTCGAGCCGATACACGTCATAGTCCTTCACCACCACGAGGTCGTCCCCGGCGGGATACACCTGATTGATGGGCATCACGGCGTTTTCGGGATCGACGCCCGTGCAGTCGACCACGAGCGACCCGTCGTCGAGGGAATCCTCCTCGTCGGCGATGAGCAGCAGCTGGTACGGGGAGTCGGGGTGCTGCGCGTCCTGGTGTTGGACGAAGACGCGGCCGTCGCTCGACCAGCCGTAGTGAGGGATCCAAGAAGGATCGCCGACCACCAACGCGCGGAGCTCGCCGCTCGACGAGTCGGCCGTGAGGAGTCTCAGTTGCTGGGCTGCGGGCTGGCTCATGCCGAGCAACCGGCTCCCATTCGGCGAGAAGCGGAGCGGCAGGGCGGGCTCGGTGACGGGCTCACCCAGGTCCGCGAAGACGGGGGCGTCTCCAGCCTCCTCGTCGGCGCATTGGGTCTTGGAGGTGGCGAGCTCGACCTTGGCGTCGACCTCGCTGTTCTTGTCGAAGACGAAGGAAGCGATGCGCGCCTCTTCTTTCAGGGTTTGGGGGACGTAGGTGGCCGTGGCGTAGGCGCGAGCGATGGGGGACCCGCTCTGTCCCAAGTATCCGGCGGTGACCGTGTGCGTACAGCCGACTTCGCGGGCGTCGCCGCCGCCGGAGCTCACCATGAGGGCGACGTGATGGACGTTCGACTCTTCCTCCCCGGGGACCAACCTGAAGAGGGCGAAGGGCACGTCGTATCCTTCGACCTCCAGCGTGACCTCCTTCGTCGAGCTCTCGCCGTTCGAGGTCGCGGTCACGCTGAGCTCATAGGCCCCTTCGACCTGCGGGATGAACCGGACGGTCGCGGTGTCCGAGTCCTCGAGATCCTCGTCGGCGAGGTCGCTGCCCTCGGGCTGTTTGGTGAGCTCCCAGGTGAAGGTGGCGCCGTCTTCGGAGGTGGCGGTCGCGGTAGAAGCGAGCCCCGGGGCGCCCACCTCCGTGCTCACGTCGATTCGCGGATCCCCGGACTCCGTGGCGCCGCCCATGCCCCCTTTGCCGTCGCTGCCGGCATTGCCACCGCTATCGCTGCCGCCGCCACCGTCGTCTCCGCCGGTGCCTCCGGGCGCAGCACCGCTACCGCTACCGCCACAGGCGGCGAGCACGAGGGCCGTGAGGCAAATGGTGGTGGTCTTCAGAAAACGCTCTTGCATGGTCGATACTCCTGGCTAAGGGGCTCGCGGCATCGACGCCGCGCTGCCACACGGAACCCTCGCCAGAGCAAGGGGCGTACCAGGCGGACCTCACGCGGAACGCGCGGGAAAAGGCTCGGTGTGCCCCATCGGCTCGGGAGCCCGGAGGGGAAAGCGAGCTGGCACGTGCCAGGCACGGGCCACGGCCTTGGGCGACCATACAGTCTCAGCGGAAGCTAACTCCGCTTTGTTCCCTCACCCCGTGAAGGTTCGGCCGGGGCACGGCTCCAAGAACGAGCACTGACGCATCGGCGCGGGCACCCGAGGTGGGTGACCACGCCCCCCCGATCGAGAACGAACGAGGACTGAACACCACATGAAACTACGGACATTCGGTGGCATCGCCCTGGCCCTGCCCATTTTTGCGGCCTGCTCCGCGGGCGTCGAAGGAGACGAGACCCTGTCAACCCAGGCAGACGAGCTCGTCCTGATGGATAAACCGGGCACGGATGCCGCTTCGTTCACCGAAGCGGGCCGAGACATCGTCCAGAGGGGCGCTTACACCTTCTACGGCGCGGATACGGACTCCAACACGCCGGGCGAGCTGCACGGGAGCGCTCACCTGTTCAAGGACAACGTGCCCCTGCGCTCCTATGCGGCCACCACCAGCCACCCGGCGACCCGCTTCGGCAACCAGGTGGGCCTCTCGGAGAACTGGCTCGCAGCGAAGATCCAGGGTTTCCCCTTCGCTCCCAACGTGCTGGCAGACGCAGTCCTCCTGGTCGGCAAGGACGCCTCCGGTGAGTTCGAGAGCTGCGGCCCCCTGGGTCCGAACGGCGAAATCCCCAACTGCGTGAGCTGCACCGTCGCGCCCGACGATGGCCAAGGGTTGCCCGACTTCCTGCGCATGAGCTGCACGGGGATTCCCCAGGTGACCGTCCGGCGCCCCGGCGCGTTCGCTGCCACTGACCCGATCCTCGGGATGTCTCTGACCGGCAATGAGCTCGTCGTGAGCACCCACGACAAGCTCGTTCGGCTGCGGTGGGACGGCATTTGGAACGAAACGGTCGTCCCCGCGGGAACCTCCGAGACCCTCCAAGGCGCCGTCTCCCAGAGCGGGAATCGCCTCGCCGCTTCGGTGACCCACCAGGACGGCTCTCGCTACGTCAACATCTACGAGCGGGCCAACACCCTCAGCCAGTGGCAGTTCGCCTTCCGCGTCCATCCGAGCGGGAGCGTTGGTTCTTCGTTCGGCGCCAAGCTCGAGCTGAGCGGCAACTCGCTGCTCGTCACCGACGGCAGCAACGTCCACTTCATCGACCTGGTCGAGAATGCACCCGTCGACGTCGACGCGGGAGCCAGCCGGAGCTGTGTCCTCCCCGTGCCGGCGTACGACGTCTCCATCTCGGGAAGCGGGGCGGCCATCGCCACGATCTCTGGCCTGCCCATGTTGTTCGAGCGTGGCACCGTGTGGCAGTTCCACGGTGGTCTGCCCAGTGGGCTGTTCCCCCGCAACCTGAACTCCGGTGGCACCTCGACCCTCGCCACCCTGTGGGGCGCGGCCATCGACGGAGACGACGTCGCCATCGGCTGGCGCAACCATGTCCGAACCAACCCGGCCAAGGCGACGGGCGCGGCGCTCGGGTTCGGGTTCGACGACTACGACTGCGGCACCCTGCACACCTTGCCCAACCGCACGCAGGCGCGCGTGAAGGAGCTCGAGCCCGTCGACGTGACGGCCCCGTCGTTCTACCAGTACCCGCCGAGCAACGCGATCGACGGCTCGTCGAGCACCCGCTGTATGGCGCCGCAGACGCCCGGGACGACCATCGCCTTCGATCTGGGAGAGCTCCGGATGCTCAATCACGTGGAGATCGAGTGGGGCACCACCTACGCCAGCAACTTCACGGTGCAGGTCACGGAGGACGGCTCCACCTGGATCGACATCGCGACCGTCACGGGCTCGGGTGGGACTCAGGTGGTCGACCTGAGCCAGAACGATCAAGCTTTCGGCAGCGCCGTTCGCCTGCGCATCAACAACATGCAGGTCGCGCCCGGCACGGGTGACTGGGGGGTGGCCATCAAGGTGGCGCGCATCTAGGGCCGCGTGCACGACGCTTGCGGCCCCTCCGCGCCAGCCTTGACGTGCACCGGCCAGGGTCCGTCCCACGTCTGCAACACCGCTTGCGGGGGCAGCTACCCCGGCGGCACCTGCTATTGCGACGAGCAGTGCGCGAACTTCGGCGACTGCTGCTCCTTCGACGGCGCCAACCGCGGCGCCGAGTACGCCGGCG
>JAEWOQ010000023.1 GCA_023460875.1 Pseudomonadota bacterium
ACTCGATCGCGAAGTCCTCGTGCACGGAGCCCACCCGCGTCTCCGTGGGCTCGAGGATCACGTCGTAGTCGAAGTTGTCGGGGATCGCGCCGCCGGAGGTGATGGCGGCGAGCCGCGCCGCGCGCCGGGCCCTGAGGCGCTTGCCGATGGCGTCGTGGTGCACGTAGGCGCCGCGCCGTCCCCGGGAGGTGCTGAAGCCCTCCGCGAGCATGCGCACGACGTCGTCGAAGCTCTTGCGATCCAGATCACGATAGGGCCAAGCGCCGCGTACGAGCTCGAAGAGCTCCTCTTCGCCGTACTCTTCGGGCACGAGGCTGGCGACGATCTGCTGGGCGAGGATGTCGAGGGGAGCGTGGGGGCTCACGACCCGGTCGAGCTCCCCGCGCCGCGCCGCGTCGAGCAGCGCCGCGCACTCCACCAGGTCGTCGCGGCTCAGCGGGAACAGGCGCCCCTTCGGCGTGCCGCCGACGAAGTGCCCCGAGCGCCCCACCCGCTGGAGCCAGGTCGCGATGGAGCCCGGGGACCCGAGCTGACACACCAAGTCCACGTCGCCGACGTCGATGCCGAGCTCGAGGGACGCGGTGGCCACCAGCGCCCGGAGCTCCCCCCGCTCGAGGCGCTGCTCCGCGTCGAGCCGCTGCTCCCGCGCGAGGCTGCCGTGGTGGCTCGTGACGGCCTCCTTGCCGAGCCGCTCCGCCAGGAAACGCGCGGCGCGCTCGGCGAGCCGGCGGGTGTTGCTGAAGATCAGGGTCGTCTTGTGCTGCTGCACCAGAGCCGCGATCTGGTCGTAGACCTCATCCATGGCCTCCGCGGGCATGACCGCCTCGAGGGGCGAGCCGGGGAGGCACAAATCCAGATCCATCGCGCGGCGGTGCCCCTCGTCGACGATGACGCAGTCGGGGCGGAGCGCGCCGTCGGGGTCGCGCTGGACGCGCTTCGTGCCGACGAGATAGCGGGCCACCTCTTCGATGGGCTTCTGGGTGGCGGAGAGCCCGATGCGTTGCAGGGGCCCCTCCACGAGGGCCTCGAGCCGCTCCAGGGAGAGGGCCAGGTGCGCGCCGCGTTTGTCCCGCACCAGGGCGTGGATCTCGTCGACGATGACGGTGCGCACGGTGCGCAGCATGCGCCGGCCTCCCTCGCTCGTGAGCAGGATGTAGAGGGACTCGGGCGTGGTGACGAAGATGTGCGGGGGCCGCTTGGTGACGGCGGCCCGATCCTTGGCGGCGGTGTCCCCCGTGCGCACCGCCGTGCGGATCTCGACGCCGCCGTCGCCCGCGGTCTCGGCCAGGGCGCGGCGGATGCCGCTCAGGGGCTCCTGGAGGTTCTTGTCGATGTCGGCGCTCAGGGCCTTGAGGGGCGAGACGTACAGCACCCGCAGCTCGTCGCCGAGGTGGCCCTCCAAGCTAGCGCGCGTGAGGTCGTCGATGGCCGAGAGGAACGCGCACAGGGTCTTGCCGGAGCCCGTCGGCGCGGCGACGAGGGTGTGGCGCCCGTCCTTGATGTGGGGCCAGGCCGCCGCCTGGGGCGCGGTGGGCGCGCCGTAGCGCTCCCCGAACCAACGGGACACCGCCGGGTGGAACCGCTCGAGGGCCATCGCTTGCTTTTAGCAGCGCGCCGGGCCGTGCGCTCGACCTGCTTCGCGCCCCCCCAGACATGCAGTCAGGGGCCACGATTCGTGACCACGGGACGGCGTCAGATCTCCTCCCGACGGCCCGCAAGCGCTCAGCGGATCTCCACTTCCCCTTCCGCGCCGTCTTCACGTTCGTCCGGCGTCGGGGTCCTGTCCGGCGGTCGGACGGGCTTGGTGTCGCGCTCGAAGCGTTCCCCCGCCTGCATGCTGGGGGTCTCGTTGTACGTCTCGAAGGTGGTCTGCTGTTGTTCGCCGAACATCTCCTTGGAGCGCTGCTGCACGTCCCCGGGCACGCCGTCTCGGGTCAGGGGCAGGGACGAGCCGCCCTGCGCCCGGCTCGACTGGGTCCTGCTGGTGCAGGCGCTCCCGAGGGCGATGCTCGCCAAGCAGATCGCCGTCAGACCGATGTTGGAACTTCGGCGCATGATTGAATCATAGCTTCCGTGAAGCGACCCTTGGCCTGAAACGCAGACTGCCTCGATTTGCTCACCTGCAGAATCTGCTCTGGATCGCGACACCACGTGGGTGGCCTCGAGGGGGGAGGGCCGAGGGAGTGAGGGCGGCGGTGTCCTGCTGAGAAAGAGGGGTGAGGAGGGGTCACGTGATAGGATGGGTGGCCCACCGGCGCTCGAGAGCCCCACGGAGAACACGATGACGTCCCCTGAGCCGACCACCGCCGACACCGGGAAGCCCCGGCCCACGCCCGCCGTCTTCTTGGGCCACGGCAGCCCCATGAACGCCCTCGAGCAGAACCGCTACTCGAGGTCGTGGGCGACGTTCGGGCGCACCATCCCGAAGCCACGGGCGATCCTGGTGGTCTCGGCGCACTGGTACGGCAACGTCACGGCCGTCACGGCGATGGCGCGACCGCGGACCATCCACGACTTCTACGGGTTCCCTCGTCCGCTCTTCGAGGTGCAGTACCCGGCGCCCGGCAGCCCCGAGCTCGCGCAAGAGATCGCCGATCTCGCCAAGCCGACGCAGGTCGGCCTCGATCGGGACAGCTGGGGCATCGACCACGGCACCTGGTCGGTGCTCGTGCACGCCTTTCCGGACGCCGATATCCCGGTCGTGCAGCTCTCGATCCACGCGCAGCGGGACTTCGACTCCCACTTCGAGCTCGGCGCGCGCCTCGCGCCGCTCCGGGATCGCGGCGTGCTGATCGTCGGCAGCGGGAACATCGTCCACAACCTCCGCGCGCTCAGCTGGTCGCAGCCCGAGCTGGGGTTCGACTGGACGCGCCGCTTCGACGACGCGGCGAGGCTCGTCCTCACCGAGAAGCCGTCCGAAGCCCCGGCGCTGCGGAGCCACCCCGACTACGAGCGGAGCTCGCCGACGCCGGATCACTTCATCCCGCTGCTCTACATCGCGGGGCTCGCGAGCGCGTCCAACCGCTCCCTCGACGTCCTCGTCGACGGCTACGCGTTCGGATCGCTGTCGATGGCTGCTTACACCCTCGACGCCAAGTGCCCGGTCGAGCACGACCCGCGCCCGTCGGCAGGACTGCCGGACCCCGCCGTGATCGCTCCAGAGGACGCGAACGTCTGAGGGGAGGCTACGCTGCGCTGCGCACGCCTCGCTCACTGCGGCATGCGCAGGACGGGCTTGATGACCTTGCCGCTCTGGGAGTCCGCCAGCGCTTCGTCGATCTGGTCGAGATCGTAGTATTTGACGAGGCGATCGAACGGGAAGCGGCCCTGTTGGTAGAGGTCCACGAGCGCCGGGATGAGCTGCCCCGAGCGCCCGCCGCCGCCGAGCACCCCGATGACGCGCTTCCCCCACAGGGTCGAGAGGTGATCGAGGGAGAATGACGCGCCCGCGGGGGCACCGCCGATCAGCACGAGGGTCCCGAGCATCCCCACCGTCTGCGCGATGGTCTCGATGACCGAGATGACGCCCGTGCAGTCGAACGCGAAGTCCACCGTCGAGCCGGTGATCTGCGCGACCTCTTCGACGAGATCGCCGTTCTTCGAGTTGATCGTGTGGGTGGCGCCGAAGTCGCGGGCCAGGGTGAGGCGGCTGTCGTGGAGGTCCGCGGCGATGATCTTCGTGACGCCCGAGTTGCGCGCCGCCATGATCGCCGCGAGCCCTACGGCGCCGACGCCGACGACCAGGATCGAGTCGCCGAGCTTCGGGCGCGCCTCATTGAGCACCGCGCCCGCGCCCGTCGCCAGGCCGCAGGCGAGGGGGCCGAGCAGATCGAGGGGCACGTCGTCCGGCACCTTCACGACGGCGTCCGCGGACACGATGGAATGGGTCGCGAACGACGACTGGCCGAAGAAGTGACCGTGGATCGGCTTGCCGCCGCGCGAGTACGCGGAGCTCCCCGCGAGGTCGCCCTTGAAGCGGCGCCCCGAGACGAGCGCGTCCCCGGTGCGGAGGCAATAGCGCGGGTGCCCATCGAGGCAGTTGCGGCACGCGCCGCAGGAGGGCCAGCCGATGATGACCTTGTCGCCCGGCGCGAGCGTGGTGACCCCTGGACCGACCTTCTCGATGGTGCCGGAGCCCTCGTGGCCGAGCACGCATGGGAACGGCATCGGCATGTCGCCCGCCCGCGTGATGACGTCCGTGTGGCAGACGCCGGAGGCCGCGATACGCACGAGCGCCTCGCCGCGCCCCGGGTCGGCGAGATCGATCTCCTGTAGCTCGAACGGTGCGTCCTTCGCTTCGACGACCAGTGCGCGGATCTTCATGTGTCGCTCCTCCCTGCTCAGCGGCCCCGAACATCACCAAACTCGAACATCGCCGAGGACCCGTCGCCGTCCCCCGCCGATCCCGACCTTGGTCATCTCGATGAGCCCCCTGATAGACGATGTGTCTCCGAGAGTTGTCCGCCGCGAGGGCGCAGGGTGTCAAGGTCGCTCGGCTTTCGACCAGAAACGCCGGCGCCGGGCTCATCGTCGCGAGCGATCTTGCCGTCCTAGGGATCGACCAGCTCGGCCTGGGTGTGTGGTGTTGCTCCCCCGCGGAGAGCGGGCGTCGTACGACCCCCGCCGTGCTCGCTCCGTTAGAGCTCGGGGAAGAGGGGGATCGTGGGCGCTCCAACCGCTTATCCCGGGAGTGCCGTCCCGAGACAGAATTCTGGCGGGAGATCGCTAGCTTGTTCACCTGGCCTTGGGGGGGCCGGAAGGTAGCTGTACTCTTGCTAGCTTGCTCACATAACCGAGAGGAGAAGCGATGGGCGGTAAGCTGAATCCGCGGAGAGGAACCGCATCCGGGCACGGCGGGGTAAGCGTCGTCCGGCTTCGGCCACCTGAGGATCCTACGGATACCTGGCCAGTCAGTGAGGAGACGAAGCAAGACCCAGCGCGAATGGTCGCCCATGGTAGGGGGGTAGGCCCGGATACCGACCTAGCCGCCTACTATTTCGAACAGCACGTTCGCGGCAAAAAGAAGGCAAAGAAGAAGCCAAGGAAGCGGCGCAATAGGCACTCCGGAAGGCCCCGAGTTGTCTATGAGAAGCCGTCGTGAGAGTGCCGCGCTGGTCGTAGAAGCAGAGCGTGTCGGCGTCGCTTAGCCCGCGGATGGTGCCCTCCTCGATGGGGGGAGGGCCTTGCTTCGGAGGCTCGCTGCAGCCGACGGTGGCGAGGGACGGCCCGATCGCGAGGGAGACGATCATCCAGACGCACAGGAGGGCGGATA
>JAEWOQ010000024.1 GCA_023460875.1 Pseudomonadota bacterium
CCGCTGGGCTGTCGGCGCCGCCGTGACGGCACCTCGTCTACGTCGTCGTCCTCGTCGTCGTCCTCGTCGTCGGTGGGAGACAGGTAGTGACCGTCCCAGCTTGGGTCGATGGCGCGGATGCGCGCGGGCAGGGGCGGATGGGTCGCCATGGTGGAGCCCAGCGCGCGCACCATGCCGTCCGCGAAGAACATGTGACTCGCCTCTTCGGCGTGGGGATCCTGGATGCGGCTGCCCTCGGTGAGCCCGCCGATCTTCTTCAGCGCCCCCGCGATTCCGTCCGGCATGCGCGTGAACTGGACCGCCGAGGCGGCGGCGAGGAACTCCCGCTGCCGCGACACGGCCGCCTGGATCAAGCGAGCGAAGAAGGCCCCGATGCTCCCGATCACGAGCAGACCGACGCCGAACAGCACGACCGCGGAGCCCCCGTCCTTGCGATTGCTCGAGGAGCTATAGACCCCCGAGCGCAGGATGATCCGCCCGAGGATGGTGAGCATGACGATGCCGAAGAGCAGCCCCATCAGCCGGATGTTGAGGCGCATGTCGCCGTTCAGCACGTGGCTGAACTCGTGGGCGATGACCCCTTGGAGCTGATCCCGAGACAGGCGGCGCATGCAGCCGCGGGTCACGCCGATGACGGCGTCGCTGGGTGAGTACCCCGCGGCGAAGGCGTTGATGCCCTCCTCGTTCTCGAGCAGGTAGACGTCTGGGACGGGGATGCCCGACGCGATCGCCATCTCCTCGACGACGTTCAAGAGGCGGCGCTCCTCGGGATCCGTGGTGTCGGTGCTGATCCGCATCCCCCCGAGCTCCTGCGCCACCCGGGCGCCCCCGGAGGCCAACTGGAGCACCTTGAAGCCGGTGCCGAGGAGGATCACGGCCAAGGATCCGCCTGCCGCGATCAGCAGCAGGGTGGGCTCCCAGAGGGAGAACACGACGACGCCCTCGGCCGAGGGCTCACCGACGAACGTCGTGATGGCCAGGAGCAGCCCGTAGACGGCGGCGATGATGCCCAAGATCGCCAGGACAAAGTAGAACACCAGGAGCTTGGTGCGCTTACGAGCGACCTCCTGAGCTTCGAAAAAATCCATCGAGGACAGCCTTGCCAGCGGCGCCCAGGGCTCCCCGGGCGCGCGAGCTCCTGACGATCAGCTGAAGCTGACCTTGACGTTCTGACGCTCCTGCTCTGACTGGACCTCGAACAGCGCCGCTTCTGTGAAATTGAACATCCCCGCGATGATGCTGGAGGGGAAGATCTCCCGCTTGGTGTTGTAGTGCATCACGGCGTCATTGTAGGCCTGCCGCGCGAACGCGATCTTGTTCTCGGTCGACGTCAGCTCTTCAGTGAGCTGCATCATGTTCTGGTTGGCCTTGAGATCGGGATATCCCTCCTGCAAGGCGAAGAGCCGGCCCAAGGTGCCAGAGAGCCCCGCTTCGGCGCTCATGAGCCCCTGCATGGCGCCCACGTCACCGGGGTTCGAGGCCGCCCTCTGCCGCGCGTCGGCCGCCTGGCTGCGAGCAGCGATGACGGCTTCCAGGGTGTCGCGCTCGTGCTTCATGTAGCCCTTGGCCGTCTCCACGAGGTTCGGGATGAGGTCGTAGCGCCGCTTGAGCTGGACGTCGATCTGGGAGAACGCGTTCTTGTAGCGGTTTCGAAGCCGCACGAGCGAGTTGTACAGACCTACCACCCACCCGACGACGAGCAGCGTCAGGACGAGGAGGACGACGAGGGCGATGAGGAGTGTTGTCATGGATTTCTTTGCACCACCTTCTCCCTGCAAACCAGGACTTCCGGGGTCCGTCAAGGTTCGCTTTCCTCGAACTTGGCTCCACGGCGCGGATCAAGCCGCCGAAGCGGGCCAGACCCCGCCGACGTCCGGAGGGGCTCTGCCCACCGCGGGCACCGCCGTAGTGGGGGCCGACGGCGGGCCGGGGGCCCTCGGGGTTCTCCTGGCCGGGGTCCGTCGCGCTAGAGCGATGGGCGCCGAGCGCCGAGAACGAACAGCTCGGCGTCGTCGTCGTAGGGTTCGCGCGCGAAGCCGCCGCTGCAGCGGATGACCTCGAGGCCCACCTCGTCGAGGAGGAGCACGATCTCCGGAACCAGGAGGTAGTTGTGCACCAGCTCCTGCCGCGCCGCCTCGCGCCCCTCGTCATCGAGGAAGCGATAGCTCACCTCCAGGCGCTGCTCGTCCCGGTCCCAGCGGGTGTCCTCGAACACGCGCAAGCGCTGCCCGATCACCTCGACCTCCGCGACGGGCTCCGAGTCGCTAGACACCGGACCAGGCGCTGGCGGCGTTCCTGCGGCAGAGGCGTCGGAGCTTGGCGCAGGGGGGGGGCCGGCGAGTAGCTGGTCGAGCTCGTCGTCCAGGGGCGCCTCGTCGTGAAAGGCATCGGCGACGTACACGTCCAGCCAGAGCTCCCCTCCGGGCTTCAGGTGCGCCGCCGCCCGCTCGAAGCACGCCAGCGCGCCGCGCAGTCCGCCGAGGCAATACAGCCCGTTGTAGGGCAGCAAGATCCGATCGAACGTGCGTCCCAGATCCATCCGTCGCATGTCGCCGGCGCACCAGGTGACCCGCCGCTGCAACTCTGCTGGCTCGCCCTGGATCTTGCGCTGCGCGAGCGCCGCCAAGGTCTCGCTCAGCTCCAGTCCGGTCACGTCGAGGCCGCGCGCGGCGAGAGGCAGGGTGATGCGCCCCGCGCCGCTGCCGAGCTCGAGGGCGGACGTCGCGCCCTCACAGACCTCGACGTAGTGGGCGACGTCGCCCGGGTTGCCGCAGTGGAGCTGCGCGTAGAGTAGGGCGGGGTCGAGGAGCGCGGGGCCGAGGAGCGCGGGGTGCATGGCCCCACTATACCCACGACCGCGCTGGCTGTTGGGGCGGGGCCGCGGTCGCGCGAGGAGCAGAGCGTTTTCGGTACGCCTTCTCGACAGACCAGGACGTCCGCCGTGCTCGGGCCCTGGCGTCACCGTGCTGCGCACCCGTGCTCGCAACGGCCTCGCCAAACCCCGAGCGGGACGGACGTCCTCGCTGGACCGAGCGCCTCCACGGACGAGGCCGCTCAGAAGTAGAGCGACATGCCCGCGCGGACCATGCCACCGCCGCCGTCACGGCGCAGATCGGCCGTGGACTCGCCGTACTGTGGCAGCTCGTTGCGCTGCCGGGTGTACCCCAAGATGTCGGCGTGAAATCCGAGCGCAGGATCCACACGGAGCTCGATGCCCGCCCCGATCTGCGCGCCGACGTAGCTGTAGCGTCCCGGGTTGGAGCGCATGACCGGCCCGGGATCGACGCCCTTCACCTCCGCGGTCGTGGTGAAGACGCCCACCAACCCGTAGACCTGGATCGGATCGTTCGGGTTGAGGGTGATGATCGAGTTGAAGCTGAGGGTCGTCTCCGTGCGCTCACGACCGTATTGGTCATGACCGGCGAAGCCATCGATGCCCGGCTCGAGCGTGAGGAAGGAGACCGGGATGAAGCGGAAACCCACGCCGAAGCCCGTCATGCCCGCGTCCGGGTGAGTGTACTGGTCGTGCTCTTGGAGCCTGCTCGAGAGCCTCAAGTTGAAGCCGAAGTGACGCAGCCGGTCGTCGTCGTCGTCCGCGCGGCTCGACAGTTCGTCCTCACTGGTCCCCCGCGTGCTCGAAGCGCTCGACGCGTAGATGACGCGCGGGCGCGTCGTGGCGGGCTGGGTGCCTCGGCTGTCGATCACCACTGGAGCGGGCGGCTCGTCCGTGGTGTCCGACGAGCGCGAGTCGTCTGCATCCGTCGCCTGGCCCGCCGTCGAAGCGTCGGCCTCGTCTGTGCAGAACCAGTCGTTGTCGTCGCAATCCTGGGCGGCGCTCGCGGGGAGAGCCACCAGCAGAGTTGGCAAGATGGTGAGAGTCAGAGTGCGTGTCTTCATGACGAGCACCTGGTCTGCAACCCGTGTGCCGAGGCCTAGGTCTCAAAGGACTCACAGCCTCGGTGACGGGCCGAGCACGAACAAACAGGCCGGAATCGCGGGCTTGTCGGCCGAGGTGGTCCCGCGGAGGGCGCGGCCGGCCCCTTGCCGGGGGAGGCTCCGTGCCCCGAAGCGAGAACCCATCGACAACTGGTGTCTCCCGCCGGGACTCGATCCGCGCTAGCGTCCGGCCGCCGCCCGGACCCGGGGGCGCCAAGGCCGGATCGCAGGAAAAAGAACGAAGCAGTTCGGCCCGCTGGGTCATGTAGACGCAACGACGGCATTCCCCGTCCCACCCTGCCGCGCCTGGCCCTCGTAAGGATCCTCGATGAGCGACCGCCCCGAACCCCGTCCCCAGAGCTTCCCCGCGGACTTCGTCTGGGGAGCCGCTGCTGCCTCGTACCAGATCGAAGGAGCTGTGAACGAGGACGGCAAGGGGCCGAGCGTCTGGGACATGTTCACCGAGAAGCCCGGGGCGGTCTGGCAAGGGCACGATGGTGCCGTCGCCTGCGACCACTACCGGCGCTACCCGGAAGACGTGGCCCTCATGGGGGAGCTGGGGCTGCACGCCTATCGGCTGAGCATCTGCTGGCCGCGCGTCCTCTCCGAGGGGGTCGGCGCGGTGAATCCCCGAGGTCTCGACTTCTATTCCCGCCTGGTCGACAAGCTCCTCGAAGCAAAAATTACGCCGTGGGTCACGCTTTTTCACTGGGACTACCCGCTGGCGCTGTACCACCGAGGGGGGTGGCTCAACCGGGATAGCGCCGATTGGTTCGCCGAGTACGCCCAGGTGATCGCGGCGCACTTGTCAGACCGCGTGCAGCATTTCTTCACCCTCAACGAGCCCCAGGTGTACATCGGGTTCGGCCACCTCGAGGGGAAGCACGCCCCGGGCGACACCCTCCCCGTGTCCCAGATGCTCCTGGCGGGGCACCACACGCTGCTGGCGCACGGCAAGGCCGTTCAGGCGCTCCGCGCCGCAGCACGGCAGCCCCTGCGCTTGGGCTTCGCCCCAGTGGGGATGCCCTGGCATCCGGTGACGGACTCCGCGGAGGACGTGGCCGCGGCCCGCGACGCCACGTTCACCATCCGCGAGAAGAACTCCTGGAACAACGCGTGGTGGATGGATCCGGTCTTCCGCGGCGAGTACCCAGCCCAGGGGCTGGAGTTCTACGGGCGCGACGCGCCAACGGTGCGCTCTGGAGATATGGAGACCATCGCCCAGCCGCTGGATTTCTTTGGGGTGAACATCTACCAGAGCACTCCCTGTCGCGCGTCTGCTCACCCGCCCGGCGTCGAGCGCGTGGAGCTGCCGACAGGCTACCCCATCACCGCGTTCAACTGGCCGATTACGCCCGAGGCGCTCCATTGGGGGCCGCGCTTCTTCCACGAGCGCTACGGCAAGCCCATCATCATCACGGAGAACGGGTTGTCGTGTCGCGACGCGGTGAGCCTCGACGGCAAGGTGCACGATCCCGCGCGCATCGACTTCACCTCCCGCTACCTGCGGGAGCTCCACCGCGCGATCTCCGCGGGCGTCCCGGTGGAAGGCTACTTCCACTGGTCGATCCTCGACAATTTCGAGTGGGCCGCCGGGTACCGCGAGCGCTTCGGCCTGATCCACGTCGACTACGAGACCCAGGTCCGTACCCCCAAGGAGTCTGCGGCCTGGTACCGCGAGGTCATCGGTTCGAACGGGGCCGTCCTGTTCGACGACGCGGGGCGCCGAGGCTGAATGGACCGCCGAGGCCCGGGGCCACTGAGCACCAGGGATTCGGTACAGTCACTCTGTAAAGATTCAACTTTTCGATAGTTTTCCAAGACGGCGCAGGCGCTCTCCCGTTTTCTGCGGGAGGTCTTGCGCTCCACCCCAGGCAAAGCCAGAAAAGCCCCATGACTCGGAGGTCTAGCGTGCGTTCTCGTTCCAAAAAGTGGTTGACCCTCACCGGTGCGGCGATCTTCGCCTTCACGGCGCTGGGCTGTAAGAAGAAGGCCGATGGCGGGGACGCCAACGCGCCGCAGTCGCAGGCCGCCCAGGCCAGCGGCAAGCAGCCGTTCTCAGACGATGCTCCCGTCACCGATCCGGGGACGCCGCCGCCTGCGGCGGGCAACCCCCTGCGGGGCTCCAAGCTGTTCGTGGATCCGGAGTCCCTGGCGATGCTCCAGGCGAACAAGATCCGCCGCACGGATCCGGCGAAGGCGGCGATCCTCGATCGCATCGCGCAGCAGCCGCAGGCGCTGTGGATGGGTGAGTGGAACTCGAACATCTTCCGGGCCGTGGAGCACTTCGTGGCTCGGGCCAAGGCGGACGGCGCGGTGCCGGTGATGATCGCCTACAACATCCCCCACCGCGATTGTGGGCAGTACTCGCAAGGTGGTATCTCGTCGAAGGAGGCCTACCAGCGCTGGGTCCGCAACATCGCCGCCGGCATCGGCAGCGACGCGGCGGTGGTCGTGCTCGAGCCGGACGCCCTCGGTCACTTCCAGGAGTGCCTCAGCGAGGAGCAGAAGCAGGAGCGCATGTTCCTCCTCAGCGACGCGGTGCGGGTCCTGCGCCAGAACCCGTCGACGGCGGTCTACATCGACGCCGGTCACGCCCGCTGGGTGCCGGTCGACGAGATGGCGGAGCGTCTCAAGGCGGCCGGCGTGGAGCACGCCCACGGCTTCGCGCTCAACACGTCGAACTACGTAACGACGGAGGAGAACGCGGAGTACGGTCACAAGCTGTCGGAGGCCGTTGGCGGAGCCCGCTTCGTGATCGACACGAGCCGCAACGGCGCTGGGCCCTACGAGGAGGCCAAGAGCGAAGAGGAGAAGTGGTGCAACCCGCCCGGGCGCAAGATCGGAAAGCCGCCCACGACGGAGACCGGTGATCCGCTCATCGACGGCTACCTGTGGCTGAAGCGCCCGGGGGAGTCGGACGGCGAGTGCAGCGGCGGGCCGAAGGCGGGTGTCTTCTGGCTCGAGATGGCGATCAGCCAGGCGCAGTGAGCCTCGGAGCGGAGGAAGCGGGGCCGTCGGTGGATGTCCACCGGCGGCTCGCGTCATTTGCGGCGAGGGTTCTTGGACGTCGGTGGACGTCGGCGGCCGGAGCGTCCGGCTTCGATCCCCGTGTGCTGTGTGCGAAAGGCGCCGGTGCGACCGCGAGCGCGCATGTACAGCGGCGGCTGTTTGGCGGGGACCAGGTGCTGCGCGCCGCTGCCGATCAGGTCGGCGCGCCCCATACAGCGTAGCGCGGCCCGGAGCACGGGCCAGTTGTCGGGATCGTGATAGCGGAGGAAGGCTTTGTGCAGCTTGCGTTGTTCGGCGCTCTTCGGCACGTACACCTCTTCCGAGGCCCGCCGGACGCCTCTCAGGGGACTCTTCCCAGAGTGGTACATGGTCGTGGCGGAGGCCATCGGGGACGGCAAAAAGGCCTGGACCTGATCGGCCTTGAACCCGCGTTGTTTGAGCCAGAGGGCGAGCTCGAGCATGTCCTCGTCGCGGGTGCCGGGGTGGGCGGCGATGAAGTACGGGATCAGGTATTGCTTCTTGCCCGCCTCGGCCGTGAACCGCTCGAACAACTCACGAAACCGCTCATAGGTGCCGACTCCAGGCTTCATCATCTTGGAGAGCGGACCTTCGGCGACGTGCTCGGGTGCGATCTTGAGGTAGCCCCCGACGTGGTGACTGACCAGCTCCCGCACGTACTCGGGCGACTCGATGGCGAGATCGTAGCGCACGCCGGAGGCGATGAGGACCTTCTTGACCCCCTTCAACGACCGCGCTTTGCGATAGAGGCTCACTAGATGTGAGTGGTCAGTGTTTAGGTTCTCGCAGATGCGCGGGTAGACGCAAGAGAGCCGTCGGCACTTCTCCTCGATGGCGGGGCTCTTGCAGGCCAGGCGATACATGTTCGCGGTGGGCCCTCCGAGATCGCTGATCACTCCGGTGAAGCCAGGGACCCGATCGCGGATCGTCTCGATCTCCTTCAAGATGGAGTCCTCCGAACGGCTCTGGATGACGCGCCCTTCGTGCTCGGTGATCGAGCAGAAGGAGCAGCCTCCGAAGCAGCCGCGCTGGATCGTCACTGAGAAGCGGATCATCTGATACGCCGGGATCGGCGAGTCGCCGTAGCGGGGGTGGGGGCGGCGCGCGTAGGGCAGCTCGTAGAGGCGATCCATCTCCTCGGTGG
>JAEWOQ010000025.1 GCA_023460875.1 Pseudomonadota bacterium
ACATCACCTCCCGCTTGGATGCGGGGGTGACGTCGCCCGGTTCGCGGGGAGCCCGGTGTGCTCAGAGGGGCTCGAGGCCGAAGGCCTCGACGTACTCGGGGATCACCGCCCCGTCTTCATCCATGACCATGAACCAGAGCTGCCAAGGGATCTCGAGCTCCTGGAAGGTGGCGATCAGGTTCGTGTAGTACGCCACGCGATCCTCCAGCTGCGACCGCCGCTCGAACACGCCGAACTCGTTGCAGATCACGGGCACCTGGTGCTCGACCGCCCACTGCTTGGCTCGCGCGATGTGGTTGTACACCGCCTCCTCCGTGCCGTTGACGTGATAGTTCTGGAACTGGCTCCAGATCCAGCTGGGCTGGGCGCTGGTCAGGCCGAAATCCGAGGCGTACTCGCTCCAGCGCTCGGGCGTGTACGGGAAGGGGACGTCCCGGGTGCTGGCCATGTTCGCCCAGTCCGCGCCCTGGTGGGTGAAGATGAAGGGCTCGTAGGTGTGGAAGGCGTAGACGATGTTGTCGTCCTCGAAGGGCGTGCGCTTCGCCAGCTCGTCGATGCCGTACCAGTTCACGTCGCCGAAGATGATGGTGTGCGTCGTGTTCTCGGCGCGGATGGCGTCGATCATGCGTTGGGCCACCGGGGTCCAGCGGGTCGCCCGCAAGGCGCTCGTCGCGCCCGTGGACAGCTCCGGCTCGTTGAGGAGCTCGAAGTACAGGTCGTCGCGGTCGTTGTCGGCGAAGTGCCGGGCCACGAGCCTCCACAGGGCCACCGCCTGATCGACGCCCGCCTCGTCGGAGAAGGTGAACGAGCTGTCGTACTGGTGATAGTCGATGGTGTAGGAGAGGCCGTGGGCCGTGGTCCATTCGTCGAAGCTGTCCAAGATCGTCCACAGGTCGTCATGGACGGTGACGGTCATGCTGTCCCCGCTGCCCTCGGTGTCCGTCACGTAGAGGTCGAGATCGATGGGCAGGCGCAGCGCCTTGAAGCCCGCTTGGGCCAGCTTCTCGACGTAGGACTCGTCGAAGTCGAAGGATTGAAAGCGCCCCTGTTCGAGCCAGTTGGTGATGTTGTAGCCGCGGTCGAGCTGGGCGAGCGCCTTCTTCTGGAGCGGTGTGTCGATGGTGATGTCCCCCAAATCGACCTTCTCGGGGGGCTCCGCGGGGTGGATGCTGAGGTTCTTCGGCCCGCGATCCACGGGCGCGCTCAGCTCGAAGCGGACGTCGTCGAGGGCGAAGCTGCCGCTCGCCCCGTCGGCGCCGACGATGTGCCAGTTGATGGTCGTGAGCAGCTCGGGATCCCACTCGACCTCCTCCCCGTAGCCCGCCTGGGCGGTGGAGAGGTACGGCACCGTGACCTTCGTCCACTCGGCGGACGCCGGGACGTTCATCACGTAGAAGTCGTAGTCCTTGACGTTGGACGTCTCGAGGCGCACCGCGTGGGCCGCGCCCTTGAAGGAGTAGGAGAGGCCCTCGTAGTCAGAGGCCTTGGCGGTGGCCGGGACGGAGGTGCCGGTGCCGACGAAGGGGTCCCAGGCATAGTCGCCGCGATCGAAGCTGAACTCGAAGCTCAGCGCCCGCGTGGAGTCGGCGCCCGGGGACTGCACGCGCTGAGCAGCCTCCGTGGTGATGGTGGAGGCGCCGGCGGCGTCCTGATCCGTGTAGAAGTGCCAGCTGACCCCGAGCTGGTTGTTCAGGTCGCCGTCCTCGAAGTCGTCGATGAGGAGGCCGGCCTCGTCGTCGACGCCCGGCGGCTCGTCGACCCCCGTCGGCACCTCCGGGGTGGTGGACTTACAGGCGAGCGGGAGGCCCGCGCAGGAGGCGAGGGCGAGGCAGGTGGCGAGACGGCGGGCGAGGCGAGTGCGCGAGTCGATCATGGCAGTGACGTGCGGAGGAGACGGGAGTGGCACGGCGCGCCGCTGACCGAAGCAGGGGCGCACCGCTGAGCGCGGCCGGTGCGGGCACCGGCTGCGCGCTCATCCATGCATGTCCGACGTCGCCGGAACCTTCGGAGATCCTCGGCTCGAAGCGACATCGCCCCCGGCGGCCTCGCGGCGCGCAGCTCATTCCGTCAGGAGCGGACGCGCCTCTCAGGTGTTCAGTCGCGCGCCGCGCCCGTGCCCCGAGGTCAGTCCCAGCCCGACTGCCCGTCGGTGTTCCGCAGGATCGCTTGTACGGCGTCGACCTGGCCGCCCGACATCTTGATCATGTGCATGTCCAGGTGCCCGGTGGTCTGGAAGTCGAAGATGGTGAAGCCGGCCGCGATCCCGCGCTCTTCGTCGGCGAGGATGACCCGGGGGACGAAGGCGCTGGTCTGCGGGTCGCCCGAGGCGCAGGAGGCTCCGGTGCCGCAAGAGAAATCACCGCCTCCGTTCTCCAGGCGCCTGCAAGCGGGGGTGACGTCGCAGACGCCCGCGGGGAACGCACGGAAGTACTTGTCGACCCAGCCGATCAGCTCCTCTCGGGTGGCGCGCTGGGCTTCGGGGACCGGATCGTGCCAGCCGATGTCCCCTGCGATCGCGATGATCGCCTCGGGGTTCGAGGGGACGGCGAAGGAGGCCGCGTAGTCCCCGGGGCGCACGACGATGGTCTCGATCTCTGTGATCTCGCCGCCCTCCACCGCGAGGCGGATCCCGACGGGGAGATCGGTTGCCCCTTCTGGGATCACCGCCTGCGCGGCGACGCTGCACAGCGTGGTGTCCAGGGCGCGCTGGGAGTACTTGGTCGCGCCAGCGTTCATCCAGAAGTCGGTCGTGCCGATCGTGGTGACCTCGGCGTTCTCCGTGAACTTCACCTGGGCGGCGAGGGGGAGGCCCGAGGGGTCCCCAGCGCTGAGAGCCGCGAAATAGTCGTCGAGGAGGCCATCCAAGAGCTCACGGGTGCACCCGACGCTCGGCGCGCCGCCCGACGCGGCTCCCCCGGTCGCCTCCCCGGAGCCTCCCGTGTTCGCGGGCGCGCCGCCGTCGGCGCCGCCCGCCGAGCTCCCTCCGGTCTGTCCCACGGCACCGCCGCTCGCGCTCGTGCCCGTGCCACCTGTGCTGCTGGGTCCGCCAGGCGTCGAGGTGTTGTCTTCGCTCCCGCACGCCCCCAGCGCGAGCGCCAGGGCGAGGACGATCCCGGGAGGAGGGCGCCGCGCGGCGGCGCGGGCCGGACCACCGCGCGCGGGATGGCCGGGCGG
>JAEWOQ010000026.1 GCA_023460875.1 Pseudomonadota bacterium
CGCCCCGCCAGCGCTGAAGCAGCCGACCCCCCAGCGCAGCCAACGCAAGAGCGCGAACGCGAGCCAGAGCGCCCACGAGAGCATCACCAAGCGCCAAACCCACAGCGGAGCGCTCCACACGCCAGGCTGAGGCAGCTCCGCCCCCGTGCGGTCGGCGTACCAGACGAGCCGCTCATTGGTGCTGTCGAGCCCCGCCACCGCCATGTCCGGCTGCACCACCAGGCCGCTGTACACGACGCCGACGAGGCACCCCAGGAAGACGAGCGTGCAGCCCACGAGCGTCAGCTGCACCAGATTGTAGAGCACCGGCCGCGACGGCATGTACGCGCCCCGGAAGGCGAGCAAGAAGAACCAAGACGCCACGATCACCGCCACGGCGGGGTGCGCGACGGCCAGACCGAGCCCGAGGAGCATCCACTCCCAGGCCCGCAGCGGGCTCTTCGGGACGCGGCTCAGCGCGACGCCGAAGGCGAGGACGAGCAGGAGGTAGGGCCAGAACAGCACGGCGGGGCCCCAGCTCGCGCCCACCGCGGAGGTGTGCAGCAGCCAGCGGTCACTCGGGAGAGACACGGTCGTCTCGAGGTTCACGACGCCGCCAGCCACCTTCACCGAGGGGGCGCGCCAGAGCATCGACAACCCCTCCGGCTGCTGCCAACGGATCCTCACGGTCGTCGTCCCCGGAGACAGGGGCACGGACAACCCGCTGCTGCTCCGTTCGATCGGCTGGGCGACGCCGTCCACCTCCAACTCCACGCTGCGGGCGTCAGCCGGGAGCTCCACGCGCTGTGTGCCTCCGGCGCTGTTGCGAACACGCAAGAGCAGCGTGGCTCGAGAGAGGCGGGTCCCCGGCTCGAAGCTCAGCAGACCCCCGTCGATGGTGATCGACGATCCCGAAGCGGGCTCCGGGCGCTCCACGGAGATGGCGAGCTCTTCGCCGGGCCACGGGCGGAAGCTCGGCATCCAGCGGGCTCCGCCGCCAGGATAATCGTGGTTCCGCGTCGCGTGCTCGTAGGGGGCGAGCCCCGAGAGCTCACAATGCCACAGCGCGCTGCAGTCGAGGGTCCATTGCTCCGACCAGGGCTTGCCCTCCTCCGCGCGGAGCCGCACCTCCGGAGTGACCTGGAGCGAGCTGTCGAAGCTCACGCGCTCGGTGTCTCGGTCGAAGGAGACCACCACCTCGCCGTTCTCCACGGTGAGCCCCGACTCCGTGACCTGCTCGCCAGGGAGCAGCGGCAAGCGCACGACGAGGGGCTGCCCCGTAGGGCTCACGCGCTCGATGGTGGTGGCGGCCGACCAGGTGACCCCCAGCAAGAGGCGCCGACGGACCTCGAACCAGGGCGGCAGCTCGGAGGCGGCGCTCCCCAGGTCATCGTCCGTGGCCTCCGCCGAGGCCAGCCGCGTGAACGCCAAGGAGCCCTCGACGCGACCGTCCTCCTGGACGCCCTCCACCTGCCAGCCGCTCGCCTCCACGCGGACCAGGCGCGGCGTCGTGCCCGGTGAGAGGACCAGCTCGTCCCGGGGGAGCGGCGCGGTGAGCACCACCTCGTGACGACCCGGCGGGAGTCGCAAGTGCAGAAACCCATCGGTCCAGCGCACCAGAGCGTGGCTCGGGCGCCCATCGACGAGCACCGACGAGTACGTGAGGTTTTGCGCCGGTCCGGGCAGCTGGTAGCTCCCGGGGCCCGCCACGTGCACCTCGGCGCGCAGCCGCAAGGTGCGCTCCTGCGCTTCGACGTCGAGCGTGGAGACGCTCACGCAGGGGCCCCCGCAGTCACGGTCCGGGGTGAGCCGTCGGCGGAGCTCGCTGAGGAGCTCCGTGCTGGGCGGCGCAACGCTGGACGGCGCAACACTGGACGGCGCAACGCTGGGCGGCTCAACACTGGGCGGCTCAACACTGGACGGCTCGGCGCGAGCGAGCCCCGCGCAGGAGATCAACGCGGCGGCCACGGCGGCTCCAGCCTTGCGCCCACCCAGGGAAAACCGCGGCCTGCGCCCCAGCGGTGCGGGGCGATCCGGCGGCGGCGGTCGGCGGAGCACCGCCCAGAGCAACGCCCCCAGCAGGGCGATCCTGAGCAACCCGATGACCGCGCTCTGCCACGGCGAAATCAACCAGAGGCGCATCTCGTGGGCGCGATCGACGGGGCCAGACCAGCGCAGGTGCCAGCTTCGCCACTGCCAGGAGGGGAGACCGGGGCCCGTCTGCACGACGACGAGGGGATCTTTTTGCGCGGCGAGCTTCTTCGAGTATCCCGATTTCTGGGGGGCGGCTCCGCCCCGCTGGGTGCTCGACAGTCCGCGACCGAGCGACGGCGCCTTGCGGGCGTACTCGCCCTCGTCCTCCACAGCATGCCGCTCCATCGGGAGCGTGGCCTCTTCCATCCTCTCTTGGTCGAGCTCGAAGGCGACCTGCGCCGGGCTGGAGGCACCCCCTCCCCCCCGGGCCGTCGCTGGGAAGAACGCCGTCCGCGCCTGATCCACCGCGAAGCCGACGAAGGTCACCGCCAACGTGACCGCCACCGTCCACCACACCATCCGCGCCGTGAAGCGCAGCTTGCCCGCGGGCAGCACGAGCAGCACGCCCACGGTGACGAGGAGCGTCGCCCACAAGAAGTACGGAGCGCCCTCCTGGCCATGGCTCAGCATCAGGCCCAGGAGCGCCACTCCGCCCCAGATCAGCCCGAACAAGCGAGCGATGGCGAGCGCCACCACCAGGACGAAGAAGACATCGAACAAGTTCCACTGGGAGATCCACGAGCGCGACAACTCGTCCACCCCCGCGGCGCCGAGGATGTCCCAGCCCGGTGGCAGATGGAGCTGCGCGGAGAGCTGCTCCACGTCCGCCGACCAGCCCACCGCCGGCAGAGCCCCCGCGGACTCCTCGAGGCGCCACTCCGCGCGCAGGTCCACCTCGGTCACGCGGAGCTCCACGGCCGAGGCGCCTTCGTCCGTACGAACGATGAGCTGATCCTCACCGCCGACCGCGGCGCGGCCCAGGTCGCCCGCCTGCAGCGCCAGACGCTGATCCCGATGCAACGTGCCCCCGAGCACGTCGCGCACCGTGAACCCCCTGCCGTCGAGATCGAGCCAGAGGTCCCGGTGCAGGGTCAGCCCGTTCGGCGGCGCCTCCGCCTCACCGCGCCGGAGCGTCTTCAGGGTCAGCTGCTCTCCGCCGGAGGCCTCGGGGGCCGCCCTGAGCAGGAACGCGCGCAAGCTCCTCCACTCCGCCGGCAAGTTGGTCCGCTGGGGATCGACGCTCGGCGCGCCGGTGAGCTCGAGCTGCCGCAAGCGATTGTCCGGAGAGAAGACCCAGACCTCTTGCTCGGGCCAAGAGCCACCGGGCATCGGCGCCTGGAGCGCGGCTACGCCCGCCGGCACGATGGCGTCGAGATCGATGGCGTGCGTCCCCGGTCGGACCTGCACGGTGAGCGCCCCGCTAGCGTCGAGGCGCACGGGCAGCGAGCTCGTCACCCCCAGCGGGCGAGCCCCCGCCGGCAAGACCCGGGAGAAGGTGACCTCGCGCGCGCGCCCGCCCACCCGCAAATCCAGCCGCGTCTGTAGGCGCAGGGGGACGCCGTCACGCAGGTGGCGGAACACCTCGAGCTCGAGCCGCTCCGGCTCCTGTGCGCCCCCCACGTCGCTCCCCGCGAGCCACACGGAGCCGTCGCCGCCGCGATGCCCGTCGACGATTTTCTTCCCGTCGATGCTCAGCGTCACCTGGGCCTGGTGGGGGTGGACGGCGAGACGCTCCGGCAAGCGCGACCAGACGAACCGGCCGGTGATCTCGTGCTCCCCCGCCGGCACCCGCACCGACGGCCGCCCCTCGGTGTCGAGCACGACCGCCACCTCGCGCCCCACGCGCACGTCCTGGGGCCAGCGCTCCGTCGAACCGGGCAGCGCCACGACGACCTCACGGTCCGCGGTGGCCCGCAGGCGGAAACGACCACCGCTCCCGTCGAGCTCGAGCTCCAGGGTCCCTGGCCACAGGCACACCGCCGCGCCCTGCACGACGGGACAGCCGAGGTCCTCGAAGCCGTGCATCACCCAGGGCACCCACCCCCGGAGCTCCGGCGGCAGCTCCTCCACCTGCATCGGCGCCGCGGCGGCGGGTCGGTGCAGGGTGACGCCGCAGATGAGCAGCGCGAGGGCCATCGACAACGGAGCACCGAGGGTCCGCACCAGGCGGAGGAGCAGCGTGGGCATGAGGGGATAGCCCACGATGGGGCATGAGCCCGCCGGAGGGAAGAGCCAGCGCGCCGAACGGTCTGCCCAGAAGACAGACGGTTCGGCGCGATTCGAACCCGACGTCCGAAACAGCGGTGCTCTAGAACGTCCCGTAGGCGCGGGCCCTGGGGGGGCGCTCAGCGACGACCGCGGACGCGACGACCGTGGACGCGGCGACCGGGGACGCGACGACCGGGGACGCGGCGACCGCGCTCGTCGCGGGCAGCTGACGCGTGAGCCACGCGGAGCGGTGGGACGTCAGCAGCGCGTAGGGCGTGATCCAGGACAGGCACAGGAAGTTGTAGACGCCGTACGGGAACGCCCACCAGGCACCGCGGGGGCCGCGGGACAAGCCGAACACCGCCGCGGGCAGCAGGGCCGACAGCAGCACCCCGAGGAGGAGGGCGCCGATCACCGGCGGGGTCTTCAGGATCGTCCAGGGGACGCTGAGGAACAGGAGCGGCGCCAGCATCAAGGCCAGGGCCGACCAGATCAGGTTGATGCGCGCTCCCAGCGCGCTCTCCCGGCGAAACCTCGTGAACACGAACGAGGCCATCACCAACGTCTCACGCACGTTGCTGCGCGCCCAGCGCAGGTACATGCGGCACAGCTGGGCCGTGCGCGTCGGCACCTCCGTGAGCACCACCGCGTTCGCCTGGAAGCGGACCAGAAAGCCACGCCGGAGCGCGAGGTTCGTCATGGCGCGATCTTCGCCGATGGCCGCCGGTCGCCCGCAGAACGTCTGCGCCAACCACTCGTCCTTGCAGGACTCCACCAGGGAGCGCCGGTAGGCGGACAGCGCGCCCGGGCAACAGTGCACCGTGTCGACCCGGCACTGGCTCGCCCGCATGAACTCGAAGGAGTACGTGAAGGACACGTCCAGCATCGCCGGGATGACGCCCTGGTCACGGTTCAAGACCCGCACGTTGCCGGCGACCGCCCCCACCCGCGCGTCGCGGACGAGGGGGCTCACCAAGTTGCGCAGGGTGTCCGGCAAGACCTCGGAGTCGCTGTCCACGGTCACGATCACCTCACCGGTGGCGCGCCCGAAGCCCTCGTACAGGGCGGCCCGCTTGCCTCGGTTCTCGCGACAATCGAGGGCGATGACGCAGTCCGAGAACTCCCGCGCGCCCTGCTGGATCCAGCGCCAGGTGTCGTCGACGCTGCCGTCGTTGACCGCGACGATCCGCAGCTTGCTCCGGGGATAGTCGCTCCGCACCAGGGAGCGCAGCGTCTTCAGGACCTGCTCCCCCTCGTTGTAGGCGGGCACGATGACCGTGAGCTCCGGCAGCTCGTCGTCCGTGACGGAGGCGATGGGCCGATAGGTCGCCACGAGGTAGAGGCGCCACAGGGTGATGCCCACGGCCGCCAGGGCGAGCAGCTGCCCGACGATGAACGCGACGGAGAGGGTCGCCTCCGTCCCCCCCGCTTGCCCCGCCGCCCAGCTACGGGAGGTGGTCCAAGCGAAGAAGCCCAGCTGGGCGACGAACAGCAACGCCAGCCCTTTCCCGAGCCGCCCCAGCGCGGCCCCGGCGCGTCGATCTTGGATGTTGGAGCTCGATTCACTCATCACGCAGAGTTCCTCCTGGCGCCCACGAGGAGCGCTCGTCTGGGGCGCACCCAAAGCGGGCGCGCTCTTGCAGCGGCCTTCAGCAGGACGCGTGCCACACGGAAAACCCGGCGTTTCCCGCCTCAAGCCGGCTCTCCGTCGCGGCTCCGCTAGCCCATCCGGGGAATTTTGCCCCAGCTCCGCCCGATAGACCGTCAACACCCGGGCAATTTTCCCTAGCCAGGGCGCGGGCGCTCGCCGCTATGATTGCAGGCTCTTGCGTGAGATCCAGCCGTCGCGCCCCCTCCGCCGCGCGATCCCGGGCGCGCGCCGCTCGGGATCGAAACGACCGTGATCATGCCTCGACGTACCTGCCGCGTCCTCGTAGTCGACGATGAGCTCGCCATGCGCGAGGTGCTCCAGGTCCGCCTCGAGCAGTGGGGGTTCCCCGTGCGCACCGCCCCCACCGTGCAGCGGGCGCGCGAGCTGGTCGCCAGCTTCTGCCCCCACGTGGTGATCTCGGATCTGGTCTTGCCCGACGCCACGGGGCTCGCCCTCCTCGAGGCCCTGCGCGGCGAGGACGCCTCCCGCACCGTCCTCCTCATCACCGCTTACGGGACGATCGACACCGCCGTGCAGGCGATCAAGCTCGGCGCGGCGGATTTCCTCACGAAGCCCCTCGACTATGTCGCCCTGCGCAAGCGCCTCGAGCACCTCGAGCAGCACCTCGTCGCGGCGACGGGCGACCGCCCCGGGGACGGGGAGGCTCATGCCCAGAGCCACGGCGCGCCCGCCCCCGCGGACGCTGCAGCGACGCCCCGAGGAGCGCCCGTGACCGTCCGCGGCGCCCGCGGGGCCACAGACGCGGACGCAAACGCAGACGCCGGCAGGGTCGGCAGGAGCGAGGCGTGGCAGCGCTTGCAAGAGCGCATTTCGATCGCGGCGCGCAGCACCGCCGCCCCCGTGCTCATCGTCGGAGAGAGCGGCTCGGGCAAGGAGCTGGTGGCGCGCACGATCCACGAGCGCAGCGAGCGCAGCGCCCGCCCCTTCGTGCCCATCAACACGGCCGCCGTCCCCGAGAACCTCGTGGAGGGCGAGTTCTTCGGATACGAGCGCGGCGCCTTCACCGGGGCCAACCAGGCCCGCGCGGGGCTCTTCGAGCAAGCGCACGGGGGCACGCTGTTCCTCGACGAGGTCACGGAGATGCCGCTGCAGCTCCAGCCCAAGCTGCTGCGGGTGCTGGAGGACGGGAGGGTCCGTCGGCTCGGTGGGCGCGCGGAGATGAGCTGCGACGTGCGGCTCGTCTCCGCCACGAACCGCGACCCCCTCCACGCCGCCGACGCGGGCCGCTTCCGACGCGACTTGCTCTATCGCCTGGACGTCCTGCGCATCGAGGTGCCGCCGCTGCGCGACCGCAAGGACGACATCCCGCTCCTCGCCCGCCACTTCCTCGATG
>JAEWOQ010000027.1 GCA_023460875.1 Pseudomonadota bacterium
CGCGGAGCCGTCCGCCTCGCCGCCGCCCGCCTCCCGCTCCACGAACGCATCACGTTCCACAGGCACCCCTCCCGCGGTTGCCCCTCCGTCCGAAGCCCCGAAGACCACACCGGAGACTCCGCCCGCTCCTCCGGACAGCGCTCCTCCGGACAGCGCTCCTCCGGACAGCGCTCCCTCGGACAGCGCTCTCGTGGACGCCGGCCGCACGACGCCCCCGGAGGCGCACGCGATCGAGCGGAAATCTCCGCCTCCCGCGTCCGCGACACCGCGCCCGCGCCCGACCGCGGCGAACACCTCGACCGCCACGTCTCCGCCGACGAGCCCACCTCCCCCCGAGACCAGCATCTCCGAGGCCATGAGCCCCGAAGCCATGAGCCCCGAAGACCGCCGCTCCCCCGTGGAAGACCCGCACCTGGTGCACTATCGCCAGGCCCACGACGCTCAGTTCGCCCAGGGCGACTGCGCCGCCGCGGTCGCCGGCTACGAACGCTACCTCCGGCAGGCCCCTCGGGGTGCCCTGGTCCCCGAGGCGCGCTTCAACCGAGCCTTGTGCCTCGTGCGCCTCGACCGTCACGAACAGGCAGAGCGGGCGCTGAGGCCCTTCGCCGAAGGCCATTACGGAGCCTATCGCCAAGAAGACGCCCTGCGGCTCTTGAGCGCGCTGGGTGCCCGCTGAAGCGCCCGTCACCGCGCCCTGCGATGACACTGCGATGACCTTTTCCGACGCGGGGGCGCGCCTTCGGCGTTTCGAGGCGCCGCTCCACCCTGTAGGATCGCCGCCCATGGTGAGGGTGGAGCTGACTCGACACCTCTTCCAGTTCTTCCCCGATCTGGAGGGCAGGGAGCTGCTCGTGGAGGCGCGCGACGTCGCGGAGGTCGTGCGGGAGCTGGAGACCCTCGCGCCGGGGATCGGGTTCTATCTGTGTGACGAACGCGGTCGGCTCCGCAGGCACGTCAACGTCTTCGTGGACGGCGCGATGGTGATGGATCGCGCGCGCTTGACCGACACCATGGAACCGAACGGACGCGTCCTGATCATGCAGGCGCTGAGCGGTGGGTAAGCACGGGCTGCCCACGGGGTGAGGATCATCGATGACGGCTCGCATTTTGGTAGGCACCCGCAAGGGCACGTTCCTGGTCGAGAAGACGAACGGTCGCTGGACCCCACGGCTCGCCGGCCACCCGGGCGCGGGGGTCAACTTCGTCGCGCGCGATCCCCACACGGGCACCCTCTGGGCCGCCCTCGGCCACGGCCACTGGGGCGCGAAGCTCTCCCGCTCGACGGACGATGGCGCCACGTGGAGCGACGCGCCGCAGATCAAATACCCGGAGGGCGCCCGCTACCTCGCGCCCGCGGAGCCCACCGAGGACGGCAGCGACGAGGGCCTCGGGCCCACGATCAAGCCCGCGACGCTCCTCAAGCTGTGGGTGATCGCCTTCGGGCCGAAGGGGCGCATCTACGTGGGCACGATCCCCGGTGGCTTGTTCGAGAGCCACGACGGCGGCGAGAGCTTCGAGTTGAACCGCCCCCTGTGGAACCACGAGTCCCGCGGCGGGGACCTCTTCACGGGCAAAGGCTCCGGCATGACCCACTGGTTCGGCACCCCCGCCTCCGAGGGCGAGTTCGCGCCGGGCATCCATTCCATCGTCGTCGACCCCCGCGATCCCCAGCGCATCCTCGTCGCCGTGTCGACGGCGGGCGTCCTCGAGAGCACCGACGGCGGACGGACCTGGCGCGGCCGCAACAAGGGCCTCACCATGGACTACCTCCCCGAGCCCGAGGCGGAGTGGGGCCACGATCCCCACTTCGTGACGCTCTCGGCGGGCCAACCCGATCACGTCTGGCAGCAGAACCACTGCGGCGTCTTCTACAGCGCCGACGGCGCCGCCACCTGGAAGAAGGTGAGCCAGCCCGAGGTCGGCGTGCACTTCGGCTTCCCCGTCGCCGTCGACGCGAAGGACGGCCGCACCGCCTGGGTCGTCCCCGGCAAGTCCGACATGCAGCGCATCACCATCGACGGCAGCCTCTTCGTCGCGCGCACCACCGACGGCGGGCAAACCTGGCAGCACCTCCGCGAGGGCCTCCCGCAGGAGCACGCCTATGACGTCGTCTACCGCCACGCCCTGGACAACAGCGGCGATCACCTCGCCTTCGGCAGCACGACGGGCAACCTCTACGTCAGCGAAGATCGGGGCGACAGCTGGCAGACCGCCACGAACAACCTCCCTCCGATCTACAGCGTGCGCTTCGGCTGACAGAGGTATTGCCAGAGGCGTTGCGGAGGCGCCTCCCCCCGTGCCAGTAAGCAGAGGGCGCACTACACCGGCCGCAGCTCGCCGTTGCGGCGGCTGACCGCCTCGAGGCCGGCGATGCAGAGCGCGACCCAGGCGGCGGCGGAGGCGTAGCCGGCGAGCACGTCGCTGAAGTAGTGGACCTGGAGCAGCACGCGGCTCGTCCCCACGAAGAGGATCAGCGCCATCATCCCCGTGGTCACCGGGACGTGCCAGCGAGCGGAGCTGTACCGAACGATGAGGTACGCGAGCAGCCCGTAGACCACCACAGATCCGGAGGCGTGCCCGCTCGGGAAGCTGTAGCTCGTCTCGACGACCCACCCGTGATCGTGAGGCGGCCGCGCCCGAGCGAAGATCTCCTTGAGGGCCACGTTCAGCAGCCCGCCGCCCGCGGTCGCCGCCAACCACATAATCACCAGGGGCCAGCGGCGGGCCAGGCCCAACCCCACGGCGACCCCGACGGCGAGGGGCACCAGCACGAGCGCGTCGCCCAGCCGGGTGATGGCCGCGAACAGGCGCAGCGTCGTCGGCGAGAGGTGCTGAGCGAGCGCCGCCGCCAGCGCGACGTCGAACTCCGCGAGGGACTCCCCCACGCCGATCTCGTCCCCCAGCTCGACGAACGCCGTCGTCGCGACCGCCGCGATGACAAAGGAGACGACCGCGTGCAGGCCCAGATAACGAAACACGCTGAGGGAGCGCACGAACAAAGTCCCCACGACGGGCAAGCGGGCCAATCGCCGCGCCAGGCCGGTGTTCTGCCACCAGCTCCAGGTCCCCAGGGCCGCCCTCCAGAACACGGCGCCGCGGGTGCGCACGACGTACCAAAACGCCCAAACGACCAACACACCCAGGAGAGTGCTCGAGAGGAGAATCCCCACCGCGTGGCGCGCCAGAAAGTGAGCGAGGGCGTCCATGGCCGACCAGCGCCCCGCCTAGCACGCGCCCCCAACGCGGTCACG
>JAEWOQ010000028.1 GCA_023460875.1 Pseudomonadota bacterium
AAGCGCAAGCGCTGAGCACCGCGAAGCCGGTCGTCGGGCAGGGCGACCGGCTCTCGTCTTTCAGGCCGCCCATCAGTTTGCGCGACCAGACACCCATCAGATTGCGTGACCACGCTCAACTTACTCCTTCGCTTCCCACGCCTGACGGCCCTCGGTCACGCGCTCGAGCAGATCCGGGAAGAACTCGGTAGCGGCCGATTCGAGGTAGTGGCTGCGCTCCCAGAGCCCTGGCTCCTTCTCGTACCGGGCCAAGATCATCTCGAACTTCTGGCGTGCGCCGGCGATGTCCCCTGCCCGAAGCAGGCACCAGGCCTGCTGTTCTGTCGCCAGGTCCATCCGCCAGCTCGCTGGTCCCATGAATGGCTGTGGTGGGACGAGCGCGTAGGCTTGCGCCGCCTCCTGCCACCTCTCGAGGTCATGCAGACAGTGTGCGCGATACAGTCGCGCCCACGGGTGCGTCGAAGAAATCGACAGTGCGCAGTCGAACCACGTCAGGGCTTCTTCAATCGACGACTCGCGGTCCATGTACAGCACATAGCCGAGGCAGTACGCGATCTGCGCGTCCTGAGGGGCCAACGCTCTCGCGTGCAACAGCTCCCTTCGGGCAATCGCGTTCAGACGTTCCGCCTCCCCACCCTCCGACATCGCGGCAAGCTCGCTCGCTGAGATTCCTCGTGACGCGTGTACCCACGCGTGATCGGGTGCATCGTGGAGCGCCTTCGAATAGATCCGATCCAGTATCGCCCAACTCCGTCTCGGAGGTCCTCCCAGCGCTCTTGCCTCGACAGCCACCGCCAGCAGCCGGAGACGCTCCGCGAGTGGTATGTCGAATCGGGCGGTGTCGCGAAGGTACACGGTAAGATCTAGGTGCTCGAACGCCTCGATCTCCCAGTCCCCGTACCGTTGCTCGATCCAAGACTCCAGGCGGGCACGCAATGTGACGTCCTCTGGCTTCTGCTTCGGCAGATCTCGGCGCCGCTTCGTCGCGCGATCTCTCGCGTCGAACACACCGGACCTCACCGCCGACCGGCTCATGGAAGCAGTCTACCGAAGTCGGGGCTGCCCGACAGGCTTTGCGCCGGGCAGGCGCAACGGTCGGGAGTTCTACGCGCTGAGAGCCTTCTTCCGTGAGCTGAGCGCCGTAGCGATCTCCCGTGGCGTAGCGCCTGCAGCCAGCAGGCCCTGCACCAGAAGATCGAGAGAAACGCTCGGGTCACCTGCTTCCATCTTGGCCACGCGGGACTGACTCGAGCCCATCAGTCGAGCGAGTTCGGTCTGCGTCAGTTTACGACGTTCGCGTGTCTTCCGGAGCCTGCTGCCGAGCGAGAGCTTCATTTCGACGAGCTGGTCTTCGACTGGCGTGAGCCCGAGGAAAGACGAAGCGGAACCTACGGTCCAACCGGCCTTCTCGAGGCGCTTGCGTTTACTTCGTTCCATCTCAGGTGCCTTTGACCTCTCCGTCTCCAGTCATACGAGCGGCTCGTCTCCTTCGGGCAGCCAGCAAGAGTATGTCGAATCGGACATCGAGCAAGCGGTGCCTGCTTGGGGAGGACCCCGCCCGGAGGCGGAGCCACCGGCGAGCCTGTCCCCGCTCCGGGTGTCAGAGGTCTCGGACGGCACGTTACGCACCCCGCCTTGCTGGTTCCTGCGAAGTTCTTACGATATCGAGTGGGTCGTCGAACCTCGGTGCGGCTCGAAGGTTTACCAAGACGGACGCGGCGAAGGTGGGCCTTGGCGGGGCCGTCGACGCAACGGTCTGGCGGAACGGCATGAACGCAGAACTCGAGCAGTGGCTGGCAGAAGTTCGCGCAGACGGCCTCGTGCTTGCGGATGAGGTGTTCGCGGGGGCGCAGGAGAATCTCTGGTGCATCTCGTGGCCGAGCACCAAACGGATCGAGTCCGGTGAGTTGGTCGCGTTTCTCCTCGCTGCGGCTTCGATCCGTCGAGAGCTCGCCGCTGCTCAATCGGTGAGTCCAACGACGTTCTACGCGTGGCACGACGTACAGGCAGGGCAGCTCCGGTTCAGCACTGCCCGGTGCACGTCCGAACACCTCCCGTTCGGCGCGCCCGTGGTTCTCGCCGAGGATCCGAGTGACATCATCCGGGATTTCTCGAGCTCGCCGTATCGGGACGGAATTCCTTCGGCAGAGTTCGAGCCTTCGCAGGGTTCAGGAGAGCCCGTTGAAGAGACCTCGTCGGAAGCTGGCGTCGTACGGGTCTGGGCGCAGCGACTAACGTGAGGCTGCCGCAACGCCGCAACAGACTCGAAGGATCGGCAGCACGGGTGCCGCGGAGCTGGGCCTTGGCGGGGCCGTCGATGTAGAAGTTGGGCGCACGCATGCAACTCGACGAGCTTCGTAGACGCATAGCCCAAGAGCCCGAGCGCCACGTCGAGTATCCGGCGTACCGGAGTTGCGCCGCGCTGGAGGTGAAACGACCGGGCGGGGTTCCGGTCAGCGAGTTACCTGCGAGCGGCGAGCCGACTGGCGACACGCGGACGGTGACCTACCGCCACATCCTCGGTGACCCAGCCTCGGCTGAGGTGATCCGCGCATGGCAGGAGAAGTGGCCTTCGCATCCACTGCCCCCAGATCTGCGCCAGTTGGTCGAACAAGCGAACGGAATCCACCTGTGGGCTGACGTGGAGACGGGCCGCGCGTACGCGGGCCTTGCACCGATTGACGAGTGGCAACCAGCTCGCATCGTGATGTACGGCCGCAGCTCCGATCCCGAGCTTCTTTCCGAGCGATACCTCGCGCTGTCGTATCACGCCGACGGAGCTGCCCTCGTTGTGCTCGACGTCGACACGGGTACCTACTTCTTGATGGACTCGTGCGGAGCCGACGACACCTGTCCGCTGGGCGCAAACGTCTCTGAGCTCCTGGACTGGCTGTGGTCCGAGAGACTTCCTCCCGAGGGCGGCGGCGCTTGACCAGCCCAGGCAGCTGGATCGGATTGTTGGCGAACGCCAGACAGCTCATAGGCCGGCGGGAACGGCAAAGCTGCCGCGCGTGGCGCCGCTCAACGTGGCGCTTCGAGCGGACAGGCGGACCGGTCGGGCTGCGCCCTCCTTCTTGCGCCTGCCGTTGAAGCGCCGCACAGTCGGGCGGACGGGCCATGAACGCGACATTGGGATGGAAAGCTTGGATCGACTCCGACAAGGAGGCGTTCGCAGCGCGTGTGCTGGCTCGAGTCGCTGAGCTCGCCGGCTTGTCACCGCTTGGCCTGGTACTTGCTCGCTATCCCAAGGGCGGCTTCGTCGCTGAGTGGCTGGTGGCTCACCCGGAGAACACGCGCGACGCCGCGCTCATCGACTTGATTCGAGCCGGCCAGCGCGTCGCTGCTGGGTGGGTGCTGACTGGTTCGGTCGACGACGATTTCGATGCCTTGGCTTCGAAAACGGGCGGAGGTCGGATCTCCGTTGCAGGGGTCACGATGTTGACCTGGGAAATTGTCGCCGACGGTGAAACCAGCGCACGACGCGGAAGCGCAGCTCGTCCGGAGTTCTCGTCTTCGGCGAAGTAACACGGGGTCTCCGCGTGGTGGACCTCCAACGTCGTATGCCCGGGCCGAAGTTGCTGCTTCGGGCGATTGTTCTGGCGGGACCTCATCTCGTGATCGCGGCGGGGTTGCTGTTTTTTAGCAGTCATCTGCTTGCGCAGTACGAGAATGGCGCGGGTTTCGTTCGCTTGGCTCTCACGCCGCCGATTGATTACCCATTCATGCTGTATCCCATGTGTGCCGCTCTGCCGCTGATTGTTGGCCTTCGGAGCCGCTCCTGGCCGACCATCGTAGGGGTGCAACTTGCTCTGCTGATAGTCGCGGCGTTCTTCGCACATCGCCTCAGGGAACAGGCCGAAAGCTTGGCGGTGATGTTCGTTCCAGGTTGGACTGCCGCCATTGCCCACGGAACGGCGTGGGGAAGCTATCTTTGTGGACTGGCGTCGTTTGCGGTGGGGTGCCAGCTGAAAGGTTCGCAGCGCAGGGGCAAAAATGGGGCCGCACAGCAGCTCCCCACCTCTCCGGGCGCGGTTGGGGTTCGAGAGACAGAAGGCAACGGGCCCCGGCAGGAGAACGATAGCTAGCTCAACATGCGCTTGCAGCAGGCGTCGCTCGGTTCGTCGAAGGATCGACAGCACGGGAGCCCTCGGAGCTGGGACTTGGCTGCGCCACGGCCAGGGCGCCGACGCAGAAGCCGGGCAGACCGCTGAGGAACATCCAGGCTTGACCAGTGTCCGAAGCGCAGGTGAGAAAGTCCCACCCACCTCCCTCACGGATGGGCTGGCCGTCAGCTCTTCTCTTGTGCTCCTTGCCCTGGGCGGCGTTTCTGACCCTCCCTCCCGCCTGGGTAGCTGGGTACAGTTGGCTGTATCGGCTCATCGCCCCTTTTGCGCCCAGGGATAGAACCTGGAGCGACCTTGGCACTGGTTGCATGGGTCAGCCTCTCGGCGACGTCCACCAACGTGGCTATCAGCTCCTTCTCGACATGGGCGAAGGTGAGTTCGTATTGGTCGTTGCCATGGCATTCCTCGCTCTGCTCTCCGCGGCCCTCATTGCCCTTGACCTTGGCGCCCGGAAAGTCCCGACCGTCACGCCTTCGTGGACCATGTGCGTCGTGGTTGGAACCGTTCTTGGCTGGGCCACCTTCGCTCGCGCGGCCTTCGAGTTGGTGACTCCCTAGCGCGCGCAAGTCTCGTTCGGTCGCACGCGACGCTACACTCCCTCGGCGCTGACGTTCCGGGGGCCATGCGCCATTCGGGATGTTCCGCCGGGGCGGTGCTCAGCGCGAATCCGGGTCGCGCAACAGGCCGGCGCCGGTCAGGCGCAACGGTTGGGCGTCGCCCTCCCTCTTGCGGCTACCGCCGAAGCGCCGCATCGTTGGGCGGGCGCAACCTACGACGCTGGAGGTTCCATATGAGTATGATTGGGTGCTTCCGACGACTTGGCGGTTCAGACCTCGAGAAGCTCCTGGCGGAGCCTCGGTTGATCTTCGACTACCTTGACGCAGTCGAGGAGGCCGAAGGCTTCGGGCCGTTCGCGGACCTCGATGTCGACAAGGCCTGGCACGGCATCCACTACCTCCTCACAGGTACGGCATGGGACGGCTCGCCGCCGCTGAACTTCATCGTTGCCGGGGGCCACCAGGTCGGTGACGAAGACGTGGGATACGGACCAGCGCGCGGCTTCTATCCGGACGAGGTCAAGGTGCTCGCCGCCGCGCTTGACGCTACAGAGGCCAAGAGTCTGGCTTCGCGCTTCGATCCCGACGCGATGGCTCGGGCAGAGCTCTACCCTGACATTTGGCTGCAGGAGGGCGACGAGGCCCTGGAGTACCTCGTGGACAATCTCGAGGCGTTGCGCGATTTCGTGAGCGGGGCATCGAAGGCAGGAGAAGGCTTGCTCGTCTATCTCACGTGATTGCTGACGGTCTGACTCGAAGGATGGGCAGCACGAGCGCCGCGGAGCCGGGTCTTGGGTGGGCTGTCACGCAGAGGAACTCGCGCTCGAGTTCGACGAGTGCCGTCGCCTGGCGCAGCCGATTCTGGAAGGCAGCTTGGATCAAGGGCCGAATGAGCTCGTTCAGATGTTGGACTCGCAGCTGGAGGCGATGAGCGGCGAGGCCAACTCGGAGCTCTGGACCGAGAACGCCATGCACACGTCCGTCGAGTGGGAGCGGGTACGCCACCTCGCAAGCGAGCTGATTGTTGCGATGGGCTGGTCCGCGAGTCCGCCGCCAGTCGAGCGCGGGGCCACCTACGTTGGATCAGACGCATGAGGTTCCGCAGGTAGATCGCCCGCCCACCACGCCCGGCGATCGGGCAGCGCCGTGCGGACCGGAGGCTCCTGCAGTCGCGCCGTCGTCGCCCGAGGAGCGGGACAGCGATGTCCCCGAGGACGACGACGAGTTCACGCCGGAGGACACGGACGACAATCCCCGGGGACATGACACCGCGCCCCGACGCGGACCGACCGTCGAGCCTGCCCCTCCGCGCCCCGTCCGCGCTCATGTCGATCGACCAGCACGGCGATCCCCAAGGGGAGGGGACCACGACACTTCGAGTGAGCTGGCCACGGCTACCCCGAGCCCGTCGCGAGATGCACCCTCCCCACGCAGGCGCCGTCGATCCCCCAACGCGAAGAGGGGGCAGCGTCATCAAGAACACGCAGCCCCGCGTGCGAACGTTCCCCGGCTTGCTGATCCCCTACGGGTTCCCGCTACCAAGACGTTCGGGTCGTCGAACGTCGGTGCGACGCGAAGGGTCGGTAGCAGGAATTGCGCGGAGCTGGGTCTTTCGTCGCTGCGCCTCCGGAGCCCCTGACGTCCACCCCAAAGGGCGCGACGACCCAACGAAGAGCAGCTTTTCGCGCTCTTCCTAGTAGAATGGGTTGGTGAGCCGCGAAGTTCGAGTGTTCTCCAGTCAGGAGGAAGCCGAGAAGGCTGACCTCGAGGAGCGCCGTCGCATGACGCCGGAGGAGAGGCTGCGTTTGGGCGCAGAGCTCCACGAGTTCTGGGTGAGGAACTACCATCCCGATGCTCCTCGCCGACTGGAGCGAATCGTGCGCGTCGTTCGACGACCCTGAGGTCCGGCGCGAGTCGGCGGCGGCAACCCGGCCTGCCACCTGCGCCATCGCGCTGGAGCCGTAGCGCGGCGGGTGGTCCCCCGACGTCATCGCGAACGGCGACGACCTGCTGATGTGCAGGGCCCTACTGCCTCGTCCATCCGGTCGGGGGGCGCGACTGCCGAGGGCTCGAGCAGCGAGACACCGACGTCCCCGAGGATCGCCGACGAGCTCACGCCGGAGGACACGGACGACGACCCCCGGGGACATGACACCGCGCCCCGACGCGAACCACCTGTCGCGCCGTGCCCCCGCGCTCAGCTGCGTGTCGCAGGTCTCGGACGCCTACGTGGTGTCGCCCGCGCCGTCCAAAGCGCCGGGCGACTCGAAGGAACGGCATCGGGCGCCGCGGAGCTGGGTCCCGCCGGGGCTGTCGATGTAGAAGTTCAAGAGGTGGCGATGATACTCGACAAGCTCTTTCGCTCAGCCAGGCCGCTTTGTCCAAGCTGCGCAACGGCGTCGCTTCGGACCAGAAACTGGATTCGCGCGACCTGCGTGGATGCGGAGGGCCGTCGGTACCCTGACTCGTGGACGTTGGAGTCCTGCGATTCCTGCGGAGCCCGCCTCGAGCGCCACCTCGACGGGCGCGTCGAAACGCTTTCCGAAGACGAGTGGACGCAACACGTGCGCCCGTAGGCCCAACTATCTCGAACTCCTGGGGTGCAGGTCTGCGACGAGCTTCTGCGCAGGGTCGCGCCCGGGGAAGTCGCGACGTCGCGGGTCCCATGTACTAAGCTCGAACCCCCTGGAGGGGCCGAGCCTTCGTTTCGGCGCAATCGGCCCGCACCCCCCCTCGAGCAGAGTTCGCGCCCCGTCGAGCAAACCTGGAGCCCCCTCCAGCAGATCCCAGGGCCCCCTCGAGCAGAGCTCGCGCCCCCTCGAATTTCCGCGGGTTTCCGTCGTTCCTACCCTCGCCCCCCCTCGAGCAGGACCCAGGCCCCCCTCGCGCAGCCTCGGGGCCCCTT
>JAEWOQ010000029.1 GCA_023460875.1 Pseudomonadota bacterium
CCATCCCCACCGTGGGCTCCACCTGGCCGGGCTCGAGCAGCTCCAAGGAGCCGTCGTCTTCGATCCGCACCCGCTGCAGCACCGCGTTGGCCCCGTCGGCCATGAGGCAGACATCCGAGCAGCCGGGGAAGCAGGTCGTGCTGGTGAACACCAGCCCTCGACCGTCGCCCTGCTCGTCGGGCGGGGCCTCGAGGAGCTCCGTCGTCGTCCCCTCTTCGAGGTCGTAGGCGAGCCAGCGGTTGTGGGTGGAGCCGCCATAGGCCGTGTGGGTCGAGAGCAGGACCAGCTCCTCGGAGGCGAACGCCACGCGGGTCTGAATGGGCTCCCCCGCGATGTCCTCGGCGGTGAAGCGCGCGACCTCCTGGAGGGGGCGCTTCTTGGCGTCGAACAGGATCAGGGCGCTCTGGTCGAGGGCGTCGATCTCCCCATCGGTGTTCATGGCCCCGCTGCAAGCCACTGCGAAGCGGGTGCCGTCGGGAGACAGGGTGGGCCGGCCGCAGCTCTTGAGTCCGGTGAGGGTATGGCGCCAAGCGATCTCTTCATCCTCGATGGATAGCCCCACGAGCTCAGCCTCTGCCGTCGACGTCCAGTCCGCCGCCACGCGGTCCAGGTTGACGATCACCTCGTCGCCCAGGCGGAGCATGCGCGATGGGCGCGGGGGGATGTCTCCGGCCAGGGGCAAGGGGATCCGCCCGAGGATGGCGGGCTCCTCCGTGTCGATCACGAGCACGTCGCTCCCTCCGTCGAACTCCTCCGCCCCGGCATCTGCGTTCGGGCTGTGGCGGGTCACGAAGGCTCGGCCGCCGCCCACCTCGAGGTAGTCCTGGGGGTTCGACTCGAAGCCGGTGCCCACGGGGAGCTGTCGGAGGACCTCGCCCGTCTTGGCGTTGGCCCAGGTGATCACGTTGGTGCCGAAGCGATCCAACAAGACGATGCTTCCGGAGGGGGGAGGGCTCGAGGGAAGGGCGACGTCGCCCGAGAGCGCGAAGGCCAGCCCCGCGGTCTCCGTAGAGGCGGTCGAGAGGAACGAGGCGGAGCGCGTCTCGCCCTCGATGCTGCTGAGGGCGATCTGGGTCGCGGTGTAGTCGCTCAACAGCACCGTGATCCCCGAGGGGCAGGTGCGCGACCCTCCGTCGTCCACGCCTCCCGTGCTGCCGGAGTCGACGCTCTCGACGCCGCAGGCGACGACCGCCGCCGCGACGCTACCAATCAACACACCCATAGTTGCCGCGGTGCGGCTTCGACCGATTACCATGTTGCCTCCAGAGACATGAACGCGCTCCGACCAGGGAGCGGAAACCCGACGACATCGAACCTTCGAGCGTCGAAGAGGTTGGCGATGCGTCCGCGGACGACGAGCCGCCGGGACAAGGCGCGGGCGGCGAGCTCGAGATCCACCCAGGTCTGCTCGGGGATCACCCCGAGGCCTGCGGCGTCGGCGAAGCGGCTCGACTGACGGAGCGCGCGCAGCCCGACGGTGGCCTCGTCCACGGCGCGCTCCTCGAAGGTCGCCGTGTAGGAGATCAGCCCCGACGCCGTCATCGGGCTGATGAACGGCAAGATGTCGTTGGCGAGGGTGCGCGTCGGGCTCACGTCCCGCGCGTCGATCCAGCTCACGTTCCCGGACAGCTCGAGGCCCGGCGCGGGAGTGACCCCCGCCGTGAGCTCGCCGCCCACGGTGCGGGCCGCCATGCGGTTCTGCGGGATGAGGTAGCCCTGAGCGGTGCGCGTGTAGAGGATGAGATCCGAAGACCAGCGCGCGAAGGCGGCGGCGTCGAGCCACAGCAGCGGAGCGGGACCGCGCCCGAGACCTTGCCAACGCACGCCGGCCTCTACGGTGTCCCCTCGCTCCGCCCGGAGGCTCGCGTTGCCCTGGACGAGGAGGGAGGCGCCGTAGAGCTCCGTGAGGGTCGGGAGCCTCTGGTAGCGGCCCGCGCTCACGTACAGCTCATGCTGCTGACCCTGACGAGAGAGGCTGACGCGGCCCTCGGGCAGCAGCTCGCGACACGCCTGGAGCTCGGCCCTGCTCGTGTCGACGCAGCGCGCCGCGGCGGTGCCGCGCGCCACGACCCCGGCGCCGAGGGGCAGCTCGGCAGAGACGGCCGGGCGTGCCGTGAGCCGCCGCGCCGCCAGGATCTGTTGAGGTGAGCCTGCCCGACGTTCGAAGCGGCGCAGGCGCTCCGTCGATACGGTGAGCTGCTGGCTGAGCACGAGGCCGAAGCCGAAGCGCTGCGTCGCGCGGACCCGTTGCTCCAAGTGCTCACCCGGGGTGTGAACCTGTTGCCCGACCAGGCTCAGCTCTCCGAGCGGGTCGTCGAGCCAGGTGGTGGACATGGTGGCAGCGGTGGACAGCTCCACCGCGCCGTCCCACGGCTCCACCGGGACGCGGGAGGTCACGGCGACGAGGTCCCGCTCGTTCCTCACCCGGGCCCCGTTGGTCGGTGTGAGGACCAGCTTCAGCGCGCCCTGCTCTCGACTCCCGTGGTGCAGGAGGAAGCGGACGTCCGCGGCCCCGAGCCGTTCTTCGGCCAGCAGCCAGAAGCGCTTCAGGTGGGCGTCCGCGTTGCGCAACCGGTTGGAGCGGTCGTCGCCATCGACGAAGACGGTGCCGCGATCGTCGTGGAACGAGTAGTCGTTGTCGGCGGAGCTCAGCTCGAAGGCTGCCAGCGCCCCGCGTTCGCCGTCCCCGGCCATCGCGTAGCCCTGGGCGCCTCGCGTGCCGAAGGCCCCCGCGTGGGCGCCCAGGGACAGCCCGGGCCCGCGGGGGCGCTTGGGTTCGAAGAGCACCGCCCCGCCGACCCCGAGCTCGAGGTCCCGGGGGGCGTGGCTCCGGTACACCTCGACGCGATCGATGAGAAACAGCGGTACGTCGGCGAGGTTCGCGGCGCCGCCGACCTCGTCGTTGATGCGCACTCCGCCGAGGTAGATGGGCGTCTGCGCCGCGGTGGCTCCGCGCAACGACGCGGTGGCGCTCCCGCCGAGACCTCCCAGCTGGGTGATCTGCACGCCGGGCGCCTCGCGCAGCGCGTCCGCGACCGCAGCTCCAGGCTGCACCAGTCGCTCACCCCGCAGCAGGGAGCTGGAGACCGCAGGCTCTCGGGCAGCCCGCGTCGGATGAGGACGTTGCCCCGCGACGACGATTTCTTCCGGCTCTTCTGGTTCTACAGCTGCCGACGGGGGGAGCTCCTCACGCGCGCGCTGGTCCTCACCCTGCGCGCGCGTCGACACGAGCAGCGCGCCCACAGCGAGCGCGGTGGGCACGAGCAGCCGCCGCCACGGAGCGGGGCCAAGGAGAGGTCGAGGAGAGAGCACGAGGAGTTCCCGTGACCACCGCGCACCGCGGGTGCCGCGCAGCGGGGGCCGTCGTGACCATCTCCGTCCCTCGAGGAGTGAGGTCCGCCCCGGACGCGAAGCGCGCCAGAGCGATCACCATCAGGTCTTCGGGCTCAGGGCTCGGTCGCCAAGGCGACCTCCTACTCACCACCGCTTCCCGGCCCAGGCCAGTGCTTCGGGGTGGCTTTCGTTCCCAATACCGCTGCGGGGCAGCTCCGGAGTCACACCGGATTCCCTCGAGGCCTGCCACCAGGGGCAGACGACGATGACCCGCGCCACTTACATCGACCCCGCGGACACAGCAAGGGCCCTGCTCCGAGAGCTCATCGCCCGCTCCCGACGCGCGACGCGCTTGCCGTCCGGGGCGGACTCGTGGGATGCGCTCCCCGCACCCGTGACACGAGAGTCTCCTTACGCCCACGCGCCGCGCCTCCCCGAAGACGACGTCATCGAGCCCGCCCAGCTGTTCTCTCCGGCGCTCGCCCAGCTCGACGGACCCCTGGAGCTGGAGATCGGCCCTGGACGCGGCTGGTTCCTCGTCGAGCGCCTGCAAGCGGCCCCCGAGGTGCGCATGCTCGGCCTCGAGATCCGGCGGAAGTGGGCGACGCTCGTCGACGATCGGCTGCGCGCCCGTGGCTTCGCGTCGCGGGCCCGGGTGTTCGCGGAGGACGCTCGGCTCGCGCTGCCGCGGTTCCCCGACGCGAGCCTGTCCGTGGTCTACGTGCATTTCCCCGATCCGTGGTGGAAGAAGCGACATCAGAAGCGGCTCGTCCTCGGCGCCGAGCTCCTCGATCAGCTGGCGCGGGTGCTGGTCCCGGACGGCAAGCTCCTGATCCAGACCGACGTCGAAGAGCGCGCCACCACCTACGAGGCGCTCGTCTCCGCGCATCCCGCGTTCGCGCCCGCGACGGGGACGACGCCGCGCATCGACGATCACCCCTACGGGGCGCGGAGCCCGCGGGAGCGCAGGGCGATGGAGGACGGCCTACCGATCCATCGGCTCCACTACCGTCGCCGCAGCGGCTCGCTCTCCACCTTGCCGGGCTCTAGCTTGCCGGGCTCCACCTTGCTGCGATCCGGCGAGGCGCCGTAGGCTCGGCGGGTGTCTCGTCTCGCCACGGTGCTGCGCCCGCTCGCGATCACGTCGGGCGCGGCGCTCCTCCTGGCCGCGTGCGCCACGTATCGCTCGCAACTCCACCGCGGTCAGCGCTACTACGAGGAGAACCAGTACGAAGCGGCCCTAGCCCTGTGGCGCGACCTGGAGGCGGACGCGGACTCCCTCACGCCGTCGGAGCGCGTCCGCTACGCATATTTCCGAGGGATGACCGGCTACCGGCTCGGCTACCGCGCCGACGCTCGCTACTGGTTGAGCTTGGCTCAGGCGGGTGAGCAGCTGCACCCGACCTCCCTGGGCGAGGAGCGACGCCAGCGCCTCGAGGCCACCCTGAGTGAGCTCCACAAGGACGTCCTGCCCCGCGGGAGCGCGTCGGAGCCGCCGTCCGCGTTGCCCCCGCCAAGAGGCGCGCTACCAGGAGACGCGCTACCAGGGTTCGGGGCCGCTGGGGGGCAGCCGGGTCCGAATGCGTGGGAAGCTCCGGGCTCGCGAGACGACGCCGGGGCAGGGGAGGCCGAAGCAGACGAGGGGAGCGACCCCGCGGCGCGCGCCTGCGCTTGGTCCACGGAGTGTCCCGCCGGTCACATCTGCCTGAACCGGGTTTGTGTGGAGCTGTGAGTCGCTGAGTCGCCGATCGACCGCGGGCCCGCTCGGGGGTCCACCTCGCGGGGAACCCCGGGAGACTGACCCCCTCGCGACCGGCTCAGACAGGGACGCGCTTGAGTTCGAACAAACGATCCTTCGCGGCCAACTTCTGCTTCTTCAGGTGGGTGATGCGGAGCTGCTCCTCAGGCGTCAAGAATGCGCGACGCTCCAAGGTCGACACCTCCGTGGCGAGCTCCTGATGCAGCCGCTCCCACCTCTCGAGCTCGTCGTTGATGCGCTTCTGATCGTCCATCTTCACTCCTCCTTACGGGCCACCAAAACCTGACCAACGCAGCCCGGCGCGCGAGCGTCCTCGCGTCCGTTCGCTGACCAAACTAGAGTAAGATGGCATTTCGGCGGATCAACCGCTTTGACGTTCGTCAGGACCGCTTTTCCGCGTTTCGCTCGCGTGTGTCGATTGCTGTGTGGAGGTACGCAACCGCCTTTCCGGCTACAGATTTCGTCGTGATGTCCACGGCGCTGCGCGCCCGCTGCATACTTCCCCGGGACGTGGAAAGTCGAAGCATCGCGCGGGCGCGTGGAACGGATCTGGCATGAGACGTGTGATCGGGTGTGGGGCGCTGCTACCGGTCGCTTCGCTCGTGGCAGCGCCGTTCACGTTTGCGTGCGCGTCGGAAATCGTAGGGCGGGAGCCGACGCATCCAACCACCGAAGCGCATTCAACCATCAACCCCGTCGAAGCCGAGCACGTGGTCGTCACCCCAGACGAAGCGCTCGGATTGGGGGAGCTGCTGGCTCGCGCCGACGCGGCGCTCGAGGCGGGCGAGTACCAGGCCGCGCTACGCGATTATCGCCGTGTCATCGAGGCGGAGTCGCTCCGCGGCGCCGACGACCCGACCCAGCCTTCGCCAACCCAACGCCGCTGGCTCGCTCGCGCCTGGTTCGGCGCCGGCGCGGCTCACGATCTGCTCGGTGATCACCTCGCAGGGCTGCGGCATTATCGGCGGGTTCACGACGCGTTCCCGGAAGTTACCTTCGCGCGGAGCGCCGGGGTCCGCTGCGTGCGTCTGCTGGTGCACCTCGAGCGTGTGGCAGAGGCCGCGCAGCTCGCGCGGGGGCTCGTCGACGTGGAAGGGCTGGGACCTTTGGAGCGCGTCGCCCTGATCGGCGCGCTGGCCCTCGACGCCGCCGCTCGCGGGGACGACGTCGGAGCGCAGAAGTTCGTGGCGCGCGGCCGCCACATCGTGGACGCTCACAACTTCGACGGGGCCGGGACGATCCCGCGCGATCTCGCGCCCCTCTTCTTCGCGCTCGGTGAGGTGCGGCGGCTCCGCGCCGAGCGCCTCGGCTTCGACGTCTCCGCCGAAGAGTTCCCGGCTCGACTGGAGGAACGCTGTCAGCTCCTGTTGGACGCCCAGAGCGCGTACTCCGACGCGATGCGGGCTCACGACGCCCACTGGTCGGCGATGGCCGGCGTCCGCGTCGGCGAGCTCTATCAAAAGCTTCACGAGGACGTGATGCGCGTCCCTGCCCCGGCGACCGCGGACACCGAGGAGCGCCGCGCGCTGTTCGAGGGGGCGATGCGCTTGCGCTACTCGATCCTGCTGCGCAAGGCGCGCACCATGCTCGAGCACACGTTGGCGATGGTGCAGCGCACCGGGCAGGCGACGCCATGGGCCGACAAGGCGCGCGAGGCCCGCGCGACGATCCTCGAGACGATCGACCAGGAAGAGGCCGCTCTCGAGCGCCTGCCGCACTCTCGCCAAGAACTCGAGGCCGCGCTCGAGGCGCTCCAGGATCGCGCGGCCTCCGGGGCGAGCCAGCGGCCCGCCGGCCCAACCAAAAAATAGGCCCGTCCTGACGCCGGGGGCGAGGCAAATTCCTGAGGAAGCGTTCAGCGGTTCAGGCGACTTTGGGGGCTGCATGCCCCAGGACGGCGCCGGGTTCCGGTCTCGGCGCCCCAGATCGAGCTCGCTCCGCCTCAGAAAGTTGGCGTATAACTTCTGGAACTCGTTCGGTTTTCGGGCTCGCCAGGTTACGGGTATGCTTTGTGCTTGACTCCCCCGACCCCTGGCGCTACCTGACCGCGGTCGCTCCAGGCGCCTCACCGTTTGTTCTTGCGGGTCTCCAAGAAGAGCCCCGCGGAGGAGGGTGAGGTGCCCTCTTGGCACCGGTGCCAAGCGACGACCACCCCTTCCAGACGCGTACTCGAAGGGATGGTTCAGTGCCCCCTTCATCTTGGCCCGGCGACGGGCCCGCCCCGACCAAGGCCTTTCAACTTGCAGCAGCTGGTGAACGTGCAAGCTTCGGTACACGGTCCGTGTCCCGACGCACCGCCGCCCTCCCCGTGGAGGCTTGCGGGCACGGCGGAGCTCCGCTTCGCTCCTGCTGGCGTAGCTCAATTGGCAGAGCACCTGTTTTGTAAACAGGCGGTTAGGGGTTCGACTCCCCTCGCTAGCTCTGGCCTTGCTGGCTCGGACCGGGTATCTGGCCGGGCCCATCGCGAGTGCACCACCCCTAACTACGCGAACGTTCAGTCCCTTTCGGAGGGTTGCCCGAGTGGCCAAAGGGAGCAGGCTGTAAACCTGCCGGCATCCGCCTACGTTGGTTCGAATCCAACACCCTCCACCCCGCAGCGCGCGTCCACCAACGCGCGCGATGCGGTCGTTCGAAGCGTCCAAGTCGCGGGAGTAGCTCAGTTGGTAGAGCGTCAGCCTTCCAAGCTGAATGTCGCCGGTTCGACCCCGGTCTCCCGCTCCGTCCCCCAGTCAGTCCGGCGCCGCCCCCTCCCCGGGGTCAGCGTCCGGCCTCCTTCAGGAGGCTCGCCCACATAGCTCAGCCGGTAGAGCGCGTCCTTGGTAAGGACGAGGTCACCAGTTCAATCCTGGTTGTGGGCTCGAAGGACGGTTCGAACCGTTCCCACGCGAAACGCAAACTGTACTTCACGATTCAAGAGAAACTCGAAGGTTAGCCATGGCCAAGGAGAAGTTCGTACGCACCAAGCCCCACTTGAACGTGGGGACGATCGGTCACATCGACCACGGCAAGACGACGCTGACGGCGGCACTTGTGAAGGTGCAGGCCAAGGACGGCCTGGCG
>JAEWOQ010000030.1 GCA_023460875.1 Pseudomonadota bacterium
CGCCGACGGCGCGCTTCAGCCGCGGCGCCTCAGCGCCAACCTCCGCGCTCACGGCTCCCGCCGCCGGGCGATGGCCTGATCGACGATCCCGGGACCTGCGCCGAAGAACACTCCGTCACCCATCACTGTCACCCATCACTCGCATCGGGACCGGATGCGCGGGAGCCGCCGAAACTCGCGATCCTCGGGGGAGGTCATGACGGCGGTCGTTTACGACCATCGTAATGGAAGGGCAAGGTGCGGGGCTGGAGCCACAAACGCTTCCGCGAGCAAGAGTTTGGGTGAGCCCATCAGGCACCCCCGCGCGGGGTTGGGGACTGATGGGCGAAGCTCTCCCGATGGCGAACCGACGGGTGCGCTGGGCGGCGCCTGCGGGGGCTGAGTGGCCGAGGGTCGTGGGGCATCGCCGGAATCTTAACGGACCAGGACGCCCGCCGATCTCGGGTTTTGGCTTCGTTTTCCCTGCGCTCCGGTGCTCAAGTACCCACGTACGTTCCGCTCCGGTGCTCGCGAAAGCCTCGCCAAAACCCGAGCTTGACGGGCGGCGCCTGCGCCTAAGGTATCGGGGGGGTATCGGGGATGGGGGGCTTGGAGGCAGCGAACGACTTCGAAGGTGTCACTCGGGCATCATCGCTCTCGACACGCTCTCGACGGACCAGGACGGAGCGGCGCTCGAGACCTTACCGGTGCGTGGCGCCCGCTGTCTCACTGCTTTGTTGGCGCGGGTTTATTGGCGCGGGGGCCGCGACGACAATGCGTGCGTTGCGCCGCCTCGGCGCCTCGGGCTACTTCCATTTCTTGATGTCGGTGATGAAGTACCAGTTGTAGCAGCGCACCGCGGGCACGCCGAGATCGAGCAGAGCGTCGCGGAATTGTGCCCAGTAGCCCTGGCAGGTGATGCACATCTCGGCGATGTTCATGAATGCCACGTCGACCTGCGCCACAGTCGACGCGAGCGCGGCCCCTTGCGAGGTGACAGCGACGCAGTCGTTGACCGGAGCCAGGATCTTGTCGGGCAGCTTCAGTCCGAACCCGCGCAGGACCTGCGCGAGTAGGCCGAGACAGTACTTCTCCGAGTGCGTGCCACTCTCGCCCTTCCTCAGGGTGCTGACCTGGGCTCGCGCAAACTGGCCGCTGCCTGGGCGAAAGTTCACGCCGCCGAACAGAAAGTAGTGCGTGGTCTTGTTCTCCAGGGTGATCGCTGCGAGGCACGAGCAAAAGTGCGTCGAGCGAGGCTTCATCCCTCTGCCTTCGTTGTCGACGAAGAGGAGCTGCTCGCGGTCGACCTGTTCAAAGTATGCGGCGCTGTCCTGGTCGTATCCGCCGCCTTTTGACCTGGGGAGGATGTCGGCGAGGAAGTCGAGCGAGCCTTGCCAGAGATCATCGGACAGGTCGCAGTTGCCACCCACGATCCGAACATTGGTATTTCCGAACCGGGCAATGTTCAACTGGTGGAAGCCGGCTTGCCCGATCCTTTTGGTCGTGATCGCGAAGGGCTGCTGCCACGGAAGCTGGGCGGGGTCACCGTCGAAGTCGACGACGGGCACGGCGATCATCGAGCCCTTTGTGAGCTTCTTCTTGGATCGTTCTTCCTCGCTCTCGGGCAGGGCGCCCTCTGCCACGATCGCGTCGTCGATCTCGGCATTCGTGAGGGTGTCGGCGAGGAGGTTGCGGAGATCGGTCAGTGCGCTGACGTAGTGGACGTCGTCAGTGTTGAGCAGCCCGTCCACGCGCGGGGCCAGGTAGGTGCGGGCGAAGCTACGAATCACGCTGCGTCGAACGCGGTCGTTGTCGGTCGGAAGCGGGCCGAGTTGCAGCGCGGGATGGATGCCATGGAGCATCAGCAGGAAGGCCTCGAGCCCGCAATCTCCCCGCCCGTTGGTGGCGATGACGTTGTTGGCCGTGTACTGGCCATCGTTGCCGTGTGCTTGCAAGGTGGCGACCTGATAGTGGTTGCCGGTCCACAGCAGCGCCGGGTTGGCGATGAGTCGGTCATAGGGGTTCCCGACCTCGACCCGGCGCAAGCGCTGCTGAGACGGGTATGCGATGTAGAATCGAACGCCGAACATGCGCGCCAGGACCCCGAATTCGGTGAAGCCAATCCAGGTGCCCATGCGCCGGAGCCCGTCACGGTAGAGCTGGCGATGTTCCCAAGTGATGGTGTCGGGGTCGAGCACCGGGGTGCTGCCGAACAACAGCTTGGCCTTGCCAGCGAGCAACTGTGTGTTGAGCGCCTGGATGACGCTGTTGCATAGGTCGAGGTCTTCTCCCCGTGGCGCGAGGCTCTCGAAGCGCTTCTCGAGCTTGTCGAGGTTGTTCTTGATGGTCTTGGGCTCGATGTTGTATGCGAGCTGCAAGACGTCTGCGGTGAAGCACGCGACGCACGTGCTCCTGCTCGAACCTGAGACATGGGTGATGCACGGCACGCGGGGGATGGGATCATGCGCCGCACAGGCCGTCAATCGCGGCGCCTGGGACCTATGAGCAGGGAAAACGGGCGCGAAGGGGTGCTGGACGAGGTCCTGCTGCGTCTCCCTGTCGACGGGCGCGTCTCGCTACGGGGGCATTGTGAGGTGGCTATGAGGTGCCCGGCGCTCACGGTTTCACCGGTTTCACCGGTTTCACGGGTTTCACGGGTTTCACGGGTTTCACACGGTGGCAGAGCCGTCACGCTCACGGCCTCGGCCAGAGCGCTTCATAGCGGCTGCCGCCCGCTCCCAGGTGCGACTCGAACAGGGTGAGGGGGCCCAGCGTCACGCTGCCCGTGAGCGGTTCGGTAGCGCAGAGATCGCCGAGGTTCGCGGGGCGCTGAAAACGCGCCAGGGTGACGTGGGGGCGGAAGGGGCGCGCCTCGGGGGCGACGCCGTGGGCGGTGGTGAGCTCTTCCACGAGTCGGGCGAGCTCAGTGAGGGTGCCCTCGGCGTCCTCCAGGTGAGCGACGAGGACGCGGGCCCGTCGGGGCGAGGGAAAGGCCCCGAAGCCGCCCCAGCGGGTGTCGATGCTCGGTGGGCAGGGGAGGCCCGGCGCAGCGGCGATCAGCGCCTCGGCGTCCTCCGCCCTCATGTGGCCCACGAACTTCATGGTGCAGTGCCAGCCCTCCGGGCGCGTCCTGCGGGGGCGCAGGGGGCGGAGGTTCTCGGCGTGCACCAGGGATCGGGTGGCCTCCGTGAGGGCGACCCGTGAGGTCTCGTGGAGGGGGATCCCGAAGAAGAGGCGGCGCTCGGTCATGGGTCGATGATGACTGCTCCGATCAGTCGGACGCTCCGCGGGAATGAGAGAGAAGGGGCGTGACGTCGCCCCCGAGCCCGACCGGGGTCTCGCATGATGGCGAGGTTCCCGGTGGGTGGTGAGGTGTAGGCTTCTGGAGGTGTCCGGGGGCTGGACAATTCCCGCGATAGGGGAATGAGTCCAGAGTTGCTGCAAGGTTTGAGTGCTCGCGGATGAGCGCTGACGGAGTGGTTCGCTCTGGGGCTTGAAAGCGCTTTACCGCACCCCGTATTTTGGGCTGATGAGATCGAGTTCCTTCGGTGCTTCGCGTTTGTTCTTGCTGGGGGTGGTCGCTGCGGCGTTCGCGGGATGCAGTGACTCCGCGGGTAATCCGGGG
>JAEWOQ010000031.1 GCA_023460875.1 Pseudomonadota bacterium
CGGTGCTCCCTGCGCTGCTGACGACGGCGGAGGAGCTCATCGATCGCACACCGTTCCCCTTCCGCCCCGACGAGGTCGACCATTTCACTCTGGTGGAGGGCGACGACGTCCTCGAGGCCGTGCGTACCGGCAGCCGCTTCGACCTGGTGCGCCCCCGGCGGGGCGAGCTCGAGCTGGACGCAGGCAACGATTATCTGCAAGCGCTCACCTCACCCCAAGGGCAACTGCATCGAGAGGCAGTGGGTCCAGGCGAGGCCGTGGATCGGAGGGCCCTGGGGCTCTCCCCACCGCGGGGGAGCGCGACGCTGCGTGGCCTCGTGGAGGGCAACGACGAGGCGGTCGAGTTGACCGTCGTCTACGGTCACCCCGACGCGGAGGGGCGCGTGTGGCTCGAGCGGAAGGACGACGGCGCCCTGCTCGCCCTCACTCGACAGCGCGCCGCCGCCTTCTCCACGGACGACACCTGGACCCGCGCGAGGAGCTTACTCCACGTCGAAGAGGCCCAGATCGAGCGGGTGATGGTGCGCTCCGGCGAGGCGACCCACGTCGTCGAGCGCGCTCCCGAGGGGGAGCTGCGCCTCGCGCGTCCAGAGGGCTTCGAGCTCGACGGAGGGCTAGCCGCGGACTGGCTCTCCGCGGTCCGCGATCTGCGGGCCGTGCGCTGGCTCCCCCCCGGAGGCGCTCCAGAGCGCGACGTCGACGCTCTCGAGGTCGACGTCGCCTACACCGAAGCGGGCGAACGCCGGCACCTGCGCTTCAAGGCGGGCGCACGCACGGTCGGTGGACACCTCGCGACGCTCCTCGGGGAGGACACGCGCGGCACCTTCGTGCTCCCCAGCGCGACCTTTCGGACGCTCAGCACCCTGCCGATCAGCCGCCTCACCATGTCACTGGACGTCGATCACCTCGAGCGGATCGTCGTCGAAGCCCACGGCCTGAGCGCGACGCTCGAGCGACGCGCCGGGGAGCTCGTCTCGGCGGACGGCCTCGTCACGCCCGACGGCGCCGCAGCCCTGGAGCAGGGGCTGCGAGCGTTGCACCCCTTGGCCGCCGTCCATGTGGGCCCGGCACGCGCAGGCGATGGTCTCGATCGCCCCGTCCTCGTCCTGTCGGGGCGAACACACCGCCTGGGACGAGACCCCGAGACCTTCCGCTTCGTTTTCGGGAGGGCCGGCGCCTGGCAGGGACGCACGGTCCAGTTTGCCCGCGCCGACGGGATCGACGCCACCTTCGCCTTCGATCACGATCAGCTCCAGGCCTTGCTCGACCTGCTCTGAGCGACGCGACGCCCAGCCGCCGCCGAAGACCCGCGGCTGGAGACCCGCCGCCGCTCGTCGCGCTGGATCTTGTCAGTTCAAGAGCTGCTCTTCATCCTTGCCGGCTCGACGCCAGATGGCTTCCCAGTTGTCCCGGTAGGCGCTCGAGGCGACCTGCGCCGGCCCCTTGCGGGCAGGCGCGCTGCTCGCCCCTGGGCTGGTGGAGGCGAGCTCGCTGCTGGACACCTCCGTCTCGACGTCACACAGGAACGGCGCGCCCCGGCGAGGCCGCAGCTTCACGACGTCGCCCTGCAACGGCTTACCATGCTCGAGCGGTCGGACCTGGCCGGCTTCGATGCTCTGATTCCGCGCGCGCAGCACGTTCAGCCCTCTGCCGTCCTCGGTGACGCCGTGGATGAGCACCACGTCGGAGGACGCCTTTTGCGGCTTCTTCGGGGAGGTGTCGTCGGCCACGGGTCGATTGTATCACGACTTCTCGGGAGGGCCCGAGCGGGCGCCTCACTCCTCCGCGTCGGGCGCGGCGACGTCCATCCCGATCGCGGCGCCGTGGACCCAGCCCTCGCCCCCCTTGGTGTCGTACTTCACCCGGTACCACTCTTCCTGCCGAGCCGTCACGACGACCCGCGTGCCGCTGGTCAGCCGCGCGCGGATCTTCGCGGTGCTGTTGGGCTCCCGTCGGATGAGGGCCACGTTCCAACGGACGGTCGCGCTCCCGCTCGCTGGCACGATGCTGCTGCTCTTCACCAGCTCCGGACGCTCGAACTCCACCAATGCGTACACGGTGTAGCTCGGGTGGCGAGCCTCGATGCCCTTCCAGGAGAGGTCGTCGACGTTGCGCCGCACGCACTCGAGCAGACCCTTGACCACCGCCGCGGGGAGGTCGGTGCTCCGGCCGCTCTTGACGTCGTTGGCGCGGCGCGCCTTGAAGTCGACGTCGACGCCCACGGAGAACTTGCCGATCGCGTTCTCCGCCGCCGGGCACGTCGCCAAGGACCGCAGCGCGGGGCTCAAGAGCGCCTCCGCGTCGAGCTCACCGCAGTCTTTGATCGCCTTGCCCTCGGCGTCACGGCAGCTGGTGATCTTGTACTCGTCGATGACGAGCCGCTCCCCGGGGGTCGGTGGCTCGGGGTCCTCGGCCGCCGTCCCCTCCGCGTCGCTCTGCGCTTCGGTGGCCTCCTGCTCGGCGAGCACCTCTTGCCGCGCACCCTCGACCGGCGCGGACGGCACCAAGCTCACTCCCGCCAGCCGCGGCCATACGACGCCGATGGCGAAGCCGATCACGGCGATCAACCCCACTCGCCCGAGGTGCACCCCGTCCGTGCGATCTCGCCCGCCCTCAGCGCCGCCCGCGTCGCCGCGGCCCGGCACGATGACCCTCGGTGCGCGGCTCATCCTTCCTCTTGTAGGGCAGGTCGGCGAGCCGCCGCGGCGACGGCCGACACCCGCTTTTTGCCCCTCCGCCGCGTCGTGTTCGCGGCCACGAGCAGCTCCGCGACAGGGCCGCGGGCGTGGGCGTTCGAGTTGATGGACCGGTTGACGTGAACGAGCCGGCGGTCGAAGGAGCCGTACAGCGCCTGCGTCTCCGAGGTACTCGAGTTGGAGAGGACTACGGCGACGCGCCGCTTGGCCAGCGCTGTGAACAGCCGCGCGAGGCGGTCGTGCTCGTCGTTGCCGAAAGGCTCGCTGTGATAGGAGGTGAACTTCGCCGTCGTGGAGACGGGCATGTACGGCGGATCGAAGTAGGCCGCGTCCCCGGGGCGTGCGTCGGCCACGACGCTCTCGAAATCGGAGACGAGGACCTCCACGCCTTGGAGCACCTGCGCTACGGCGCGCAGGTTGTCCGCGTCACAGATGTTCGGCCGCACGTGGCGCCCGAAGGGCACGTTGAACGCTCCGGAGCGGTTCACCCGATACAGGCCGTTGTAGCCCGTCTTGTTCAGATAGATGATCCGCGCGGCTCTCCGGGCCGGAGTGCGCGGGCGCGAGGCGCGCACCCTGTAGTACTCCTCCTCGGAGTGGCGCATGTTGCTCAGCGCTGCGATGACCGACTCGACGTCGTCGCGGATCGCCTCGTACATCTGGATCAGGTCGGAGTTGCAGTCCGAGAGCACCGCCCGCTGGAAGCGCCCCTCGGCCGCGAGGGCGAAGAAGACGGCTCCGCCGCCCACGAAGGGCTCGTAGTAGGTGTCGATCTCCTGGGGCAAGGTCGCCAGGATGTCGGGCACGAGCCGCCGCTTGCCCCCAGCCCACTTCAGCACGGGTTGCGGCTGCCTCGTCATCGCGACTCGTGTAACCCGCTCGGCGATCCTCGTCCAGAGCGACCGCGCCGACGCGCGACCGTCGACGCCTCCACCTCGAGGCGCTTCATCATTTTCTGCAACCCGAACCGGGACAGACCGAGCAGCTCCGCGGCGCGCGTCTGGTTGCCCTCCGTCCTGCGTAGGGCCGTCTCCACCAGCTCCCTTTCCAGGGCATCGACCCGGGTGCGCAGGTGTAACGTGTCGGGAGCTCGGGGCAGCTCCGCGACCGCCTGGATCTCGGGGCTCAGGTGCTCGAGCCCGACGAGCCCCTCCGTCAGCACCAGCAGGCGCCGCACCTCGTTCTCCAGCTGGCGGATGTTTCCCGGCCACTCGTAGCGCAGCATCGCGCCGAGCGCGTCCGGGGCGAGCTGGAGGCCGCGCCCAGCGCCGTGGAGCTCCGCGAAGCGACGCACGAGCAGAGGCAGGTCCGCCGCGCGCTCCCGCAGAGGAGGGACCCGCAGGGCGATCACGTTCAGGCGATAAAAGAGGTCTTCCCGGAAGAAGCCGGCCTCCACGCGCTCGCGCAGGTTCCGATGGGTGGCCGCGACCACCCGCACGTCCACGGCGCGCGCCCGCTCGGAGCCGACCGGGCGGATTTCACCGTTTTGCAGCACACGCAGGAGCTTCGTCTGCATGGCCGGCGGCATCTCCGCGATTTCGTCGAGGAACAGGGTGCCCCCGTGGGCGACCTCGAACAGGCCCGCCCGCTGACGGGCGGCGCCCGTGAAAGCCCCCCGGGTGTGGCCGAACAGCGTGGACTCCAGGAGCGGCTCGGGGATGGCCGCACAGTTCTCCGCGACGAAGGCCTTGCCCTTGCGGGGACCATTGTCGTGGATGGCGCGCGCGATGAGCTCCTTGCCGCTGCCCGACTCCCCCTGCACGAGCACGGGGACCTCCGAAGCCGCCACCCGATCGACCACCCGCAGCAGCGCGAGGACGGGTTCGCTCTGCCCCACGATGGCGGAGTAGTCCCCGCGGGTCTCTCGGGAGCGATCGAGCTCGCGCTCTGCGAGCTCCAGCTCCACCTCCCGACGGGCGAGCTGCGCGGCCATGCGCGCCTCCGCGCGCTGGGCTCGTCGCGCCGCGCGTCGGAGCCGGAGCTGATCGCGTGCGTCGGCGATGGCGACGGCGGCGAGGGTGGCGACGAGCTTCACCCACGCCAGCTCCGCGGCGCCGAAGGCTCCCCGCCGCACCCGATCGTCCAGGTACACGACCCCTTGTGTCTCCCCCCGCGCGATCAGAGGGACCGCCAGCACGCTGCGCAGCTTCAACGCGTGAACGCTGCGATGCAGATCCGAGAGCTCCCCCGCCGCGTCGACGGCGCCCACGGGGGCCCCGCGCTCGAGCGCCCGCCGCGCCAAGGTGTGGCTCAGCTCCAGCTGCGCTCCCTGGAGATCCCCTCGCGCCAGGTTGCGGGCCGCGCGCACCACGAGACGTTCCTCCTCCCCGGTCGCTCCCTTCGCGGCAGGTGAGACGGGAGGCGCCCGCAGCAGCAGCAAGCCGCGCTCCACCCCGGTCCAGAGCAGGAGGGCGTCGAGCACCTGCTCGAGGAGAGGCTTGAGGCGCTCCCGGCTGCCGAGGCTCCGCACGAGCCGCTCGATCTCCTGGAGCTGCTCCGCCGCAAAGCGGCTCCCCTCCGGGGCCGACGCCAAGGCGACCCAGTCCAGGGCCTGTGCGTGTCGCTGGAGCTCCTCGGGGGTGCCCACCAAGAGCTCCCGAGCCGCGGCGCGAGCGCTGGAGAGGAGACGGCGAGCGTCCTCACTTCGCCCCAAGCCGACGGCCAGGCGCGCACCGCGAGCAAAGGCCGGGCCCCGGACGACCCCTAGGTCTGCCACCGAAGCCAGGGCGAGCAGCGCTTCGAGGATCCCATCCACGCGCCCCATCGCGCCGCTGACTCTGCGCCCTTCGAGGGCAGCGTGGGCCCGAGCCCCCCACCATTCGAGGCGGACCTCCGGGGAGGCGTTCCCGGCGGCGGTGTCGAGCTCCGCCAGGTCGACATCGAAGCCGTGGGCGAGGAGCCGCGCGCCGACGCGCAGTCGGTCGTCCGCCGATCCTCGCGCGAGGCCGCGCGCGGCTTCTTCGGCGTGAGACGCAGCGACGGCGGGGAGGGAGGTGAGTCCATCGGCCAGGGACAGGTGCACGTAGCTGGCGCAAGTCGCGTCCCCTGCCGCCCGCGCGCGCCAGAGCGCCTCCTCAGCCACCTCCACGAGCTCGCTCTCCGCACCCAGGAGCGCGTACCCGGCGGCGCGAGCCAAGGCCGCCCTGGCTGCATCCCCCTGCCGCTCCAGTGCCTCGAACAACAACGTCGCGCGCTCCGCCGCCGGGAGCGCTACGCGCAGCTCGCCCCGATCGGTCGCCGCCGCGGCCACGCCGGTCAGATAGGTCGCCTCCTCGAGCAGCGCCCCTGCTCGTTCGGCGCGGAGCGCGGCGCGTTGAAAGGCCGCGAGCGCCGCGCCCGGGCGCGCCTCCGCGTGACAGAGCAGACCTTCTACCCCCTCGAGTCGGGCGAGCTGTTCCTCATTGATGGCGAGGCTGCGGGCCTCCTCCAGGCGCGCCCGCGCCTCGGCGACGTCGCCTCGGGCCAGAGCGACGAGAGCCTGCGTCTCCAGCAGCGGCGCCGTGGGCGGGTGCCCTTGCATGTGCGCCTCCGCCTCCAGCACGTTGCCCGCGTCCAGGAGCTCCCGCCCTTCTTGGGCAGCGCGCAGCGAGCCGAGCTCCCCGCCAGCGTCCTGCAGCGCCGCGAGCTCGGCGGCGGCCGCGGCGAGACTGCCCAAGCGG
>JAEWOQ010000032.1 GCA_023460875.1 Pseudomonadota bacterium
CGTCGGCGCCGATCTTCATGCGCTCCGACGCCGTGAGGACGGGAGAGAACGTCACCAAGCCCGGTGGAACGCGAAGCTCGATCGTGTACGTCTGCTCCAGGTGCTGTGAAATCCGGCTCCGCGGCTCGGGCTCGTCAGGCCTGCCCGAATCACAGGCAACCCCGAGGGCTGCCAGGCCGAGGCTCGTGAGCCCGATGATCGAGCCAAGCCGCATGAACGCCCATTTTCTCATTTCGTGTTCCTTTCCCTGCCGACCCCAGCCCACATAAACAAAGGTCAGGTGCGCCTCCCGAGGGCACGCAGGGAGCCGAAGGGGGGGAACTGCTCCCCTGCGCGGAGCGCACCTGACCCTTACCAATCGGTCAGTGACCACGCGGCGTTGCAAAATTCGACATCCGGCGCGGCCGCGCCTGACGTTCGTCGACGGGGGGCACCCACCGGTCGCCCCGGCCCGCGATCGCGGGGGTGAGGCCGCGGAGGCCGTGACAAAGGCGCAGCGCAGCGCGCGACGCGGGCCTTTGGCGGTGTCCTCCGCTCGACACATCGATAGAGTAGGGCGATGGCGATTCGCCAAGTCTCCGCCGCCCGCGCCCAGGCCATCAGCAAGCTGCTGGAGGGGACCCCGTATACCCTCGTCGGCTCACTCGGCGCGGGCGCCATGGGCGAGGTCTTCGTCATCCTCGACGAGCTCCTTCTGAAGCGGTTCGCGCTCAAGCTCGTCCACGAACATCTCATCGAGCAGAGAGGAGTCGTGGAGCGTCTTCACCTGGAGGCCCGGGCCATAGCGCAGCTCCAACACCCGCACGTGGTCGAGCTCGTCGACTTCTGGGTGAGCGACGGGACACCATGCCTGGTGCTGGAGCTCCTCGAAGGGCGCTCCCTCGCCGAAGAGCTCAGGCGCGTCCGGCGCCTGCCAGTGGAGCAGGCGGTGCGCATCGGCTGCGAGGCGCTCTCTGGTCTGGCGGCTGCCCACGCGGCCGGGATCGTGCACCGAGACATCAAGCCAGAGAACCTGTTCCTGGATACGTCTTCCGCCCTCGATCCCGCGGAGCCGACGGTAAAAGTCCTGGATTTCGGTGTAGCGCGCGTCCTCGAACCTCCGCCCGACCTCCCCGGCATAGGCACCAGCACGGGGAGCCTCGTCGGCTCGATCCGCTACATGAGCCCCGAAGCCCATCGCGCCGAGGAGCTCGACCACCGCACGGACGTCTTCTCGGTGGGCGTCGTCGTGTACGAGACGCTCGTCGGGGAAGGCCCCTTCGACTACGAGCGCCAGCAGCTCGAGCCGCCGTCTCGACGTCTCGGCGCCGTGATCCCGCCGGAGCTCGACGCGATCCTGGCGCGCGCCCTCCAGTTCGAGCGTGAGCAGCGCTATCCTTCGGCGCAGGACTTCCTCGCCGACCTCATGACCTTACGTCCCCGGGCCACCACGCGCGCCCCGTGGTGGCAGGCCAGGAGCCGCTCATGACCCCACCCACCGCATCGAAGGCCCCGAGAAGCGAACACCTCGATCTCTTCTGCACGCGGATCGGGGAGGGCTCTGCTGGTCAGAGCTCTGCTGGTCCGCTCTGGGAGGTCACGGTGGCGCCGGGCTTGGTGCCGCCGCTGCTCGCCCCCTTCTTCGATCAGCACGGCGAGACGGCGGCCATGCTCTTGGACCTCGACGACCTGGACCATTTCATGCAGTCACGCGGCGCCACCTACGAGAAGCGCACCTCCACCCTCGGCGACGTCCAACTCTCCGCGCAGGGGAGCGCGGCTCACGAGCTTGTCCGTTGGCTCGCGACGGCGTTCTCCAGCGGCGTGCGCCGCCCCCGATCCTAAGGGAGGTCGTCCTCCGCGAGCTCCCTCAACCGCACGGATAGCCGCGTGATGGCTCGCGCATGCGTCCGGCTCACCCAGGATTTGCTCATGTTCAGCGCCCCCGCGATCTGCCCGAAATCCTGCCGCTCGAAATAGAACCTACGGATCACCTCGGCCTGGGCGGGCCGGAGGCAATCCACCGCGACGCGCACCGCCGCCCGGAGCTCTGCGTGTTCATAGGCTTCCTCAGGGGTGGCCTGCGCCTCCACGATGTCTGCCTGGCCCGCGGCTAGCTGCACCGCCTGCGCGAGCACCATCGACGCGAGGTGCTCATCGACCACGGCCTCGGCGGCGACCTCGGGCTCACGAGCGCGCTCTGACATGCGCGGCTCTGACATGCGCGGCTCTGAGAGGCGGCGCTCCGACAGCCCCTCGCTGACGAGGAGCGCCGCTTCTACCGCGGCGAGCCGCTCGTAGGCGCGGCGCGGCACCGCCGCCATGCGCCGGACGTGATCGATCATCGCCCCTCGCACGCGGTAACCAGCGAAGCCCTTGAAGGGAACGGAGCTGTCCGGGTCGTAGCGCCGCGCCGCCTCCCACAGTCCTTCGCGGCCCGCGCTCACGAGCTCCTCGAGGTCCACGCGCCACCGCAGCGCGCGGATCATTTGCTTAGCGGAGATGTCCACGAGGTAGAGATGCTCGTGAAAGCGCTCCAGCACCGCGGGTGAGTCTGCTGCGTGGAGGCGCTGCATCAATCGGATCCCGGTGGGAACTCACGCCCGGCGGCGCGCCCGACGTACTCCAGGATCACCGGATCCACGAGGGCCTGCGCCAGCAGCACTTCGCGTAGCATCTCGCGATGCTCGTCCCCGATGAGGCGCCCGTAGCGCTGCATGGCTCGCTCGATCCGTTCGTCGAGGTACTGCTCCAGCGTGCACTCGCCCCGCCGCAGTCGCTGAAGCGCCTCGCTGCCCGCCTCGCGGGCGCGAGCCGCAGGATCTCGAGGCCGCGCCGACATGGCCGCGACTGTACCCAAAGAGGATACGTTTCACACCTACGACGCGCGCTCGAGCTCAGGGCGTCGTCCGACCACTGGGCCGATCTTCGCGGCTGCGACTGATCACTTCGCCGTGACGGGCGCTCTCATTGCCGACCACCCCGAGACGCCGATGCGCCCGCCGAACTCGGCAGACGAAGCCCGGGGCTCAGTCCTCCTGGAGGCCCTTCCCCGCGAGGATCTTCGGGATGCTCTTCTCGATCCGAACGGTGCGCGTCCGTGATTGCTTCGCGCTGGAGAAGTGGAGGACGTAGCCTCGTCGGCGCCCGGGGGTCAGCGCCTCGAAGGCCTTCGCGAGCTTGCGGTCCCTCTTCAGGATCAGCGTCAGCTCCTCCGGGAGCTCCAGCTCGTCCTTCGCCTTGAACTCGACCTCGCGCCCCGCCTTCTCCACCGCGATCGCCTGGGTCACGTAGGACTTCAGCACCTTCTTCGTCACCTGAGCTTCGCTGGTGAACTCCAAACGCAGCGCCGACTGGGTGTTCTCCCCCTGGCTCCGCAGCAGCCCGTGGCTGTCCTCGAGGAGGGCGCCCTTAAAGAACATCAGAGCGCAGTGCGCCTTGAAGGGCTGGATGATGGCGATGTTCTTCCCCTCGAACATGAAGCACGGCTTGCCCCACTTCAGCCCTTCGTCGAGCCCCAGGCCGAGCAAGATCGAGCGGAGCTTCTGGATCTCGCCGCGCCACGTCTTGGTGCGGCTCACGAACGCATCGACCTTCGGATCCAGAGTTCCCATAACGCCTCGTTCATAGCCCCCAAGCGCACCGAAGGAAGCGCTCGTCACCCGACTCGCCCGGACGAGCGTCTTCATCACCGTTCCTCCCTGCGGAGCCGCGGAGCCCGCGCTCAACGTCGACGGACATTTGCGTGACGCGCGGAATTCCCAGCGTCCGGTGATCAGAACGTCACCCTCTGGGAATGGGAATCGTCGCGAAACCACTGAGCGCGGAGCGAAGCGCTCGCCCCATGAGTGCTGCATGAGCGCCCCATGAATTTCGTCCGGCGCGACCCCCTGAGTGACAGTCACACAATGATCAATCGAGCCACTTTCATCGCCGCCTCGCTCTTCCCCGTTATCGCGGCCCTCGTCGTCGCGGGTTGCAGTAGTGAAGACGCCGGCCCAGGTCCTTCCGGGGGAGGCGACGGGGTGACGAGCGGCGGGGCACCGACCAGCGGCGGCGTATCCGGCATGGATCCCATGCCCGGCGGCGGGACCACCTTCGGCACCGGCGGAGACACGGCGAGCGGCGGCATCAACGGGACCGGCGCGGCGGACGGCTCTGGAGGTGAGACGGGAGACGACTTCGACTGCGTCCTCCCGGACCTCCCCGAGGCAAGCCAGCTGCCCGATCTCGGCATGAAGCTCCCCGATCCGTTCACGTTCTACGACGGAACGAAGGTCACCACCCGCGCCCAGTGGGAGTGCCGCCGCAAGGAGATCCTGGCGATGGCGGCGAAGTACCTCTATGGGCCCGTCCCTGGCGAACCTGACGAGGTCACCGGCACCGTGAGCGGCGGCACGGTGAACATCAACGTGACTGTCGGCTCCAAGACGGAGAGCTTCACGGCGAGCATCAGCGGCAGCGGCGACGTCATCGCCCTGAGGCTCGACAACTCCGGGATAGCCCCTCAGGGCAGCAAGAGCTTGTCCCTCGGCAGCGGCAACGAAGCCAAGATCGCCAACCTCTTCGGCATCTCCGGGGTCAACCGCAACATCGCCATAGGGTGGATGATTGATCGGGTGATGGACGTCCTCGAAGCCAACCCAAGCAGCGGCCACGATCCGACGAAGATCATGGTGACCGGCTGCTCAGGGTGCGGCAAAGGCGCCTTCCTGGCGGGCGTCTTCAGCCGCGTGCCCCTGACCGTCATCGTCGAATCCGGCGGCGGCGGCGCGACGAGCTGGCGCATGACCCAGTGGTTCCGTTCGGGCCAGGGCAATTGGAGCTGCGGGGACCTGCCCCAAGGCATCGGCGACCTGGAAGACACCGGCATCTGCGGTCCCTGGGTGACCAGCGCGGCGCAGCCCTTCCGCAGCAACCCGGCGCTGGTCAACCACCTGCCCTTCGATCAGCACCTGCTCATCGCGACGATCGCCCCTCGCTACCTGGTGCACTTCACCAACAACAACGGGTCGGGCTCCTGGTGTCACCTGGCGGGCACGAGCGAAGCGCTCGCGGCGTGGGCGGCGTACCCGGTCTACGAAGCCCTCGGCGTACCCGAGCGGATGTCCTTCGAGGTCTACACCGGGAGTCACTGCGGGACGCCCGACACCGGCATCGCCGCGGCGATGTTCGACAGGGCCTTCAACGGCAACATGAGCGCGGACACGGGCGGCGTGCGGATCCAGGACAGCCGCGTCCAACAACCCGTCAGCCAGTGGCCCAGCACCTGGATCGACTGGGACATGGACACCGTCCTACAGTAAGCGGTTCACGTTCATCGCGCCCACGATGGTTTCGTGGGGTGGTCACGGCTACCCACCCCACGACCCTCGGCCACTCAGCCCCCGCAGGCGCCGCCCAGAGCACCAGTCGGTACGCCATCGGGAGAGCTTCGCCCATCAGGCCCCAACCCCGCGCGGGGGGTGCCTGATGGGCTCACCCAAACTCTTGCTCGCGGATCGGCGCTCTCGTCTTCTTCGGAGCGCGACGAACGTTGCCCTCCCATGACGATCATCGTAAACGACGGTCGTCATGACCTCCCCCGAGGATCGCCGGTTTCGGCGGCTCGCGCATCCCGTCCCGATGCGAGTGATGGGTGACGGAGTGTTCTTCGGCGCAGGTCCCGGGATCGTCGATCAGGCCATCGCCCGGCGGCGGGAGCCGTGAGCGCGGAGGTTGGCGCTGAGGCGCCGCGGCTGAAGCGCGCCGTCGGCG
>JAEWOQ010000033.1 GCA_023460875.1 Pseudomonadota bacterium
CCCCCCGCGCCGGCGGTCCGCCGCAACCGCCCCCCCCCCCCCCGCCCCGCGGGGGGGGGGTCACCGGTGAGCTCGAACTGCTCCACGAGCAGCCGCGCAGCGTCGGCGCGCACCGTCGGCTCGTCCACCACCTTCTGGAGCACGCCGATCGCGCGGGCTCGATCGCCCTCGAGCTCGAGCGCCTCACGCGCCGTGCTCAGGGCCTCGGCGGGCTGCGCCAGCTGCTCGACGTAGAGCTCCGCCAGCTCGAGGGCCTTAGCCGCCCGCTCCCCGCCGGACGCGAGCTGCCGCTGGCGCTCCAAGCCGCCGGCCGCCGCCGCCCAGTCTTCTGCCGCCAAGGCGAGGCGCACGCTCGCCGCGAGGGCTACCCCGTCGTCCGGCGCGAGCTCCAGCGCTCTCGAGTAGAGCTCCCGGGCCCGCGCGACCTCGCCGAACTCCTCTTCGAGCCCCGCCCACTCGTTCAGCAGCCGCGCGCGCTCTCCGTCGTTCGCGGCGTGCTCGGCCCGGAGCTCATGGAGCCAGCGCAGACCATCGCGCCTGTCCCCCCGGCGCAAGATGCTCTCGAGCAAGCTGCCCGCCTGGTCATCCGCCGGGTGGCCCGCGAGGACCCCCTGCAAGCGGGCGACCGCGTCATCGACGCGCCCGAGCTCGTCCGCATACACGGTGGCGAGCTTCAGGCACAGCAGGCGCTGTTCGTCGGCGTGGGCATCGCTCGGCGCGGGGTGCGCGGGCACCGCTTCGACGACCGTCGCCGTCTTCTTGCGCCGGCGGCGCTTGCGGCGCCCGCCGCCCCCTGCGGCCTGCTCCAGCTCTTCGGAGGTGGGCGGCGCCTCGCTCACGGAGGCCTTCGTGACCTCACCGGACTGCGCCATCTCGACGACGGACGCCTCGAGCTCGGCGAGACGACCTTCGAGGGCCGTCACCAGCTCGTCCCAGTGCCCGGAGGCTCGCGCCGTCTGCTCGAGCAGCTCCACGGCCCGGGGGTCCGCCGGGCTGATCTCGTATGCACGGCGCGCGTGCTGCGCCGCCGTGCGCCGATCCATCAGCCGCTGACCGGTGACCTCCACGAGCTTCTCGAGCCACGCGATCTTCTCCTCGGGCGCAGCGCTCCCTTGGAGCATCACCTCGTAGAGCGCGGGCATCCGCGCCCACTTTTCGTCCGCCTCGTACAGGGGCAAGAGCTTGCTGGCCGCGCGCGTATCCGCCGGATCGTTGGCCAAAATACGCTCGTAGGACCGGAACGCCCGGTCGGGCTGCTGCAGCTGCTCTTCATAGATACGCGCCGCCCGATAGCTGAGCGCGATCTTCGTCGCGGGCTCCGCCGCCCGATCCGCGGCGTTGCTCAACACCTCGACGAGCCCCTCGTGGTCCTGCTGGGACGCGTACAGCTCCTCGAGGGCGTCGAAGTCCTCGCTGCGCAAGAACATGTCCCGCAGGACGCGCATCGCCCGGGGCTGCCGCGGCTCGAGCTCGAGCGCCCGGCGCCAGGCGCCGATGGCCTGCTCGGCGTCCCCGAGGTGGTCCGAGTAGACGGAGCCGAGCTTCTGCAGGACGGCGAGCTTGGAGTCGACGTCCTCGAGCGCGCCGAGGCGGCGCTCGAGGGCCTCCGCCAAGGTCGTCCAGTCCTTGGAGCGCTCGGCGTGGCGCTCGAGCCGATCCAGCACGTCCATGCGCGATGGATCCAGATCCAGGATCTCGCGGTAGTGCGCGACGGCGTCTGCGCCGCGGTTGAGCCGCTCCGCGGCGAGCTGCGCCATCTCGCGGAGCAGCGGCACGCGGTCATGCCCCTGTCGCCCAGCGAGCTGCTCCTCGTACAGAGCGAAGAGCTCCTTCCAGGCGCGGCGCTTCCGGTAGAGCTCCTCGAGCCGCTCCGTCGCCTCCTCGTCCGCTGGATCGAGGGCGTGGAGCGCCGCGTAGGCGTCCATGGCGTGCTGCACGTTGGAGAACTGATCCAACCAACGGCGAGCCACCTCACGGAACAGGCGCTTCTTCTCGTCGACGTCGGAGACGAGCTCCGCGAGGAGCTGCTGGCTGCTCAGGAGATCCCGCCAGCGCCCGAGCTTCTGGTAGAGGTCGACCAGCTCCCGCACCTCGCCGATGTCTTGCTCGTCGAGCTTGCCGTCGAGCTGCACGATCTGATTGAGCACGCCGACGAGCGCCGTGTCGCTCTTGACGTACTCACGGTACACACCCGCGATCTCCCGCAGCACGGCGAGGCGCTCCTCGTAGGCCGACTCCGGGGTGCGCTCCAGCTGCTGGTTGAGCAGCTGCACGAGCGCGTTGTGCCCCTGCGTCTGCTTGTAGAGGCGCTTGAGGGAGCCGCGCGCCTCGGCGTTGTCAGGGTCCTGGCGCAGGATGCTCTTGTACTGCTCGATCGCCTTCTGGGCGTTCGCCTGCGACTCCGCGAGCTGCGCCACCTCCTGCGCGATCTCCGTGCGGCGAGGATCGCCCTCCGGCATCGCGCGCTGGGCGGCCGTCAGGATCTGCGCGAGGCTCGCGTCGTCATCCAGGGACCTCTTGTACTCGCGATAGAACGCGAGCATGCCGTCGTTCGCCGGATCGATCTTGCGGATGCGCTCGAACCAGACCTCCGCGTCCGCCAAGGACTCGCGCTTGCGCCAATGGAGCATCGCGATCTGGAGCATCTCGCCCAGCTTGTCCTCCCCCGCGACGGTCGACGTCTCGAGGGGCCTCTCGTAGACGCGTACCAACGCGTCCCAGCGCTCATTCTGTGAGAAGAACGTGGTGACGTAGCCGAGGGCGTCTTGCTGATTCGGGGCGTCGACGAGCACGCGATCGTAGGCGCGGGCGGCGCGCTCCTCGTCCCCGAGGCGATGCAGGTAAATCCGGGCCAAGCGGACGCCCGCCGCCACACGCACGGACGGATCCGCGCTGCGGTCCGCGACGCGCTCCAGCACCCGCGCTGCCTCCTCCCACTTCGACTGACGTCGATACACGGTCTCGAGCAGCCGCGCCGCCACCGCGTTCGTCGGGTCGAGACGCACGGCACGTTCGAGGACCTCGGCCACCACCTCGAGGCGCGGGTTGGGCGCGTAGCGCACCTCGGCTTCGGCGCTGCGCATGAGCATCGAGCTCTGGTACGCCTCGTCGCCGCCGCTCTCGGCCTCGGTGGCGTAGTTCTCCGCGACCTCTGCCCAGCTGCGACGTCGGTCCTCGAGCTCTGCGAGCCGGGTGAGCGCCTCCGCGTCCTCAGGGTTCAGCTCGAGCAGGCGCTCGGCGCCCGCGGCAGCCGCCACCTCGTCGAAGAGCTCGGCGGACAGCACCTGCACGTGGGCTCGCAGGTAGTCGGCTTCGCGCGGGGTCCCGGCGGTCGCTCGGAGCGACAGCTCCAACAAGCGAGCCACGGCTTCCCACTCACCACGCTCCGCGTGCCGCTGGCGCGCGGCGTCGATGACCTCGAGGCTCTCGTCCAGCCCCAGGTCGCCATCCGGAGCCGCCAGCGCTTCGGCGAGGACAGCCCAAGCATCCTCGGCGTCGGGGTTGGCTTGAAGGGTTCCAAGAGCCGTTCGGACCGTCTGTGAATCCATCCTCGTTCCCGTCGCATCACCCAACTTCACAAAGCGCGACCATTGCACTTTTCGTCTTCGGATGCGGGAGCGAGAGTAGCGCCCTCCCATGACCGGGAACAACCCTTGCAAATCAGTGATTCCGCTCCGTTTATGGGGAGCTCACTGGTCCCGCTGAGCCCGCCCGATTGTCCGCGCGATCGCCGTCGTTGGCAGGCTCCGCGCCCGAGGTCGGGGTTCCTCGCACATCACCGGCATTCATCGCCCGTGTGAGCTTTTCACGTACGGCGCGGTCCGCGCCGAGCGCTTGCGCCCGCTCGAGGGCGCGCCGCGCCTCCCCGTCGCGCCCCAGCCGCCACAGCACGTAGGCCCGGCCCAGCTGGACGTCCCCATCTTTCGGCCGCAGGGCCGCCAAGGCGTCGTACTGCTCGAGCGCGTCTTCAGGCTGGTCCAGGCGCAGCGCGAGGCTGGCCAAGCCGACGCGGTGCTCCGGCGCCCTCGGCGCGAGGCGCAGCCCCTGCTCGTAAGCGCGCCTTGCCTCCATGTACCTACCTTGATGCACACGGATCAGGCCCAGGGCGTGCCAGGCGGTGGCGTCCTCGGGGTCGCGTCGCAGGGCGTCCTCGAGGCGCGGCGCGGCCCACTCGAGCTCTCCCCAGCGGGCGGCGCGCATCCCACCGGCGCGCGGTCCTCGAGGATCCGTGGGCGCCACGGCCGCCCCACGGTCGAAGAAGGACAGCGCCTCCTCATAGCGGTGCGCGAGCTCATAGGCGTACCCCAGCTCGATCCAGGGGGTAGGATCCTGGTCACCCAAGAGCACGGCGAGGCGGGCGGCCTCGCGCGCCGCCGCCCCCAGATCTCCGCGATAGCCGAGCACGCGGACGAGCTGCCGTCGCGCCTCCACGTCCTGGGGCTCGTCCTCGAGGTGCACCTCGAGGAGGCGTCGAGCCTCCTCCGTCCGGCCAGCGTCCACGAGGAGCGGAACGCGGTCTACGGGCGAGCCCGGCGCACATCCGGAGCACAGCGCGACGAACGACGCACCCCTCAGGAGAGCGCCGCTCGGGAGAGCGTTTCGGAGCAGCGCCCCCCAGAGGAGGGCCCATTTGCGGACACCGCGGGAGCCAAGCGAGCGCCGCACGGGCCGACGCTACCGCATCTCCGGGGAGCCCCGCCATCACGGTCATCGCGCCAGAAAGCTTGCGCTGGGACCTCGCGCTGGGTACCTGCGCACGAGCCTGCGCTCGGTCGCCGCGCGCATGAGCGCCGCGGCCCCGAGGAATCATCCCAGGAGGAAACGCATGGGTCAGTTCGATGAGCTAGAGACGGTCGGCGTGGTCGGAGCGGGGCAGATGGGCGT
>JAEWOQ010000034.1 GCA_023460875.1 Pseudomonadota bacterium
GAGCTGTGACGGTGCGCGGCGGCGCCGCAGGGACACCGCAGCGAATCCTCAGAGTCCGGAGCTCGCACGTTCGACGCGGAACCCGATGATTGCCTCTCCCGCTCGACCGGCGCCCGCTCGCATCTCACGTATGGCTTCCGTGAAGCACTCCTCGTCCCGGGGTAGGGTGGCGGGGCGCGGCGCGAGGCGTTCCTCGGAACCGAGACGCTCGAACGCGACTTGGACGGCCCGATGGACGAGCTCCTTGAGGAACGCTTGAGAGCAGCCCTCCGTGAGGCCCGCCAAGCTGTCGAGGTCCGCGGTTTGGGCGGTGTATGGGGCAAGAAGGCTGGCGAGATACATCCGCCGTAAGTCACGTCCCGGAGCCCCGAAATGAACGCATTGGCTGATTCGCCCGGGGCGATCCTTGATGGCGGCTTCGACTCGGTCGATCGCGTTGGTGGTGAGCACGTAGAGGATCTCGTCGTCCCGAGCGAAGCCGTCCAGTTCGTCCATGAGATCCCCGAGGAGGGCTCCGGTAAAGTTCGTCTCCCGGGAGTTGAAGACGAGGTCCACGTCTTCCATGACGACGAGCGCCGGTTGCAGCGCGCGCGCGACGTTGCAGACGGCGCGGATATGTCCGAGGGACGTGCCAGAAACCACGATGGTGGTGATCCCGGTGAGGCGGCTGGCGAGGTACTTGGTCGTGTACGTCTTGCCCGTCCCCGGCGGTCCGTAGAAAAGGAGCCCGCGCTTCCCGGGCACGCCCAGGTCCTTCAGGGCGCGTCGGTGCGCGTAGAAGTCGAGCACCGTTCGCTGCAGCAGAGACCGCGTCGCCTGCGGCAGTACGATGTCGGTGTCCGCGATGACGAGGGGCTGAAGAAAACGAACGTCCATGAGATGGCCGCCGATGGTGTTCTCGAAATCGTCGGCGCTCTGCTTTTGGAACTGGAGCTCGAGGGTTCGACCCTTGTAGATGCTCTGCTCGGAGGCCGCATCGACGATGCTCCCAATGACCTCGGTGGGGTCGGACTCGCGGTGCGCGGCGACTTCGAGAATCGTATCGTTCCCGTACGGCTCGGTACGAACGCGCACGATGCAAATCCCAGCGGGTCCTTGGTTCTTGAGCCAAAATCCTTCGCTGGGGACGAATGTGGTCTCCTCTGGGCCGATGGCGATGGCGATGGACGGAGGCGTTTGCAGCGTTCGAACACTACCAGGGATGAAAGAGCGGTTGAGGAGCGCGTCCAGCGGAACGGAATGAGTCGTTTCGAGGGCCGAGAACGAAAACTTCGCCGCGAATCGTTCGGCAGCTCGATAGAAGTCGTAATAACGGTGTTTCGGAAACGTGCGAGAGTAGACGTGGAGGGAGTCCAGTGGAGCGTCCACGATCCTGTCCACGCAGTCGTCCACGAAGTTCTCGGTCAGAACGAGCCTCGCGGTGAGCAGGAGGGCTGGTGCTCCCAGCACGGCTGCAATCCACCAGCCATGGGAAAGGTCGAGGGCCAGCTGCGTGATGGCGAGGAGGGTTGCCAGCGCTCCGCCGAAGAAGGTGTAGCCAAGGATTCTGCTCCACCGCATGGCGATACGTATACCGCGAGTTCGCGACTTCCGAATGCGGTGGTTCACCAACCTCGACCCGGGGTGAACGAGCTGCCCGGAAATTTCGGCATTCGCGGGGGCGATGGACTCGGAAGCCTGGAATCCATGGCCAGCGCGGTTGCGCGGGGCGTGAAGCTCCGTATCCTGCACCTCAGCGGTAGGGGACCTCGTCTCGAGAACCGGACCCTTGCTTGTTACAGGGGCTACCTGCAGGGGAGCACCGACTGCGGCGAAGAGCGAAGTTGCGTAGATGGGCGCTGCGAATCCCCCGAGTGAGGTGAGGCGCGTCCCGCATGGGAGCCGGAAGCGGCGACTGGTTGCATTCGCCGCGACGCCGCGAGACAAACCTGGCGCGGGGAGGTGGGTGCGTCGCCTGCTGCAGGTCTTGGCGCTCGCCTTATTCACGTTTACGACCGGCTGCTTTACTGACAGCGCGTGCGAGCCAGCCCAGTTCCACTGCGATGGCAGGGTGGCGAGGAACTGCGCGGCGGAAACGCGCAGCTACGTGAGTGTCGACTGCGCGGCCGAAGGGATGACCTGCGCGGTCGGGCGGGAGAATGCGTTTTGTGCCATCTCGTCGACCGCTGAGCCCCGCTGCGAGACCTCGCTTTCGTGGTGTGAGGAGGACGAGATGCTTGTGTACTGCAGGGAAGGGTACGCCGTTGGGCGGCCCTGCCCCTTCTGCATCGAGGCGAACGACGAGGCCTTCTGCGCGCGATCCGACGCCCCCAGTCCTGCGTGTCCGGCGGAGAGCGGGCGACAGACTCTGTGCGACGTGAACGACGCTCTCCTGTGCAGGGAGGGATTCGAGGTCGACCGTTTGGAGTGCGGCGGGGAGAGGCAATGTGTAGATGGCCGTTGCGAGCCCCTGGAGTGAGGTGAGGCGTGCCGCTGGCGTGCCGCTTGCCGGCTTCGAGCCCCCCTATCCGAGGGTGCTTCGGCCTCGAGCCCCCCCCTATCCCATGCCAGCCCGTGCTCCAGCTGCTCAGGCCGCGCGTCCGCCCCGGCTCCGGACCATGGATCCCCACGGCGACTCCTCTGCTCGGGGCCTGGGACTCTCCCCATGGAGCCGGGAGGCGTCCGCGCCGGGGCAGGGTCTCATTTTTCGGCCGAAGGCGCGGCGAGCTCAGCCGAGGCCCCAGCGCACGACGCCCCCGGAGTGGATCAGATTGAACCACTGTTGCTCGAGGGACAGGGCAAAGGTGCGGTCGCGGATGAGGACGCCAACCTCGATGTTCCGCGCCTGTCCCCGATCGGTGAAGTTCGCCGAGGTGACGAGAGACAGCTCGTGATCCACGACGACGCACTTGGCGTGCAGGCTCGCGAAGGTCCGGGTGTCCGCCGAGCGTGGATCGAAGTAGATCTCTGGGAAGGGAGCACCGAAGGGCCAGTCCAGCTCCCGGAAGAGCGAGCAGACGGCGTCGGCGTAGGGCATCGGTCCCTCGTGGCGAGCGCTCGCCAGGATCGCCGAGCGGGCTTGCCGCCCTGCGCGGCGGAGCCGTTGCTCGAGTCGCTGGTGCAGCTGCTGGATGTCCACGAACAACCGCACCAGGACCTTGCGGTCGATCATGGCGCGGTGCAGAGGCTCGAACATATGCTCGCCGTGGTCGAAGCTGTACCCTGCCAGGGTGACGTGCTGGCTCGCCTGCGCGAAGAGCTCGGGGACGACGACGCGGGTGTAGCGGGTGAGGCTGGGACCGGCGTCCGTGCCGCTCCAGACGAGCTCGAGCCGCGGCTGCCCGTGGGAAGAGCGCTCCGCCAGGAGCGTCTCCAGGAGCAACGTGAGCGCTGGGGTGTCGAGGGCGGTGTAGGGGCGTAGGGCCTCCCAGAGCGCCTCGTAGCCCGCTTGGCACACGGCGACGCGCGCCAGCGGCCCTCGGAGCACGCCGCCGCGGAGGGCCGCCAGGAGCTGCTCCAGATCGCCGGTGGCCACGTGGCGTAGGCCAGAAAAAGTGCTCTCTGGTCGGGCCCCAGCGGGGGTCACGGCCGCTGCCCGAAGAAAGCGAGCGCGGGATCTCGGCCGAGGGTTGGCACGACCAGCGCCCGATCGAGGTAGCGGTTGAAGCGCTCGCAAGAGGGCTCGGCCACGTAGAGGCAGCCGTGACACGCCGCCCCCTCCAGAGAGCGCTCCGCATGATCGTCCTTGCCGGGCAGGTGGGCGGCGCAAACCGGGTCGTTCGAGCAGAGCCGCCCCATGTCAAAGGCGCGACGGAGGTGAGTTTGGATGTGGCGTCCCTGTTCGACGAGGCCGCCGAGGGTCCCCTCGGCGCCGCTCGTGCCCGTCATGATCAGCACCGCCGCCATGGGCGTCGCGTCCGTGGCGGGCGCGCAGTAGATGCGCTCACCGAGCGCCGCCGCCGAGTACCCGCACACGAGGGACATGGCGTTCATGAGCAGGTGCGAAAGGGAATGGAGCATGAAGAAACGAGCTCCGGGAAAGTTCACCGCCGCGTCCTCGCCGTACTCGCGCGCGTAGCCGTCTCGCAGGGCCGCTGCGCGTTCGAGGACCGCGGGGCGCTCTTCCCAGGCACGCACGGCGTCCTCGCGGAACAGCAAGAGCACGCCCTCGCCGCGCACCTCCGTCGCGGGCAGCCAGCTCTCCGCGAGCCCCAACGCCGCCAGCTGCACCCCTTCCTCGTATTCCCCTTGCAGGGTCGGCGTAGCCGCCGTGAGCCGGGTGAAGCCGATCTGCGCGGACACCTTCCGCAGCTTCTTGACCAGCACCACGCTCTCGAGGGCTTCGGGCAGGGGCCGCGTGGGGCGGAGACGGCAGGCGAAGAACTCCGCTTCTCGCGGAGGAAGCTCCCCGGGGACCTCGGGCTTCGCCGCCAAGAACTGCTTGAACTCCGCAGTGCGCAGCCCTTCGCCGCTCGGCTCGCCACCCTGGTGCACAGCCTGGACCGCGTCGGCGATGTCCTGGTCCGTGAAGTCCGTCGCCGGCTGCTGCGTATTGGCGGAGAGGGCGCGATCGATGGTATTCTGCACCTTGCGCAGGAGCCCGACAGTCTGGGCATCACGCGCGTCTTCGAGAAACGGCCACAGTTTCGGCGAGCTCACTGCCTTCACGAGGACGCGGCCCTTCTCGGGGATTGAGAGCGCGCTCACCACCTGTGAGAAGTAGGCGTTGCTGGCCGTGCGGGAGAGCAGATGTTGCTTTTCGGCGCACTCCTGTCGGCCTTGCTCTCCCAGCCAGGGGCGCTCGCCGCGGCAGCTCGGCAGGACCTTGTCTTCCCGAGCATCCGCGAGGGCCCGGCGCTCGCCGCAGTCCTTACAGCGCACGATGATCTGCGTGAAGTCGCCGGAGGGCCCCTCCTCGAGCACCAAATCACGGCCTGCACATTCCTTGTCCTTCACGTGCACGAACCACTTCCAAGGGAAGTCGTCGAGGTGCCCGTGCTTGCAGGTGACGACGAAGCGCACCGGCACGCAGTCGCCCAGCTTGGTCCGGGAGCACTCGTGCTTGTAGCGCTGCCCCGCCTTCTTGGTCAGGTTGCGTCGGGGTTCCAGGGCGCGGCAGCTCTGACACACGAACCAGGTCGGAAACTCCGCGACCTGGATGCCGCTGCGCTTCGAGGGCGCCGAGTCGTCGCAGGGCGGCGCGAGCAAGAACGCGGCGTCCTTCGAGAGCTCGAGCCCCTGGGCGCGGACGCGGGGCGCCACGATCTCCCGCAGGCGTGGCTCGTCGAGGGCGGGTAGTGGCCGGGACGGATCGTGGCTCCAGAAATCCAAACCACCGACGAGCACAGCGTCGTCGAGGAGATCGACCATCGCGCCGGGGCCGAAGGTGGTGACCAGCTGGCTCAGGCGGATCTTGCCCTGGGGCGGCTCTTGGCCGGCGCGCTTGGGTTTGCTCATCGTCTCTTCCCTTCGAAGGGCCCCAGCCTCGGCCGGAGCCAGAGGTGCGTGGTCTCCTCCACGTCGCGCATGGAGGTGGGGGCCCGAAAGCGGCCCTCGGGGGTCATCGGATCTGGTGCGTTCGGATCCAGGGCGGTGTGCAGTAGGGGAGGGCCGCCGGTCTTCTCCCGGTCGAAGGGAGAATAGCGGGCCTTGGCGGTCTCCTCGGGGGTGCTGGCGACGATACTCTTCCAGGTCTCGAGCAGGTTGATGCTGCGATCACGCACCTGGGCCACCAGCTCCTCCGCCCCGGCGCGGTCCTGTCCCGGCTGTCGCGCGGCGCGCTGAGCGAGGGCGTCCGCGGCCGCCTCCGCCAGGGCAGAGTGCTTCGCGACCTCCAACACCCCTCCCGCGGGCATGAGGTCGGGATGAGCGAAGCGGGTCATCGCCACTAGCGTGCCCGCGAGCCCCCGGTCGAGGGCGGGCCCCGAGAATGGGGTCACGCTGGTGGCTTCGACGAAGCGATAGAAGCTCTGGTGGTAGGCGACGAAGCGCTCGTAGTGGGAGCGATCCCGGCTCTTGTGGATGTTCATGCAAGTGACGACGAGCCCGGGGAACTTCGCCTGGCGCCCGACGCGGCTCGATGCCTGGATGTACTCGGCGGTGGTCTTCGGTTGCCCCGCGACGACCATGAGCCCCAAGCGATCGATGTCCACGCCCACGGAGATCATGTTGCTCGCGAGCAGCACGGGGACGTGCTCCTTGTCGCGGGCGGACTTGGCCAAACGCGCCTTGGTGCGCCCCACGGCGAAGGTGCTCTCACGGCTCGTGAGCTCGAGGGGCTCCGACTCCCAGTGCACGTCGCGAAACCAGGGGTGCGGCCCCCGGTGCTGCAGCGGGTGTAGCTTCTCGACCTCCTTCAGACGCACGCGCAGCTCGTCTTCGGCGATGCGGCGCATGCCGCCGAGCTCGCGCAGGCTGTTGAAGTAGCCGACGAGGGTGCGGTAGGCGTCCGCGGGCTGGTCCTCGGGGCCCGTCGGATCGTAGACGCGGGCGGCCGCGGACATGAGCACGCGATAGACCCGGAGCAAGATGGCTTTCATCGCTCGCCCCTGAGCGGCCACGCCGACGTAGAGGCGTCCGGGCACTTCAGGGCGTTCGTCCAGCTTCGAGAAGAACGTCGCGGCGGGGTCGGGACCAGGGGGCGGGAACACGCACACCTGGTGGGGCATGCGCCCGTAGAGCGCCTGCATCTGCTCGGTAGCGCGACGCACGGTGGCGGTCGCCGCGAGGATCTTCGGGCGCACCGCCTTGCCCTCGACGAGCCGCGTGCTCGAGAAATCGACGGCGGTCTCGTAGAGCCCGACGAGCGTGCCCAGGGGCCCGGAGATCAGGTGCAGCTCGTCCTGCACGATGAGCTCTGGGGGCAGCGCTCCCTCGGCGAGCCGCACGCTTCCGGACGGCAACTTGCCGTCCGCGGGGTTGAAGAAGATCCGCCCCGCGCGGCCGGTCACCTTGCCGAAGAGCTTTCCCGCTTCCCCCCGCCAGGGCAGCATCGCGAACTTGTCTACGGTGCCGATCAGAAAGCTCGGTAGCTCCCGGTAGACCTGCTCGTCGACGAACACGATGGGGATCCCCTCGGGGTGGTTGCGGGCGGCGAACTCGCACCGATCGTTGGGGCACGCGACGCGCACCTCCTCGGGGCTCTTGGAGCTCACCTTGCCGGCGGTGAGCAGCGACAAACTCGTCGGGCCGAGCTCGGCCTGGCACCAGGGGCACGCGGTGAGGGGGCAGGGGTTGGGGCCGCAGCCCACCTGGAAGCGCCTCACCTGCTTGGCGAC
>JAEWOQ010000035.1 GCA_023460875.1 Pseudomonadota bacterium
CCTCTGTCACCCGCCTCTGTCACCGCACGGCCGCACTGGAGCGGCTCACCGCGCCGCCTCCGGGAGCCATCGCAGGCTCGTTCGGTCCCCTGGAGCGGCCCCGCAGGGCAGCGCCTCGGCGCTCAGAGGGGGGCGCGAGCGCACTCCTCGCCAGCTCACGCGGTTCCACCGGCTCGGCGACGCGGGGAGTACGAGCTGGCCGGCCGGTGTCGAATTCCGACCGTTGGGCATCCGCCTATACTGCGCAGCAGCGCTTGAACTTTTTCCCTGATCCGCACGGACAAGGCTCGTTGCGTCCGACACTCGCCGGGGAGGAAGAGACCGGTTCGGGGACGAGCCGTTGACGCGCCACCTGACGCATGCGCGCGAAGCGCTCGCGAAGCTTACCGGAGCCATGCTGCTGCAACAGCGCGGCCCAGAGGTCCCTCAGCCGGGGATCCCCGGGACGAAACTTGTCCAACCGGCGAATCGAGGATCGAGCCGGCCCCAGCGGCTTGGGTGATTCGGGCGACGAGAGCTCGATGAACTCGACAGTCACATCGTCGCAGGTGCAGCCGGGGCGCAGGCAATAGGAGTCCTCCGCCAGGTACATCGCACCTCGAGCCGCGCAGGTGAGATCGAACTCCCCGGGGAACACGTCGTGCAAGGGAATCAGCCACGTGAGGTCTTCGGGCAGCGTGGGGGTGCTGTAACGCGGGTCCCCCGCCTGGGCGCGCAGCCGCGTCCAGCGCTCCCGGAGCCACTCGCGGTTTCGCTCCTCGGCAAGCCGCGCAGCGAGCCACTGGGCGACGGGAGCGCCGAGCGCCTCCGCGTCCAGCCTCGCATCTTCGCCACTCGAGGACGCTTCGCCTCCGCCCAGAACGCCATTGAACTCGAAGGTAGACTCACCGATTCGAGCTCCCGGGCGGACGTCGAGGTCCATCCGATCACACAAGCACTCCGGGTTTCCGCACACGGCTGCATGTACGGCCAGAGCATCGAAGGCACCCATCCCTGGCGGCACGGGCAAGATCAAGGGCCGGCCGTCGTCGATGCGTCGCCCGCGGAGCATGCGACGATCTACCTTCCACCCCCCCCTGCGCGTCAAGGTTGCCGCGCGCTTCTCACCTCAGGGAGGTGCGTTACCCCGGGGTTCCCGTCGAACCTATGACAGCGACCCGCGTGCGGCGGGCAACTCGGTGGGGGCGCCCCAGATCCACCCCAGGCCGCTGCTGGAGCGGCAACCCCCACCACAGATGCCAATCCAGACCAGGGGAGCTAGAATGCCCCCCATGCAGGCGGACAAGTTGCGCGCAGAACTCCTGGCTCTTCCCCCGAACGAGCGTGCGGAGCTAGCCCACGTGCTCTTGGAAAGCCTGCACGACGAGGAACCCGATCCTGACGCCGAGGCGGCTTGGCTCGCCGAGCTCGACCGACGCGCCCAAGCCGTTGCCGATGGAACGGCCGAGCTCGTCGACTGGGAAGACGCTCGAGCTCGCATCACCTCTCGCCTGAAGGCGGCTCGTGAAGGTCGAACTTCTCGCTGAAGCGGAGTGGGGGTTGCGATGCGCACCCTGGACGGGCACTTCTTCGACTTGGAGTGCCTGACGGGGCTCACCCGGATCACCCGCGCCTTCCCGGACCTGCACGCCCCCACCGTGTGAGCCGCCTTCCGCCAGCTGGGCGCCACCGTTCGCAAGGCGCTCGGGGACCAGCCCCTGCCTCTATCGCCCCTGACGGAGGAGCTCCGCCGCGCCGCCCCAGACCCGGACGGGCGCGCTCCAGTGGTCGGATCCCATTCAGGGTGTCACCGCCGATCCCCGGAAGACCTTCGAGGCCCTGCGCACCCGGTACGTCGACCGCCACACGCGAGGACCCGACCTTCGCTTCAGCCGTACCGATGCGGACGTAGAGGACCGACTGCTACGTGCCTTCCGCGCGCACGGCGTGGCGCAGCGCCTCCTGCCCCACGAGCTGCGCTCCCCAGCCCACAAGACCGTCTCCCGCGAGTTTCCGTCTCCCGACCGCAAGAACGCGCACGAGGCCGCCTCGGACGCCCTGAGCGCCTTCGCCGAGCAGGTGCGAGGCGACGCCGCCGTGTACCGCGAGGAGCAAGCGGAGGAGCTCGCGGGTGAAGCTCGAGAGCCACTGAGCTGATCTCGGGGGTCACAGCTACCCAACGCCGTCGCAAGATTCACATCGCCCCCCGCAGGCGCCCCCGATCGCCCCAAGCCACCCTCACCGACAAGACACGCCAAGCCGCTCCAAGGAGCTGTTTGAGAGCATCGGCGTGCGCACCGGCCCGCAGGCCACACTGAGCACGTTCATGCAAATCGATGGTCGCGTGAGCGCTAACACGCCCTGCTCGTCCATGGCGAGCTGATTGAGCACGTGCCGCCGCACGGGCGCGCTGCCGCGGTACACGGAGTGGCCGCTCTCGAGGGAGAACTTGTGAATCACGCTGACGTCCCGCGCCGCGTCCGCCCGCGGCCAGGCATTGTCGGCGGACAGACCATCGGTCGCCACGTACAGGGCGCTCTGGGACGCGTACACGAAGCCCGGCTTGGTCGAGAGGATCGTGCGCCGCGGCGACCCGAGGGTCGAGAGCTGGAAGGACACGAGTGGTCCATGGCGGTGGGTGTTGACCGGGTCGGCCCCCGCTTGCCAGGATCACCCATGCCCTGCGGTAATCACCCGAACCTCTCGGGTTCGTCGTGCGTGGACTGCGTCATCTCCGATCTGCTCGCGCTCGACCCTGGGGACAAGAAGGCCAAGACCACGCTCGCCGAGCTGCAGCGGCGCTTCGAGAAGCTCGACCTGTCCGAGGACCAGCGCGATCTGTGCACTACGCTCATCGCCCACGTCAACGGTCACCTGCTCCAGGGGGGGCTGCGCTTTGGTGAGCTCATCCACCCGAACCAGATCCGACGCGAGGATCGGCTCGCATACCGTGCCCGCCTGCGCACGATGGGCACGTGGATCGGGTTCTACGAATTTACCGTGCTAGCCGAGATCTACGGCGTGGGCTTCTACATTGCGATGCCCGCGAGCGCGAGAAATCGCTGGCGCCGCTACCCGATCGGCGACGGCCCCTACCAGCAGCACATGGTCTTGCGCTGGAACGGGACCCACTACGACCTCGCCAAGCTGATGCCGGTCGTCAACAGCCACGAGTTCACGGCCGTGACCGCGCGCGACACCAACCCGCTCGGCGACTGCGGGCTCGAGGCGTTCTTGCTGCTGATCTTCCTCAGCGGGGCGGGACGCCCCACTGGCGGGCTGCGCCGGATGGATGCGCTCGATGTCCGGCACCTGTTCAAGGCGGCGGCGAAATGGGCGGGGCAGCAGGTCATCCCCGCCACCAACTACGATTACCAGTGCGCCATCCGCAAGCTCCGTGAGCTGCTCGCCGCGCAGATGAGCGACCAGCAGATCGACCTGTCGATCATCGCCCAGGGCGTGCTGCCCACGATGCGCGAGCTGCCGACCTGGCATCAGCTCATGCGCGTCGAGGAGGCCCGAAATCTGGTGCTCGAGCAAGAGCTCACGGCCGTCAGCGTCGGGGTCGTGGACAGCGGCTTCGACGTCGGGCATATCAAGCTGCGCAACGCCATCAAGCAGGACGTCGGGGGCCGAGACGCGGACCACGGGACCCTGTGCTGCGGCCTCATCGTGGGCGAGCCCGAGCCCGGGCAAGGGTACCTGGGCGGCGTCGCGCGTAACGACGACGACTACAAGCTCCAGGTCTCTCTGATGGTCACCTCCTACGACCTCGATAGCGGCGCAACGAAGGACATCTCTCGCTGCGAGTCGCTGGTCGAGCGCGGGGTCCGGGTGTTCAACCTGAGCTATCGCGCGCTCGGGGAGAAGCTCTCGGTGATGGGCGAAGCGATCAACAGCTTGAACTACGACCTTCGCCAGCGTGGGCTACACGAGTGCACGTTCGTCGTCGCCGCCGGTAACGAAGGCAAACTCTATCCTCATCAGCTGAACGCGCTCGGCCAACATGCCATCGTCGTTGCGGCGACGAGCGTCCAGCTTCACAACGGCCACCATGTGGAGCGAGCCATTCGCGACTGCAACCGAGGTCCCGGCGTCACCGTATGCGCCCCTGGCAGCGGCACCGAGGGCAAGAACGATGGCCTGCTCAGGGTGATCAGCACCAAGCCCAAGGGCCGGTATGGGCCGCACACCAACACCTCGGCGGCCACGCCGATGGTCGTGGGGGTCATCGCGCTCATGGTCAGCGTCGACCCGACGCTCACGCCGGCTACGATCAGGGAAATCTTGTGTCTGACGGCCGTGAAGATCGATGAGGATGGTGGGGAGTGGAAGTCGGCGTCCTGCACGCTCAACAAGGCGCTGATCCCCAACGGCCTCGGCAAGCACCACTACAGCGTCCGCTACGGCTTCGGCCGAGTGGATGCAGAAGCGGCCGTGCGCGAGGTGATTCGACGAATGAAGTGATAGGCTCGACGCTCCTAAGCATGCTCTGCACGTCCACCCTCCTGCCCCACGGGGAGTGAAGCGCGCCGAGAACGTTGGAAAGCGACGCAACGGCCTCGGCGCGATGACCGAGAGGAGGGGTATCCGCCACGGGCTCGCGCGAGGCTGCCTCCCTGCGGGACTCTGAACTAGAGAACCCGGTGATCAGCCCCGACCCTTCGGGTAGTACCGCATCGCCCTCTTCTGTCCTTCCGTCTTCACCTTTCCTTCATCTCGGAGGAGGGAGAGAGGGCGCTGCACATCCTGCTTGGACATCCCGAGCGCCTCTTGAAGCTCTTCGGAGTTCACGCCGGGCTGTCTCTTGAGCACGGCTACGATCTTCTCCTGGATCGCTTCGAGGTCATCGGCGGATCTTCGAACTCGCCTGCCCTTCTTGCGAGCCGGAGCGGCTGCGGGGGCGGACGACGCACGTCCTCCGTTGGGTTTGGCGACCGAAGCTCGCCGGGGCGGTCGTTCTCCGCCGAGGAGCGCGATCAGTGTGTCCCGGGCCTCCTCGGCCACGAGCCGCTGAATCTCCTCGACGAACCGTTCTACTGCTTGCTGGATCCTGTCTGACGCCATGCGGCTAAGTGCCTGTTAGCCCGGCGGACGTCAAGGCCGGTCGTCGCGGTCACCTATAGGGAGCCGTCATCGTATCCGGTAGGTCTGGCAGAGCTTCGGCCTCCAGCGCCAGGGGAAAGGCAAAGCGCGCGGTGACGGTAACAGCGTAGCTCAGGGCCGCAGTCACCAAGAACACGATGAGCTTGGTGCGAGCGGAGAGCAAGGGTGCGGACCCAGCCGCCAAGGCTCCGTAGGGCAGGACGCTGCCGGACGAGACGGCGCTTTGCTGACCCGGCAAGGGACTGCGTGTCCCCGTTCGAGCGCCGCGTCAAGTGATCAAGCCTCCGCGCGGATGATCCGATCGATCGCGCGGCTCGAGTCGACAAGCCCAGGGTCTGGCTGGTTTCTTTCGCTCGAACGCGCGCGAGCCTATGCTCGCGTGCCATGTGCCCGTTTTGCGAGCTGGGGACCTGCACGAACCGAGAGCATCGGCGAGCGCCGAAGCTCACCCCGGTGTGCCGATTTTGCCAGATTGGCAGCTGCACGGTCCACGTCGACCAGCCGGGACCCGTGATGATCTTCGACGTCTCCAACCAGCGCGAGCCCTCGAGCTCGTCGACCTCAGGCCCAAAGCTCGAGGACCGGTGGAAGCCGCGAGGCCTCCTGTCGCCTCCGCCGAGCAAGCCGATGCTCAACCCGTTCCGCAGCCAGGCGGACGACGTCCGCATCATCGAACGGCAGCTCGGGCTGCGGCTCGGTCGCTCGACCCATGAGATCCCGCGGATCATCCACCGCTTCTGGACCGGCGGTCCGCTGCGGGGCCCCGTTCTCGAGCTGTTGATACGCGACGGCAAGCGGGCCATGGCGAAGGGCTGGCAGTGCTTCCTGTGGTACTCCAGCAGCGTCGAGGAGCAGCTCGACCACGCCCTCCAGCTGAAGATCGACGAGGCGACGAGCTTCTCGCTGAAGTTCTGGGAGAGCCGGCCGAAGCCGCCCAAGGACAAACGAGGTCTGCGCCACGACCAGCGCCAGTCTTTGGAGAAGATCGGCTACACCGTCATCGCCATCGAGAAACTGTTCACCCAAGAGTGGCAGATTTCGCTCGCCAAGCGGGCGGGCAAGCGAGCGATGCTCGGCAACTGGGACGACGTGAAATACTTCTCCGATCTCGCCCGCCTCGTCTATTTGTGCGAGGTCGGCGGATTTCACATGGACGTCGACATCGGGCTCGGGGACATGGATCTCGAGTGCCGCTATTTTCACAATGACGACGCGGGCTGCGTCCCACTGATGGGCTGCGTGATGCGTGACCTCCAGGATCCCCTGGTCGAGGAGATCCGCTTCCTCCGCTACCTGCGAACGCGCCCCGTCATCTCCATCGACGAGCTGCTTCATCACCGCGCCGCGTGCCAGCGGCTGATCGACAAGGCGAAGAACGGCTCGGGGATGTTCAACGCGCTGATCGCCTCGCGCCTCGGCACCAGCCACCTGCGCTCGGCGCTTCGCGCCTACGCGGAGAAAAATGATCTGATCTCGGGCATGATCCTGGCCCGCCACCTGCTGTTCGGCGACCCCCGGGACGGCAACCTCGACCTCGCGATGGCGCAGACCGTGCCGCCTTATGTGCTGCGGCTCGAGCCGGACACCGAAGAGAGCAACCTCTGACCTGAGCGCGAGCAACCGTAGCCGCGGCGGCGTCTTTCGAAACCAGCTCATCCAGATCGCGTGCGGCTAGAGCACCGATCAGTTCATCGGCAGGGGGGCAGGGTGGATCATTTCGATCGGTTGCCTGATGTCGATCGACGAGCCTGAGGAGGCGTGATCCCATCGGGGCATGACCGCACCACGATGGGAGCCGCCGGTGGAGACGACAGGGCGGGAATCGCTGCTCCTGAAGCGACTGAAGCGTACCAAGATGCTGTTCTCGTTCCTTCGCCTGCACCGTCACGAGTTGTTCGACGAGGCGTTTCAGGCGGAGCTGGGCTCGATGTACCGAGATTCGGAGGCCGGAAAGGTCCCCTTGCCTCCGGCGCTCCTTGCCATGGCGATACTGCTGCACCCCCCGTGCCAATAAGCGGTGAGACAGCGGCAGGCTGGAATTCAACCTGAATTTCGCTCCATCTCGTAGGCGGGGCGAGGAGCTGGGCGCTTGAGAAATCGCACGATGAGCGGGAATTTAGCGCCCGAGTCGTCTGTTGTTCGTGGTTAATGACACAACAAACCGTCGACGCCTCGGGCACCCAGAAGGTGCGCCGAGAAAGGCTCGGAGGCAAGAGGGCGCCTGGGCACGAGTGGCAGAAAAAGCAGAGGCGAGTTCGCCGGGCGGACGCACGGCGCCTGCGCCACGGACCCGAAGATAGCTCGTTGTCCGGTGTCGGAGGCTTGATCGCCTTCAACGCATTCTTGCAGGAGGAGGGTATCGGGCGCGAGCTGCGCAGGCGCTTCGGACGGCTCAAGCAGGGGCACCGGGTCGTCTACCCCATGCACACCCAACTGCAGCTGTTGATCGATGCGGCTGCAGCCGGCGCACAGCGCGTGTTCGACATCGAACACGTGGCGTCGGACCCGGTTTTCGAGCACCTCGCAGGAGGCGCCGTCCCGAGCATCGACACCGTCTACAAGGATCTCGCCCGCTTCGACAAGGACGCCATCGAGGCACTGGAGGCTCTCGTGGCCGAGCAAGGTTTGCGCCCCGCCGCGAGCGCCAAACTCGACGCGGTCACCGTGGACATCGATACGACCGTGATGCCTTTGTTCGGATGCCAAGAAGGCGCGCGCCGCGGCCCCAATCCCAGGTACCACGGTCGCCCCAGCTACCATCCGATCCTCGCTCGCGTTGCCGAGTTCGACACGATTCTTGGTGCGCGACTGCGTCCAGGGGACACCAGCATGGGAGACAGCGATGTCGAGGATGTCACCTGCTGGGTCGACCGCCTTCGCGAAGTGGTCGGGCCCAACACGGTCATCACCGTGCGAGTCGACGCCGGCGCCGATTGCAGCTCCTGGTTCGAAGCGCTCGACCGCCGAGGCGTCCACTTCATCGTCAAAGCCCGGCAGACAGCCGAGCTGCTTGGGGCCGCCACGTTTCACGAGGACTGGACCATCGTCGACCGGGGCGCCGACGGACAGCCGACCCGGCGTGTCGCCGTGCTCGACTTTCGTCGCCAGGACTGGCCACCAGGGAGGTACCGCGTGATCGCCGTGCGCACGACGGAGCGGTACTCCGGGAGGCAGACGCAGCTCTGGGAGGGGGTCGACGACTCCGTGCAGTTCTTCGTCACCAACGACCTTCACGGCGACCCCGACGACATCGCCTTGCGCTACGACGCGCGCGCCGCGATCGAGGGCACCATTCGAGAGCTCAAAGAGCACCTCGCGATCGGGAGCGTCCCCACCGGCAGTTTCGACGCCAACGAGGCCGCCTTCCTCATCAAGGTCCTCGCATTCAACCTCCTGCGGAGGTGGGTGCTCGCCTGCTGTCCCGCGGTGAGTCCCTGGCGCGCCTCCTGGATCCGGCGGCTGCTCATCTGCATCCCGGCTCGTCTGCTCCGCGCCCAGGGGCGATTCCAGCTCCGTCTCGCTCCCTGACGGCTGCTCAACTGACGACCAGAACAACCGAACTCGCGCGTGGGGGTAAGGGGGCAGTCTGTCCGCAAGTCGAGGTAACGTCGTCCACCACAGCCCACCCGCCCGTCGAGCGGTTGGGTCGGGGCTTCCCACTGGTGCTGGCCCCCCC
>JAEWOQ010000036.1 GCA_023460875.1 Pseudomonadota bacterium
GGCAGGGACTGCCGGTGATGCAGGTCATGCCGAGCTCGGTGATGACGGTGGGAGCCCCCATGAGCGGGAAGCAGGGCCCGCTGTTGTTGAGGCTGACGACCTCCTTGAGGGTGCCGGGCTCGTTACCGATGCAGCCGTTGATGACGGCGCCGACGGTGAGGACCTCCTTGCCGTTCACCTTGGTGCGCATGGGGGCGTCCTTCACCTTGCGCTGAGGTGACTTGGGCGGCGCCATGGTCGGGTAGGGGACGGGGATGGGGCTCGGAGCTGCTGGCGTCGTGCAAACGCTCACGGCCATGCCAACGGCTTGGTGGTTGGAGCCGGAGGTGACGACCTCCATCTTGTTGGCGGTGACCCGTCCCATAACCGTTCGACGGCTCGATGGTAATGCACTCGCCATCTTGGGCCCAGGTCTTGGGTGTCGGCCCAGAGGTCCGGCACTTTTAGGATTACACGCGAGACGGTCCGGCTGAACCACGAGCCGTGGTCGGCCCAGGGCACCAACTCCGTCGTGACTCCGCACTCCAGGCAGTCCACACGGCGTATCTCGTAGCGCAGCTCGACCAGTATGCCCCCGAGATCGACGTGCCGCCAGGTCCGCTCTCGCCCACCGTAGCCCCGGCGGCAACGACGGCAGCACCCAGCGCAGTACGGAGACCGCGTCTGCGGGGCGATGCCTACGACCAGCCCCGTTTCGGTGAATTCGAAGCCTTGGACCTGCGTCTGCTGTAGCCTGAGCAGCTCTTGGAGTAGAATTGTGGCGCGCATGGACGATGTGCTCCGTCTAATCTCGGCACATGGCAGAGGACACTTGGGCGGGATACGACGCGCACCGGCCCGCACGGTCGACGTGTCGAACGCGAGGAACCGAAAGTCGAAGGCACAGAAGCTCATTGAGGCCAAGGAGGTCGACGTCGATCCGAAGGCGCTGCACGTGCTCTTCAGCACGTACTTCGATCTGGACAGTCGCGTTCTGGTTTCCCGATGTGCTCTAGCCCCCAGGTCGCGACACCATGACGTGGAAGCTGCTCGGTGCTGGTCTGGCGCTCTCGCTCACCGTCGTCGGTGCCCTGGCGTTGACTTCGTTGGGGCAGTTCGTGCCCCTGGGTGGTTCCAGCGGGTACGTGCTGGCGGGCTCGGTCGCCGCCCTCCTCTGCGTCGCCTTGCCCCTCTGGCTGGACCTTCGCCTCACGCGCTTCGCGCGGCGTGAGAACCCGGGAGCGCGGCGTTTGCCGTTCTCGGCACTAGGAGCGGTGAACGTTCTGTGGCTGGTGGTGTTGGGGGTCGTTTTTCGCGGGGAGTGGCGCCAGCTGCTCGAGCCGGTGGGCGAGCGGTGGACGGCCCTGGGGGTACCCGCGAGGTGGTTCGGCGACGCCGCCTCCGACTCGGAGGTCTCCTCCGATGCTCGTGCGACGCCCCCCACCATGGATGCGGGCGCACGTTCCCCCGGAGTCGCCGGAGAACCCCCCAGCTCCGGGGACGCGGACGGCTCCCGCCCGCCGGCCGTGAACCCCCACGCCGGGAAGCCCCGCAGCACGCGGCTGTATGCGAGCTTCGATCAGGTATCCCGTCACCTGCACGTGGCGGACCTGGAGCACGCCGATCCGATTCGCTACGGATCTACCGACTGCGCGCTGCAATACCAGCTACGGGCGCAGGTGGGGTTCGAGCACATGGATCCGGACGCGCCGCCGGGAGGGCGGGCCATCCAGATCTCGGGCAAGTACACCGTCGACGCGAGCAGGGCGAGGTGGGTGTTCGATCCGGTCGAGATCTCCCTGAACCTCACCGCGCAGGAGGTCGCGTTGCCGAGCACCACGATGGCGACGGCCTCTGTCCACCTCGAGCTCGGGGAGGCGCCACGGGAGGTCGATGGACGCACGGCGACCTGGTCTGCGTTGGGGTCCTTTCCCGGACTCGTGTTCTTCTATCCCCCGTTGTCCGCCGAGCCGGACTCGACCTGGTCCATCTCGTGGTTTCCTCAGGGCTCCGGCTATGCGGAGCTGATGCGTGGTCCCTTGGCGCCCGCCGATCCAGAGGAGGTGAGGGCTCGAGTCGAGGAAGCAAAGAGCCTCACTCCCACCACCATCTTGGCTCGGGTGGAGCGGCGGGGTTGGGTCTCCGTCGACGGGATCCCCGCGGCGCTCCTCCACGCGTCCGCTACCGTCACCGAGTCCGGTACGCTCGACTCCGATCAACGGGTGAGGGCCGTCGAGATGCAGTCCAGCGGGCAACTCGAAGCCGACTACGTCGTGCTCCATGGGGGAAGGATCCTGCACGCGGAAGTGAGATACGTGCAGGACGCTGCCATGGGACGCGACGTTGGGCCCTTCTTGAAGGTGCGGTCTACCTTGCAGGCCAATCAATGGCTCACACATCACTGCGGAGGACCAGCCCTCGCGCCCCCCGCGGCACCCCGCGGAGGACGGGAGGTCGCGCTGGAGAGCTACGCGGCCCTTCGAGAGAGCCTCGAGACGGACGACGGGGACGCGAGCAGGTTCTCCGAGCGCCTCTCGACGCGTCACCCGGGCCGGCCGCTGAAGGAGGTCCTCCGCGCGACCATCGAGGCTCGGGGACCGCGCATCTTCGGGGTTCCCGAGCTGGCGGACGAGATCGTCTCTCCGACCGCAGGTGAGGTCGAGTTCATGCTGATGGGCAGCGACTCCACGAAGCTCACCCAACACGTACGCGTCAGGATGATCGCGGAGGGGGAGGAGTGGAAGTTGGACCGCCTCTGTGTCGGCCCGATCCGCGAACGGGTGCAGCTCTGGAGGGACTGTTCGGTGTTCGAACTCCGCAGCTGACGCCGGCTCGCGGGGCGAAGTCGTGCGGGGGCGATGTCGGCTCGGGAAAGCTGCTGCCAATGGGCGGCGGCTACAGTAGGATCCGCTCATGACTTGGCTTGATGGGGCGGCTCGCCGCCGAGCGTTGCTCGGAGCGCTGGGGGTTGGCGCTTTGATTGGCGGTGCCACCGCTTCCTGCAACTCGGATGGCGGCGCCGAGGGACCGCCCGGCGGCCCCGGGGGGGCGCCCATGGGTGGGGCAGGCGGGGCAGGTGGCAGGCAGGGCGGTGGAGGGGAACCGGGGCCCGAGGAGGAGATCGGTTGCGAGAACCGCAGCAGCGACGGCGCGAACGTCGTGGCTCGGGGCGCCATCGAGGAGGACACCACCTGGTCGGGCACCGTCCATCTGGAGGGGTCGGTCAC
>JAEWOQ010000037.1 GCA_023460875.1 Pseudomonadota bacterium
GGCGAGGGCCGCGCTGCCGCGGTGCGGTGGCAGGGTCGCCCGCCGCCCCGCTTGCCACGCGCCGAGGAGGGCCCCGGTGAACCAGTAACGGTCCTCGCAGCGCAGGAGCACCTCGCCCGCCCCCGCCGCCGCCCCCTGGGCGCGCAATACAGCCGCCACGCCGTGGGCAGCGGCGCGCAGGGCGCCGTAGGTCGCGCTGGCCGAGGCGCCCGACCAGGCCACCACGTCGTCGTCCTCGCCGGAGACGGCTGTGAAGGGCTGCCGCGACGGATCAGAGTGGGGATCGGGTCCCGTCATTCAGCGAGTCACCCCTTCAACGTCTCCGCGCCCCACGCGACCTCCGCCGAAGCGCCAGCGGCGCACCACCCACTCGAGGAGCAGCAGGCAGCCGATGAGCACGTAAGACACGACGGAGCTGTAGATCGCCCACGCCGCTCTGCGGTCCGCCAGCGCCAGACCAGCGATGACCGCGCCATTGCAGGCGAAGAAGCCGACCCACACCCAGGTGAACTGCCGACAATGCTGCACCTTGGCGCGGGTCAACTCCGGATCCATGAGCCGCGCGACGCGCTCGACGTAGCTCGGCCCCGAGCGGAGAGATCCTCCGAACACCACGAGCAGGGCGAGGTTGATGAGCACCGGGAGAGCCAACAAGAGCCGCCCGTCGTCCGTCACCAGGGTGAGGGCGGAGAGGGCGAGCACCGCCAGCGGCAACCCCCACAAAGCGCCTGCCCCCCGCGGGGCGAGGGCCACCCGAAGCCCCCAGAGCGCTCCGCTCCCTGCGGCGACCCCTGCCGCCGCTACGGGCCCGTGGTAGGTGAGCGCCCAGTAGAGCGCCAACGGGTAGACCACGGCGAGGCCCCACACGACCCCCCGCAGTCCCCGCGCCACTCGCCCGAGCATGGTGCCGGCTCGAGTCGCTCAGACGGTGCGATGACTCGCTACGAAGGCCGCCAGCGAGCGCACGGAGGAGAAGATCTCCCGGTTCTTCTGATCGTCCGACTTGATGCTGACCCCGTACTGCCGAGACAGCACCACGGACAGCTCCAGAGCATCGATCGAGTCGAGCCCCAGCCCGTCGCCGAACAGGGGTGCGTCCAGATCGATGCTCGCCGGATCCACGTCCTCCAGGGACAAGGCAGACACGATCAGCTGGGTCAACTCGGTCTCGAGCGCGGTCTGAGTCATGGTGGCCAATCCGCCGTCGCGGCAGCGCCCGCTCGCCGCGGGTGCGGCACTTTGTACCAGCATCTCCGGGGTTTCAAATGCGCGGGAGCGCTTGATTTTCGGGAAGTGGACGCTTACGTACGGAGGATGAGCAGCGCGCAAAGCCCGGCTGAGGACCGGCGGGCCGGGCTCCTGGGCGCCGCTGTGATCCTCTTGGCGCTGACCACCAGCCTGATCTCCTGTGATCGCGGGACCGAAGGAGACACCGCTGAAGATCGAGCGCGCCAAGAGGTCCAAGAGCCCTCCCCATCACAGGCGTCCCCGCAGGAAGCTCCCTCGCCCCAGGGCGCGGCGCCTCCCGTGACTCTCAACCCAGTCCAGCACGAGATGCGCCTCTTGCACGACGTCATGCTGGAGGCGGTCACGGCCATCGCGAACGGCGAGGTCACGAGCGTCGCGAAATCGCTGCACGTCGTTCACGGCGCCAAGGAGCAGACGGAGGCGGCGATCCGCGCCGGCACCTACACTCCGCCGAAGAACGGTGAGGCCATCGCCCGCTTCGTCGAGCTCGACGAGGAGTTCCATCGGCACCTCGAGCTCATCGTGGCCCGCTCGAAGGAGAACGACGTGGTCGGCACCGCGGCGGCGCTGGGCAAGGCCCTGGAGAGCTGCCAGGGCTGCCATACGGAGTTCAGGTTCTAAGAGCGGCGGGTCACTCGTCGCGCTCGGCGAGCTCCTCCTCCGGGGAGGACACCTGCGACGACTCAGCGGACGCGGAACCCGACGGCGCGGACACGACGTGGGGCGGCGAGGAGTCCGAGCGCGGCTGCGCGGTGTCCGGGCGAGGCTGCGCGGCGGTGGCGGGCAACCATGAACCGAAGAGCCGTCGCACCAGGCGCAGCTCCCCCAAGCGCTCCGCCCTGAACAGAGAAGCGTAAGCGATGAAGGTCAGGGGATAGGGAAAGCCGATCATCATCACGGCGAGCACCCCCGCGTGGAACCCCCAGGCGAGCGCCGCCCAACCGCTGGCCCAGCGGCGCCCCAACAACGCCAGGGGAGCCAGCAGCTCCACGGCCATCGTCAGCCAGCCCAGGATCGGAAAGACCCAGCCCACGCGGACCAGCGCAGCGCCGAGGGGTGAGTGCAGGCTCCCCAGCTCGATCTTGCGAGCGTTGTCGTAGGCGATCTGAGCCCGCAGGAGGTCTCCGTTCATCCACTCCCAGCCGCCGTTGCGGAGCTTGGCGACCCCGGCCAGCGCGTAGGTGATCACCGTCACCACGCTCATCGCGCACAGGGCCCACCCGTAGCGCCCATGGGGCGACGGGACGGCCCTCCCGCGCGCCTCGGCTCTGCCTCTGCCTCTGGCTCTCCATCGCCAGGCGTCCGCGGCGGGCGCGGCGGCGAGGAGCAGCACATGGAGCACCAACAGGTTCTCCGTGTGGAACTTCATCCCGAAGGAGCTCCTGTACGTCGTCAGCAGAAGCAGCAGAGCGGCGAACAGCGGCGCCGCCACGGCGTAGCCGACGCCCAGCGTGAACGCGATCCCGCTGAGCACGCAGGCGACGAACGCCCCGTACACGACCGCCGGCGCGCAGGGCGCGTCGAGCCAGGACAGCGGCCCCACCGGGGCGAGCTCCGCCGCAGGGAACGACGCGAGCGCCCAGAACTTCGGCGCGCTCACCAAGAGGAACACCACGGCGAAGCCACCGACGAGGATCCGCACCGCCGCCAGGCGCTCGGCGGGCGCGACGACGTAGTAGCGTCGATCGAACGCCCGAAGCAGCGCCTTCACCTCGCCCCCTTGGGCGCGCGGCAGCGATGATGACGTCGCAGGCTCACGGGCTCGGGCCCTTCGACGAAGTACGCCACGGGATCGAGCTCGGCGCTGACCAGCTCGATGCGCGCTCCGCGCAGCCCCGCGTCGCTCTGGGCGCGGCCCGCGATGCCACGACACAGCTCCCGCATGCGCCCCTTGCCGCTCTGGATCGCCCGGCGCACGGTCACCGCCGCCTGCATCACCTCGCTGCTGCCCACGAGCTCCGGCGGAACCCGGCGCACCTCTCCGTCTGCCCCGATCGCTCGCGCGAAGTAAATCGTGGGCCGCTCGCGGCGATAGGAGAACATCGGGTAGCTCGACAGGGGAAACGAGTCCTGCCCCAGCGGGAACGTCACGGGGTACGCGACCGCCGCGATGATCGTCAGACCGAAGGCGTAAGCGCGGAAGCGAGACATGCTCCTCAAGAACCGCTGGCGCCCGCGGCGAACAGCTCTCGCTTTCCGTGGCCGAGGGCGGCCATGGCGTGCTGGACGTAGTCGATGCGGATGATCGGGGAGGCCACGTGCTCCGAGAAGCCGCCCAGCACTCGCTGCCGCGGGGAGCAAGCGAAGCAGCTCGCCGCGTCCCACTGGGCCTGCACCAAGAACCCGAAGAGATCCTCGAGCACGGCGAGGTTCTGCGCGCGCTCCTCTCCGCGCGCCCGCTGCAAGGCCAACGCCGCCGCCAGCGCCTCTCCATGGCCGGCGCTGCCCGTGTAGGGCGGCTCGAAGAGCGGGGTGACGCCGAAGCCGCCCACGAGGTCCGGGGCGACCTCGCCTTCCCGCAAGATCAAGCGCGACTTGAAGGCCACGTAGTCGAGGCAGAACTGCTCATAGTGCGGCCGACGATGGGAGGACAGGGCGGCCCGCGCAGCCAGGCAGTGCCAGTTCTCCTCCACGTAGAAGAAGTCCCGGAGCAGCCGCGGCCAGTACTCGCCCGCGTAGTAGTCCATCGCCCGATCGATGGCGCTCCCGACCCGCTCCGGGGCGGGTGCTCCATCGAGGGCGCCGAGCTGCTGCTCCAGCAGGACAAGCGCGAGGACCGCCTGACCCGACGCGTACAGCGCCTCGTGCTGCCCTACGGGGTGGCCTGCGCGGAGGTCGTAGCCAGGTGAGAAGCTCCCGTCGCTCCGCTGCATCTGGAGCAGGAACTCCGCCAAGCGCACGATGAGCTCGTCGTGACGACCGCGCTGCGCTTCCCGGCATGTGAGCAGAGCGACGAGAGGCAGGGCCGTGTGGCCGAGGGCCGCGTGGTCCCGTGGGATGCTGAGCGCGGACGCTTCACCCAGGCGACGCTCGTGTCGCGCGAGCAAGGACAGGGATCGCCGAGCCGCGCGGCGGCTCGCCTTCGAGCGGCCGAGCTCGCACAAAACCAGGGTGGTGCCCGCCTGCCGCGGCAGGTTCAGGGAGGCCCAGTCCTCCTCCCCCGTGAACGGGTCGAGTCCGTAGCGGAAGCGCCCGTCGTCGCCCTGGGCTTCGACGATGTGACGCTCCGCCGCGCGCAGGGCCCGGTCGATGCCTGCTTCGTCGAGGGGCTGCCGCGGGCGACGCAGCCGGCTCAGCCGCTCCGCCTTCCCGTCGACGAGGACGTACGTCTCCGTCTCGATCGCGACCCAGGGCGCCTCCTCATGGTCACCTTCACGGACACCCAGCGCTCGCGCCAGCGCCTCCGCCGCGACACCGAAGCGGAAGTCGGGCACCGCCGGCAGCGGCTGCTCGCTGGTGAAGAGATCGAGCGCCACGAGCTGCCAAGGGGCCAGACAACCCGCAGGACCACACACGCCGTCCCGCGCTGGACGGATCCCGAGGGCGTCGATCCAGGGGTGCAGAGGCACCAGCTCCCGCCGGGCTACGACGAAGTCCACGACCGCTCGCGCGGACGCGTGCCGCTCCCCCTCGAGGAGCGCGACGAGGGCCCGCTCCAGCTCGGGGGGGGTCGGCGCCTGCACACAGCGCGACGTGGGTCTGCGGCGCCGGTCGAGCCAGGTCACGAGGGCCGTCAGCCGAGGCCCCGTCACCGGCTCGGAGCAGGCGATGGGCTTCGTCCGGAGGAGGTGAGCGCGGCGCGCCGCCGCGCGCGCTGCCTTGGCCCCTGCCTTCCGCGTCGCCTTGGCGTCTCCCCTGCCTCCGTCTCTAGCTGACGACGGGAGGGCCGGGTGGACCTGCGCCCACACGGCCCCCGGTGACGTGTCTCCCCACGCGCCCACCGGCGTGGCGGTGCCCCTGCGGTGAGCCAGGATCAACACCGTGATCACGGCGGCGCCCAGCACCACCCCCAAGGCGACGCTCGTCCGCTGGAGAGCCCTCCCGGCTCGCCTTCGACCAGCGCCCCCCCCGGGTGTCTCCTCTTCGGCGCGCGCCGCGAGCCAGCGCCAGGGGCGCGTCACCGTGAGTCCCCAGCACGCGAAGGGGACCGTGAACAGGGCCAGCACCGCCGCGAGCACCCCCAGCGCCGCCGCCAGGGCCGCGCCGAGCCCCTGGTAAAGCGCCGCCAGGTACAGGGCCGCGGCGACGGTGGCGGTCGACAAGCCCAGCCAACACGCCAGGGAGACCGCCGCGAGCCCCGCCCAGAGGGGTCGCACCCAACGCTCCTGGCCCAGGGCGCCCAGCGCTCCCAGGACGAGGTGGGCCACCGCGACGCCCCCCAGCAAGAACGTCGCCCAGGACACGCCGGGCCACGGCAGCTGGGCAGCCGCGACCGCGAACACCGCCCCGTGCAGGGCGCAGACGAGGGCGAGGCCGTAGCGGGGCGCGCTCCGACCCGGTTGATCTCCCGTCGGCTGGTCTTCCGCAGAGTGGGCAACCGTTGGCGGATCGGCCGCGGCGCTCCCCGCTGCACCGACACGAGGTTCTCCGCGGCGCTCGACGGCGTCGTCGCTCATGGATGGCGGATTGTCCGAGGTCATCTCGGAAGCCGCAAGCAGACCAGGGCCCGAGGCTCCCCAGCGCCTCCGGATCGGCCCGGCTCGTTCAAATGCCGAACCACTCGGAGGGCGGCAGGGTGTCGTTGGCGCGGCGCACCTCGAAATAGAGGACCGCTCGTCCCGCCGCGCCGCCGCCCAAGGCGCCGAGACGTGATCCGGCCGCCACCTCGTCGCCCGCGCCCACCTCGATGGACCCGAGGTGCGCGCTCACCGTGTAGTACCCGTCGGCGTGATCCAAGATGACGGTCTTGCCGTAGTCCCCGTAGGTGTCGGCGAAGGCCACGCGCCCCCCGAAGACGGCCCGCACGGACGTCCCCGCCGGCGCGTGCATCTCCAAGCCCGTGCCACGAGCCCAGGGGCGGCGCACCTGCTCGACCTCCGCGCGCCCCGGGAGCGGGAACGGCAAGCGCCCACGCATCTGGATGAAGCCGCTGCCGTCGTCGACGCCGAGCCCCGGGCCCGCGCCGTAGATGGCCGTGTGGGGCGCCGCGCGGCTCTCCAGGAACGCTCGCTCGAACGCCTCTTCACGCTCCTTCTGGGCGAGCAGGGCCGACCGCATCTGCTCGAAGTCGCGGCTCTCTGCCGCCAGCGGCGCCCGCCGTTCGCGCACCAGGGCGAGCCGCTCCTTCGTGCTCTCTCGGCGTTGCGTTAGCTCCTTCAGGCGCGCGCCGTCGACGAGCAGGCCGCGGCGGAGCCGCTCGACCCGCCCCGCGTGCTCGAACCAGTCCTTCCCGGTGGGCCCGCCCCGGGAGACCCGATAGTAAGCGCGCCCGCGGGCGATGACCCGCTGGCGGAGCGTGCGCAGTTCGGCGTCGTCCGTCGCCAGGCGCCGCTCCAGGGTGTGCTGCTCCCGCTCGAGGGTCGCCAGGCGACGTTCGAGCGCCTGGGGATCTAGCCCGGCGTCGCTCCCCGCCGAGCCCTTTGTCGTCCCGGGGTCGGCCGCCGCAGAGACGGCCAGGGAGAGCGCGATCAAGCCGACCCAGTGGGCCCAGTGACGGCGGGGGGATCGGGGGCGCCTGCGGGGGCGGGGTGGATCGTTGGTGTTTTGGTGGGTAGCCGTGACCCCTCGAGGAGGGTTCGTGGGCTGGTCATGCGTGGTGTGCATGAATGAGCGGGGATTCATGCGTTCTGTGCATGAATGGGCGGGGCTCTTCAGCTGCACGTTTCACCCACGAGCGGCTGCCGCAGGCTGACGGCGGCGGTGGCGGCGCCGATGATCGCGCCCAACAGGACGAGCGCCACGCAGGCCGTCCAGGGCAGGAACGAGGGCGACGCGCCCAGAAGCGTCCCGAGGGCCCCGTCGAAGCTGCTGCGGATGATCACGTGGACGCAGCCCAGGATGCCCACCGCGGCGGCGGCGCCGACCGCCCCCTGCATGGCGCCCTCGACGACGAAGGGACCGCGCACGTAGCCGTCCGTGGCGCCCACCATCTTGAGCACCTCCACCTCCGCGCTGCGCCGCTGCAGGGCCATGCGCATGGTCGAGGACACGACGCTGATCACCGCCAGGAGCACCACCCCCAGCAGGAGCAGCGCGGCGCTCACGCCTCCAGAGAGGAGGCTCTTCAGGCGCTCTCCCCAGGCCTCGTAGGTCTCCACCGCCTCCACGTAGGGGAGCACCCGGAGCTGCTCGGAGAGCTGGGCGATGCGCACCGCGGCCGCGTCGTCTTGCAGATCGAACTCGAGCGACGCGGGGAACGCCTCGGGGGGCAGGGCCGTGAGGACGTCGTCGTTCGACGCGCCGAGCACCTCGCTGCGCGCCTCCTCCGGGGAGACGAACCGCACCGCGCCGACGCCCGGAGTGGCGCTCAGCGCGGCGCGCACCTGCTCCACCTGAGCGGAGGTGACGTCGGAGCGCAGGTACACGGAGGCGCGCCCGCTCTGCTCCCAGCGCTGGCGCACCGCGTCGATGTTCACCACGACCAGCAGGGCCGCCGCGAGGCACACGAAGGCCACCGCGACGCTGAAGACGCTGAGCACGTGCAACCGCAGATCCGCCTTGGTCGCCCGCCACGCACGCTCGAGCACCTTCATGCCACCTTCAGCCTCTCCACGGCCGCGTCGTCGTTGAGCCCGTGGCGAATGTCCGTGGCGCGCCCCTCGTCGAGCACGACGACGCGCCGGGGGCGGACGTCCAGGAGCGAGCGATCGTGGGTGGCGAAGAGCACCGTCACCCCCGTCTCGTGGATGTCCTCGAACAGCCCGAGGATGTCGACGGCGAGCTGAGGGTCGAGGTTGCCCGTGGGCTCGTCCGCGAGGAGCAGCGCCGGCTCCGCCACGATCGCGCGGGCGATGGCGATGCGTTGCCGCTCACCGCCCGACAGGTTCGCGGCCCGGTCTCGTCCGCGCCCAGCGAGCCCCACCCGGTCCAGCGCTTCGCCGACCCGCTGCCGCACCACCTTGGGGGCCACCCCGAGCACCTCGAGGGACACCGCCACGTTCTGGGACACGGTCCAGTTCGGGACGAGCTTGAAGTCCTGGAACACCACGCCGATGTTCCGGCGCAGGAACGGCACGGAGCTCGGCGCGAGGCGGCTCACGTCCCGGCCCAGGAACAGGATCCGCCCCTGGTCCGCCCGCTCGGCCGCGTAGATCAGCCGGAGCAGCGTGCTCTTGCCGGCCCCCGACGAGCCCGTGATGAACACGAACTCCCCCCGGGCGATGTCGAGGCTGAGCCCCTTCAGGACAGGCACGTCCTCCCGATAGGCCTTGTGGACGTCGTCGAAGACGAGGATGTCCCGGTGCGCCGCGCTCGGATCGAAGCGCTGGTTTCCCCGCAGCAGCGGCCGAAAACCTGGGGGGCTCTCCTGCGCAGGAGGTCCCCCGTCCGGGCCGCAGGGACGGTCGGGCAGGCCACTGTTCATGAAGTCGGGTTACAACCGGCCCAGAGAAACGAGCAACTTTTCGGCACCCGCGACCTCGCCGTCAGGGTGCCAGCCAGCGAGTCCCACCACCGTACCGCCACCGTCCCGGCCCTCTCCCGCCTCGAGACCCCTGTGACCGCCCTCCGCATCGCCTTCTTCGGACTGCCCCTGGCCGCTTGCCTCCTGCTCCGGGATGGACACGACCTCGTCGCGGCCGTTCTGCCTACCCTGGAGGGGCCCGGCCGCCGACGACTCCGCGGGCGGCTCTCCCCCACGAGCCCCCTGGTGGATCTGCTGAGCGAGGACACGACGCCGGACCTCGAGGCGCTGCTCGCGCGGGTCCGCCCCGATCTGATCGTGAGCTGGTTCTGGACGCGTCGCTTCACCGTCGGGCAGCTGGCGCGCGCTCGCCTCGGCGGCATCGGCGCCCACCCCTCCCTCCTCCCGCGGCACCGGGGGCCCAACCCCTACTTCGCCGCCATCGACGCTGGTGACAGGCTCACGGGGGTCACCATTCACCGGCTCACGGAGGGCTACGACGAGGGCGCGATCCTGGCGCAGGAGCCCCTGCTCGTGGGGGAGAGCGACTCCTGGCAGCTGGCGCGGCGCCTCGATCGCCCCAGCCTGCGGCAGCTCCGGGCGACGGTGGCGCGCATCGCTCGGGGGGAGCCGCTGGTCGAGACGCCCCAAGACGAGGCGGCCGCCACCTGGGCGCCGGACCCTACCGCCGAGACCTCCAGGGCGACCGGCCAGGCAGGGGCGCTCCTGCGGGTCGACTGGAGCTGGTCCACGGCGCGGATCCTGCGCCGGATCCGGGCCGTGGCCCCTGTGCCGGGCCTGGCCCTCGAGCTCTCGGGAGCGCGCTTCTTCGTCCTCGCCGCGGAGCCGACCGATGACTACCCGCGCGCACTTCATCCCGGGGAGGGCGCCGTGTTCGGCACCCCGCCCGACGTCGTCCTGCGCACCGGGGACGGCGCCCTCCGGGTC
>JAEWOQ010000038.1 GCA_023460875.1 Pseudomonadota bacterium
CGCCCCCACCGCCGCCCCCGAAGAAGGGGAGCGCCGCCGGCTGAGCCAGGCCCGGTGCCGGCCCAGCGTCGTCACCGCGTCGTCACCGCTCCGGGAGCAGTCGCAGGAGGGTTCCGTTCGGTCCGGCGCACTCGAGGCGCGCGGCGCGACCCAAGGGCACGGGATCGTTGTGGGCGCCATGTCCGACGGGGAGGTCGCCCGCGATCGGGACCCCCAGCGCCGCGAGGCGATCCCGAAGCACCTGCTCGACGGGCACCTCGTACTTACCCGGGGAGCAATCCGTGAAGGTGCCCAGCACGACGCCCGCCGCCCGCTGGAGGTGCCCGCCGAGGCACAAGGCCGTCAGCATACGGTCGATCCGGTAGGAGGTCTCCGTCACGTCCTCGAGGAGCAGGAGACAGCCCAGGGGGACGTGCAGGCGCCCGCTCGCCGCGAGGGTGAAGAGCAGCGTCAAGTTGCCCCCGAAGAGCCGCCCCTCCGCGGTGCCGGGCGCGGAGATCGGGGACAGGTCCTGCCAGGACCGCGCGGCGCTCGGCGTTTCGAGAGCGGCCACCCAGCGGGCGCGGGCCTCTTCCCCGGCGTCGCCCAGGCCAGCGACGTTCATCGCGTGGAGGCTCGCGACGCCACGGTGGCCTGCCTCGCAGTGCAGTGCCGTCGCGTCCGAGAAGCCGACGATCCAGCGGGGGGCGCGGGTGAAGGCGGACCAGTTCAGTCGGTCCAGCAGGCGGAGCGCGCCGTAGCCGCCTCGGGCCGTCAGCACCGCGGCCACATGCGCTGCGTCGAGCGCCTCCTGGATCTCCGCGAGGCGCTCCGCGTCGGTTCCTGCCAGGAAGCCGTCGCGCCGGTCGAACAGGCCGGGGGCGTGGACGACCTCGTAGCGCTCTTCGAGCCACTCGATCCCCCGACGCACCGCTTCGACGTCGAAGGGGCTCGACGGCGCGACGACGTGCACCCGCGCGCCGGGTCGGAGGGGCGGCGGAATCACCACCAGGGCATCGTCGCGGTGGCGGTCGTCGTCGTCAACGGGCTCGACGTCGCCGACGTCGGGGTCCGCTCCTGGAGGTGAGTTCCCAGAAACGTGGGCCGACCGCGCGGCGAATGGTAGCGTGGTCAGAGCAGGCACGCTTCGGGCGTGCGCCCCATCATGAAGCGCCACAACGCACTCGCTCGCCTGTCGGACGTAGCTGGTCCCTCGGTGTTGCCCATCGTCGGCAAGCTGATGGGCGTGGCGCGGCAGAAGGCGGACGAGTGGACGCGGCGGCTCCTCGGCGACGATTTCGAAGAGCGGGTGACCTGGCTGAGGGCTCGCTACGAGGCCCGGGGCGGCGACCCCTTCGGCCTGGATCCCGACGTGGCCAAATCCGCCGTCGCCGCCTTGGCGTTCTTCCACCGGATGTACTTCCGAACGGAGACCTTCGGCCTGGACAACGTGCCCGAAGGGCGCGCGCTGCTGGTGTCGAACCACTCGGGGCAGATCCCCATCGACGGGGCCATCATCGGCACGGCCCTCTTCCTGGATGCGCAGCCGCCCCGCGTCGTGCGGGCGATGATCGAGAAATGGGCGCTCAGCTTGCCCTTCGCGGCCACCTTCTTCAATCGGGTGGGCCAGGTGGTCGGTGTGCCGGAGAACGCCCGTCGGCTGCTCGAGATGGACGAGGCGTTGTTGGTCTTCCCGGAGGGCACCCGCGGCATCAACAAGCCGTTCAGCCAGCGCTACCAGCTGCAAGAGTTCGGGCTCGGCTTCATGCGCCTGGCCATCGAGACCGGCACGCCGATCGTGCCCGTGGCCGTCGTGGGGGCAGAAGAGCAGTACGTCAGCCTGGGCAACCTGGAGTGGGCGGCCCGGGCGCTGAAGATGCCCTCATTTCCCATCGTACCACAGGTGCTGCTCCCGGGCGGCCAGCTTCCGCTGCCGATGAAATACCGGCTTTACTTCGGGGAGCCCCTCCGCTTCGGCGGCGATCCGCAGGACGACGACCTCATCATCCGTGACAAAGTCTGGCTGGTGAAGCAGACGATCCAGGACATGTTGAACCGAGCGCTCGCGCAACGGACGCACCTGTTTTATTGATCGGCCCAGATGGGCGAGCGGGATGACACGCACGAACGGCGTCAGGGAGGGGAGCGGCGGCTCTCGAACGAGCGCCACGACCGGATCCGTGAAGGCGCGGTGCTGATCACGGGGATCTCAGGGCGCCTGGGGCGCCGGGTGGCCAGACGGCTCCACCGCTACCGGAGCATCGTCGGGCTCGATCCCAAGCCCATCCGGGGTCTGCCTCCGGACGTGGACCACGTGGCGTTGGATCCTCGACGCAGCCAAGCGCGCCAGGTGTTTCGGCGGGGCGACATCGGGGCCATCTTGCACCTGGGCGTCCTCCACAACCCAAGCAAGGGCGCAGAGCATCAGACCCAGAACCTCGTCGCGCTCCAGAAGATCCTGGAGTACGCCGACCAGTTCGGGATCCCGAAGGTGGTCCTCCTGTCGAGCGCCAACGCCTACGGGCCGCGCCCGGACAACCCGCAGTTCCTCACGGAGGAGGCCCCTCTCCTGGCGGGCGGGGCCTTCAGTGAGATGCGCGACATCGTCGAGCTCGACATGTTCGCCCAGTCCTTCTTCTGGCGCTCTCCAGAGATCGAGTTCGTGATCCTGCGCCCAGCCAACATCCTCGGCACGGTGCGCAACGCCCCGAGCAATTACCTGCGCCTCGACGTGGTCCCTACGGTCATGGGCTTCGATCCGATGATCCAGGCCCTGCACCAGGACGACGTGGTGAGCGCCATCGAATGCGCCCTGGCGCCGGGGCGGAGGGGGGTGTTCAACATCGCGGGGCCGCCGCCCGTTCCCTTGTCGCGGGCGTTGGCGCTGCTGGGGCGTCGCACGGTGTCCGTCCCCTACACCCTCACCAAGGGGGTGCTGCGACAGGCGTTCCGACTGAAGGTCACGAGCTTTCCTGCGCCCGAACTCGATTTCATCCGCTACGTGTGCATGGTCGACGACACGAGAGCTCGCCGCGAGCTCGGCTATCGCCCCGCCTACGATCTGGAGGCGACCCTGCGCTCCGTGGACGAGGAGAGGTGGGTTGCGTGACCGCCCCTCGCCGAGGGAGGCTGCGCCCGTGACACGAGCAGCACAGGGTACTCGCCGCGGCGAGGTGGAAGGCGCCGTCGCCGAGACCCCCTCCCTGGGAGATGCCCCTAGGGAAGACCTCCGCAGGGCGGAGCGTGGTTCGATGACACGGAGAGAGGTCGGCGGCTTCGTCCGACGTGTGGTGGCGCCCCTGACGGCCCTCGTCGCGCTCGCCTGCGGCGCAGGCGCGGAGCGACCGACTCATCTGCCACCCCCCGAGTACGAGCGCCCCGAGCTTCCCCCCTGGGAGGCGGAGCAGCCCAGCGATCCTCTGGACGACGCGATCCTCGAAGGAGAATGGGTGGAGGAGCCACCCATGAGCGAGCCCACGCCCCAGCCGTCCACAGGCGAGCCGCCCACGAGCGAGCCGCCCAAGTCGCAGCCGCCCAGCGAGCCGCCCACAAGCGAGCCGTCCACAGGCGAGCCGTCCACGTCGCAGCCACCCAGCGAGCCGCCCACAAGCGAGCCGCCCACAAGCGAGC
>JAEWOQ010000039.1 GCA_023460875.1 Pseudomonadota bacterium
GCCATGCACCCAACGCATGAATCGACGCCCATCCATGCAAACTTCGCATAGCGGCCTCTCCCTCGAACCCCGCCGTGCCCCTCCCGCAGCTCCTTTCCGCACGGATCCTCTCCAAAGATCCTCCTCATCGCCCCATCTGCCGTTATCATCGAGGCGATGAGTCAAGCGCAGACGAGCCAACAATGTATGAGCTGCCTCGGCAGCGGAGAGGCGGCCACCGATTACGGCGTGGTCGACTGCCCTGACTGCGGCGGCGCGGGGACCCTGCCCCCTCGCAGCGTCCAGATCGAGTGGCGCGCCGCGGACATCGAGCGCGCCCTCGAAGCCGGTCGCCCCATCGAGCCCGAGCACGTGCGCTGGCTGCTCGCCGAGCTGCGCAGCGCCCGCTCGGCGCTCACCTCGGTCATGGCCTTGGCCCACGACACGGGCGATCCTGACGCCATCGGGCTCCGCATCCGCTTCACGGCGAATCGCGCCCTCGGGCTCTACGAGCCGGCCGGCGTGTCGACGGACTGAGCGCGCCGAGCGCCCCTGGACTGCGCCCCGAGCCCTCTCTCCTTCCCCGGTGCGGCCTGGCCTCTGAAGCACCGTGGGCCCCTCCGGCCGCTGCCCGCGTCACACCCCCCCCGCCCCGCGGCCGAATCACGCACGGGGCGCCGCCCTCAGCGGCCTGTGCGTCCCTTCGCGCGCCGCGCGGCGTGGAGCACGTCCAAGCGCGCCTCCGCGACCAAGCGACGCTCCCGCACGCTCTGCCACCGCGCGTAGGCCGCACGGGTGCTGTCGTGCTCCTGGATGGCCGCCAACAGGCTCGCGTAGGCGTCCCGCTCGGCCCAGTCGAGGCGCACCGCGTCGTGCTCGAGGTCGGCGATCCACGCCTCACTCCCCGTCGACGGCGGGTCGCCCGTGCTCGGCTGCGCTCTGGAGTTCTGATGCGCTCCAGACCTCGGCTCGCTGGAGCTCGGCTCGCTCGTGCTCGGCTCGCCGGAGCTCGGTGTTCCGGAGCGCTGCTCCGCCTCCGAGCCTCGCTCCGCCTCCGAGCCTCGCTCCGCCTCCGCAGGCGCCTCCGTGTCCGTTTGTCTCGCGTCTCGCTCGTTCTTCGTGGATCGCTTTCCTCGACGGCCGGCCAACGCACCAACGTCGCCCCGGTACCCGCCTCGGCGAATCCAGCTCTTTCTCCAACCCATGTGTTTCCAACCCGTCGCTCCCCCCTTGCCAGGCTGTATCGTCGTTCCCGGTGCGCAGCGCGCGCCGAGGGCGCCCCACCGGCGCCGCGCCGGACGGCCTCTGCGCCCGGCGGCGAAACCCTAGCACGTAACACGACGCTTAGGGACCGTGTTTATTCGAGGTTTGCGCCGCTCAGGTGACCCGGTGCGCTACAGAGATCCCGATCGGGTTCTGGCGGACGCGGGCCGACGTATCGCCGAGCTCCGCTCCGGGCTGGGCATGACCCAGGAGGAGCTCGCGGGCAGGCTCGGCGTCTCCGTCAGGCACCTGCAGCGCATCGAAGCGGGCCAGAAGAACCTCTCCGTGCTCTTCCTCGCGGAGCTCTCTCCTCTGCTCGAAGCGGAGCCCGCCGAGTTCCTCGCGCCGCCCACCACGCCCAAGCCGCGCCCCGGCCGCCCCAAGCGCTCCCCGGGCTGACGGAGATCATCGAGCGCTGGTTCGGGGTCTCAGCCCAGCCGATCGCCGACGCGACGCCCGGCGCTTCGGCGCTGATCGTCCGGCAGCGTTCCCGCGCTGGGCGCGCGCCGGGGCACGAAGGAGCGACGCCCGGCGCCGTACAGCTCACGGAGCGCCTCGAAGGTCGTCGCCCCAGAGTTCTCGGCGATGCGTGCGTGCCCCGTACACAGGACGACGCTCCTCACGTCGAAGGGCACCTCCACCAACTTCTGCGGCCCGCGGCTCGCCTCCGGCCGAAACCCCGCACAGACTTCACAGCGCTGCTCCATATGTTCGACCCTGCCCACCTCGACAGGGGGAGGACAACTTTTCGCCCTCGTCGGTTCAGCTCCCTTCGACCACTGATGGGACACTGGTGGGACCGAGCGCGACGTCCTCCTCGCCCTGGCCGGCGATGATCGGAGTCGACCCCGAAATGGGCCATTTGCGCTGGGGCGCAGCTCGCCGGTGGCCTCGCCGGGCACCCCGAAAGATCCCAATGGGTAGTTTCAGCCGCACGCTCGAGCCGTGGCGCTATGCTAGTTGGTGAGCCGGTGGGCGGTTCCGCTTTCCCAAACTTCACCGATGCCCGACACGCCTCCACTCCGCTCCTCCGATCACACCCCCCGCCTGGAGCTGTTCCGGCTCCTGGTGGAGCAGGTGCGTGACTACGCGATCTTCGGGCTCGACGACCGCGGCATCGTGGTCAGCTGGAACGGCGGCGCGGAGCGCATCAAGGGCTACCACGCCGATGAGATCATCGGCCATCACTTCTCCCGCTTCTATCCCGCAGAGGCCATCCGAGCAGGCTGGCCGCAGACGGAGCTGGAGCGCGCCGCGAAGGACGGACGCTTCGAGGACGAGGGCTGGCGGGTCCGCAAGGATGGCACGCAGTTCTGGGCGCACGTCGTGCTGACCGCGCTCCACGATGAGGACGGGACGCTGCGCGGCTACGCCAAGGTGACCCGGGATCTGACCGATGAGAAGCGCGCCGCGCAGCTCGAGGCCGACGTGCGGCTCATCGGTGAGTTCGTCGCGATGCTCGGACACGAGCTGCGCAACCCGCTCGCCCCCATTCGAAACGCCATCGACGTCGCCAAGCGAACGGAGGACCCCGAACGCACCCGCTGGGCCCTCGGGGTCGTCGAGCGGCAAGCGACTCACCTGACGCGACTCGTCGACGATCTGCTCGACGTCGGCCGGATCACCCGGGGACAGCTCCACCTCACCCGTCGCCGCGTGCCCCTCCGCTACGCGGTCGAGAGCGCCCTCGAGGCGACCCGCGCGAGCATCGAGGGGCGCGGACACCAGCTGACCGTCACCTATCGAGATCAGCCGCTGGTGCGGGGCGACTCCGTGCGACTGACGCAGGTCTTCACGAACCTGCTCGACAACGCCTGCAAGTACACGCCGGACAAAGGGAAGATTTACGTCGAGGTGAGCGGCGAGGGGGAGACGGCGAGCGTCGTCGTGAGCGACACGGGCGTCGGCGTCGCCCCCGATCGATTGCCGCGCCTGTTCGACGTCTTCACCCAAGAGCGTCGCTCCTTGGCCCGCTCCGAGGGCGGGCTCGGGCTCGGGCTCGCCGTGGCCCGGCACCTCGTCGAGCTCCACGGCGGCGACCTCGTCGCGGAGAGCCCTGGGCCCGGCTGCGGGAGCAGCTTCCGCGTGTCCCTCCCGTTGCTCGAGCTGCTCGCCGATGGCGCGATCGATCCACACCCCGGCGCCCTCACGGCGCTGGTGATCGACGACAACCGCGACGCCGCCGAGATGCTCGCCGCCCTCCTGCAAGCCCACGGGCACGAGGCTTCCATCGCCTTTGACGGCGGCGAGGGGGTCCGCGTCGCCGCCCGCGAGCAACCGGACGTGATCCTGCTCGACATCGGCTTACCGGACATCGACGGCTACCAGGTCGCCCGTCGTCTGCGCAGCGACCCGACGCTGCGCGGCGTCGTGTTGGTGGCGGTGACCGGCTACGGCGCAGAGGAGGACCGGCGGCGCGCCCTCGAGTCGGGCTTCGACGTGCACCTGAGCAAGCCCGTCGACTACGCCACCCTGCAACGCAAGGTGCCGATCTTCGCGCCCGCCTGAGCTGGGGAATCCCTCGGCGCGCTGCGCAGGCGCTCCTCGCCGTCCAGGCTTCGGCGCCGCCCGCGGGGGCCGTTGAAGTCAGTGGCATGGACGAAGCGGTCCTGTTCCTGACCCTGACCTCTGGCCTCATCCTGGTCACGGCCATCCTGTACGAGCCCCTCCAGCGGTCCCCGCTCACGGAGCCGCTGCTCGCCGTCGCCTTGGGCGTCATCGTGGGCCCCATCGGGTTGCACTGGATGCGCCCAGAGGACTGGGAGACGCCGATGGCCCTCGTGCACGAGCTCACCCACCTGCTGCTGGCCGTCGCGCTGATGGCCGCGGCTCTGCGCCTCCCGCACCGCTACCCCATCACCGCAGCGCGCTCTCAGCTCCTGCTCGTGATCGGAGGCATGATCGGCATGACGGGCATCTCGGCGGGCCTGTTCTCGGTCGTCCTCGAGCTCCCCCTGCTCCCAGCGCTCGCCCTCGGCGCGATGGTCGCGCCCACCGATCCCGTGCTCGCCACCACCGTCGTGACGGGGCAGGTCGCGGAGCGGAACGTCCCCACCCGCATCCGCAACCTGCTCACCGGCGAGTCCGGCGCCAACGACGGCGTGGCCCTGCCGCTGCTGCTCCTACCGCTGCTGCTCCTGCAGCAGGGGTCCGCGGGCTGGGCGGAGTGGGTGCGGACGCTCCTCTACGAGACCGTGCTCGCCGCGCTCCTCGGCGTCACCGTCGGCTGGGTCGCGCGCCACGCCCTGCACCACGGCTTCGAGCACCACGACGTCTCCTCCAAAGCCTTCCTCTCCTATGCTCTGGCGCTCACGTTCTTCACCCTCAGCATCCTCGACCTCCTCCAGATGAACGGGCTGATCGGTGTCTTCGCGGCTGGCGTCACGTTCAACTACGGCTTGATGGACCGGGAGGAGGCGACGAGCGAGCGCATCCAGGAGGCGGTAGAGCGGCTCTTCGTCGTCCCCGGCTTCTTGCTGTTCGGGATCCTCGTGCCTTGGGACGAGATCGCGGCCCTGGGGTGGCGCGCCGCGCTGCTGGCCGTCGCCATCCTGCTGCTACGGCGCCTCCCCGTCGCGTTCCTGCTGCGCCCCTTCCTCCCAGAGCTGCGCACGCACGCGGACACCGCCTTCGTGGGCTGGTTCGGCCCAATCGGCGTGGCCGCGATCTACTACGCGACAGATGTCCACGCGTCGCTGCCGCGCGCCCCCGTGTGGGCGGCGGTGAGCGTCACGGTGCTCGCCTCCGTGCTGGCCCATGGCGTCACCTGCTTCTATTTGGGCAACCGCTACCGCGCCTTCAACGAGGCCCGCGAGCTCACGGATCCTCCCCCTCCAGACCGAGGGCCGCGCGCTGCAAGAGGTGCCGCTCGAAGAACTCCGACATGACCCGATAGAACGTGTCGCGGGTGCGCCGCCTGCGAAAGCTGTGTCCCTCGCTCCGGCCCACGAAGAACCACGCCTCCGCGCCGTTCTTACGCACGGCGCTCACGATCTGCTCGGCCTCCGAGAGGGCCACCCGCGGATCGTTCTCCCCGTGGGCGACCAGGAGCGCGCTGCGGATGCGCTTGACGTGGGTGAGTGGGGAGATCGAGGCGAGGTACTCGCGCACCTTCGGATCCCGCTCGTCGCCGTACTCCCCGCGGCGCACCCCCCGCCGGTAGGCGCCGGTGCTCTCCAAGAAGCTCACGAGATCCGACATGCCCACCACGTCGGAGCCCGCGACGAAGCGCTTCGGGTAAGCCACGAGAGAGGCGAGCACCATGAAGCCGCCGTAGCTCGCGCCGTGGATCCCGACGCGGCCCGCGTCGAGATCTCCTCGTCCATCGACGTAGTCGAGCAGGGCGCCCACGTCGGCGACCGCGTCGTGCCGCCGCATCCCGTCGTCGAGCCCCATGAAGCGCTTCCCATAACCGGAGGAGCCCCGCACGTTGGGAGCGAGCACGGCGATGCCCCGCGCCGAGGCGAAGTACTGGATGATCGGATCGAAGGCGGGGCGCGCTTGCCCTTCGGGGCCACCGTGCATCCAGAACAGCACCGGGAAGGGCCCGTCCCCCGGCGGCCTGTACAGGAGCGCCGGGATCTCGAGCCCGTCGAAGCCCCGCGCCTGCACGAGCTCCGGGACCACGAACCCACCCCGGGCCAGCCCCCCGAGCTCGCTCTCGGTCCAGCGCCGCAGCACCCCCGCCCCCAGATCGAAGAGATAGACGTCCTCGGGCTCCGTGGGCGTCGTGGCCGTGAAGGCGAGCTTGCGATCGCGGTCCACGAAGCGCAGCCCCGAGACGACCCCCTCGGGCAGCGCCAAGCGCCGCTGCCGCCCGGTCATGAGGTCTTTCAGATAGACCTTCGAGTAGCCGTGTTCGTTGAGGGAGAAGACGAGCCGCCGACCGTCCGAGGAGGTGGCGGCCTCTTCGACGTCCCAGGGCTGATCGGGGGTGATGAGGCGCCACTGCAAGGTGGCCAGATCGACCTCGAAGACCCCCGCGAAGTCGCGCTCGCGATCCGACAGCACGTACACGAAGCCCGGGCGCCTGGCGAACCAGGCGCGCCGGATGGACGTGTTGGCGACGAGGGGCGCGATCGCCGTCATCTCGCCGGTGTCCACCTCGACGACGTGCACCGTGGACTCGTCGGCGAAGCGTGACTCCTGCATGAGCAAGCGCTTCGCGTCGGAGGACCAGCCGAGGACCACCCAGCGCCCGTCCAGCTCCGCGATCACCTGCGACGTCCCCGATCGCAGATCGTAGCTGTGGAGCTCCGTGTCGCGGCCACTCCGCGCGGTGCTCGTGAACGCGAGCTGCTCGGTGCTCGACCAACGGAAAGGCCCGTGGCGGCTCTTGCCGTCGCTCAGCCGTCGCGTGCCGCGGGTCTCCAGATCGAGCAGGAAGATCTGGTGGTTCTCGTCTCCCCCCGCGTCCCGCCGGTAGCTCAAGGCGCGCGTCCCCCCGGGCAGATAGGCCACCTGCTCCACGGGCTCGGGCCCGAAGGTCACCTGTCTCCGCATGCCCAGGGGGCCGTCCACCTCGTGCACCTGGGTCGTCTCGCTCGTCCGCGTGAGCACGAGCATGCGCTTCGCTCCGGGAGCGACCCCCACCAGGCGCGCCCGGCGCACTTCGAGGTACGGCTGCAGCGCGCGGGCGACGGCGCGGGTGACCGGCGGGATGCCGTCGAGGGTGGGCGCCGGGTCGTCGTGTTGATCGGCGACGTCGTAGTCGAAGGCCGTCTCGTCCTGGGGGAGCCCCAGGCGAAAGCGCTCCGGATCGGGCCGCTGGGGAGCTGGACGGCGCTGGGCGGGTTGCTCGCGCGCGGGGGCCTTTGTGGCCTCCCCAGCGACACCACCACAAGCAGCCAAAGCCAGCCACGGCGCGAGGAAGACCGCCGTGCCCCGCCAGGGGGCGCGCCGCGAGCGTGACTGGGGTGACGTCATCGGGTCTGAAGCAAGGGCACCTCCGGCCAGGTTCCGGAAAATTCCGCCCTCAGGCAAGGGCGAGGCGCCGAGGGCGCCTTGAGACCTACCGATCCGACATGCGAGCATCTCCGCGGCCATGGATCCCCCGCGCTCCTCGACTCCTTCTCGGGGCCCTGCGTGCGCATCGCCCGGCAGGGCTGCGCCGCCGCCGCACCTCGCGGGCGCGTCGTGTCGTCGCGCGCTGTGCCGTCGCGCGTCGTGCGGTGGCGCGCTGTGTCGTCGCGCGTGGTGCGGTGG